>NZ_NCSR01000005.1:0-203405 GCF_002105485.1 Leifsonia sp. NCR5
TGGTGCGGGCGCGGGGGCGTCGCCGGGGGCTGCGGCTTCTGGTGGCGTTGCCGCTGGCGTGGCTGGCGGCGTGTCCGGTGCGGCGGGGGCACCTGGGCCGGGCGTGTGGACCGCCGATGCGGCAGGCACGGCCACGGGGCCGGAGACGGCGGCGGACGCGGCGGGGGCCGCTTCCGCCACCACGTCGGCACCGGATGCGGCGGGTGCACCGGATGCGTCAGGTGCGTCGGGTGCACCGGATGCGGCGGACACCGTTCCGCTCGACTCCCCGGCAGACGCCACAGAGGCCGACTCCTCAGCGACCAAGCCCTTGCTCGACGTCACCGCCGAGCCGACCGAGCCGCCCGCGCCGACCGTCGGCGCCTCGCAGGAGGACGTGGACGGCTGGCGCACCAGGCACGCCAGCTGGCAGGCCGAGCACGCGCAGTGGAAGGCCAGGCTCGACGAGGACATGCGCGCCGTGAAGCGGCAGCGCGCCGCGGAGATGCGCGCCCAGGCGTCGGTCGCGACCGCGGAGGCGGCCGCGCAGCGCAGGGCGTACCGGGCCGCGAACCCACGGATCGGCGCTGCGTTCGGCTGGGCGACGATCGGCCTCGCCCTCGTGGCTGCCGCCATCGTGTCCGCCATCTGGGAGCCCACCACCGGCTTGACCGGTTACGGCGTGACCGCCGCCCTCGCCGCTGCCACGCTCGTCTTCGGCGTCGCGACGCTGATCGCCGGGCTGGCCAGGAGGCGCAGCGGGTTCCTGATCTTCCTCGGCATCCTGCTCGCCGTGGTCACACTGGTGACGGCGTGGGTGCCGCGCAGCGGTCAGATCGTCTTCGACGGAGCCTGGCTGCGACCGACGGGGAACGCTCAGTACGCTCAGCCGTTCGGTGACACGACGATCGTCTTCGAGGATGCTCTCGAATCGCACCGCGGAACTCCGGTGGTCGACTTCGTCAAGGGCGGGGGCACCACCACCCTCCTCCTCGGAGCGGACAAGACGGTCTCGATCGTCGCGACCACCCGCGGCCAGGGGATCTCGGTGGGCGACGCCGACGGAGGCCGCACCGAGCACACCTGCACGACGTCCGACGACGACCGTCTCTGCACCGTGGACCTGATGGTCGGGCCGTCGAAGAAGGCGGACGCGATCGTCCGCGTCCAGCAGTTCGACCAGGTGGTCGTCCAGCAGAGCACCGAGGAGGTCGCACGATGAGCGTGACCGGAAACACAGCGGGCACCAACGCAGACAGCACCCCGACGGTCGTCTTCGGCCAGGAACCGGGATGGGGCGCGCAGCAGCAGCAGCCCAGCGCATCCCGTGGCTCGGCGCAGATCCGCTGGGGCGGGGTGGTCTGGGGGGCCATACTCATCGTCTTCGCCGGCGGCACCCTCGCCGTGCTCTCCGCCCGCGACCGGCTGATCGCCGCGCAGGTGTGGTTCGCGTCCCTCACGCCGGCGAGCGCGTGGGCTCTCGGCCTCGCGGTCGCGGGCGGGATCATCGTGGTGCTCGCCGTTCTCGGCGGAGTGAGGAGCGCTCAGCGCCGCCGCCGGGCATGATGGGTGGATGAGCGCTCGTCCCCCCGGAGGTCCAGCCGTCGTCGTCCGTGACCTGCGGAAGTCGTACGGGCCGTTCGAGGCCGTCCGAGGGGTCAGCTTCGACATCGAGCAGGGCGAGACCTTCGCCCTGCTCGGCCCCAATGGGGCGGGCAAGAGCACCACCATCGAGATCCTCGAGGGCTACCGGGATCGCAGCTCGGGCGAGGTGAGCGTGCTCGGCGTCGACCCGCACCGCGGAGGGTCGGCGTGGAAGGCGCGACTCGGGATCGTCCTGCAGTCCGGCGGGGAGGCCGCCGATGTGACGGTGCGCGAGCAGGTGGCGCACTTCTCGCGCTTCTACCCGGCCAGGCGGGATGTTGACGAGCTGATCGCGGCCGTCGGGCTCGCAGAGAAGGCGAAGGTGCGCATCCGGAATCTGTCGGGTGGTCAGCGACGACGGCTGGATGTGGCGCTCGGCGTGATCGGGCGGCCGGAGCTGCTGTTCCTGGACGAGCCGACCACCGGGTTCGACCCCGAGGCGCGGCGCGAGTTCTGGCAGCTGGTCCGCGACCTTAAACGCGAAGGGACGACGATCCTGCTCACCACCCACTACCTCGACGAGGCCGCGCAGCTGAGCGACAGGGTCGCGGTGATCGCGCGCGGCGAACTGATCGACATCGGGGCGGTCGACACCATCGGAGACCGAGCGGCTCGCATCCCGATCGTGCGGTGGCGCGATGCAGACGGGCGGCTGCGCGAAGAGCGCACGGACGCGCCGGCGGCGGTGGTCGCCCGCCTGACCGCCGAGGTGGGCGGCGAACCGCGGGACCTCGAGGTGATCCGGCCGAGCCTGGAGGACGTGTATCTGGGGTTGGTGCAGGCGGCGGAATCGTCGGCGTCTGCTTCTACCGGGTCGGAGTCCGTAGCATGAGGACGCTTCCGCTCGGCTTCGTCCGCATCCGGTACGAGGTGCTCACCTATTTCCGCCAGGCCGACACCATCTTCTTCACCTTCCTCTTCCCCGTGGTCATGCTCGGGATCTTCTCCGTCGCGTTCCAGGGCCTCGGCAAGGTGGGCGAGGCGCCGGACGGCTCCGGCGGCATCAGCCAGGCCGCCTACTATCTGCCCGGCATGATCGCGGCGGGCATCCTGCTGAGCGGCGTGCAGAACCTCGCCGTCGACATCGCCGTGGAGAAGAGCGACGGCACCCTGAAACGCCTCGGCGGCACCCCGCTGCCCGTCGTCTCGTACTTCATCGGGAAGATGGGGCAGGTGATCGTCACGAGCATCCTGCAGATCGCGCTGCTGCTGGTGATGGCGAGGGTGCTGTTCGGCGTCGAACTGCCGACGGAGCCGGAGCTGTGGCTGCGGTTCGCGTGGATCTACGCGCTGGGCATCGTGACGTCGGCCGTGCTCGGGATCGCGCTGTCCGCCGTGCCGCGCACGGGCAAGAGCGCGACGGCCGTGATCATCCCGATCGTGCTCGTGCTGCAGTTCATCTCCGGCGTGTACCTGGCGTTCAACCTGCTGCCGGAGTGGTTGCGCAACATCGCGAGCATCTTTCCGCTGAAGTGGATCGCGCAAGGGATGCGCAGCGTGTTCCTGCCCGCATCGTTCGAGTCGCAGGAGCCGAGCGGCAGCTGGCAGCTGGGGTGGATGGCCGTCGTGCTGCTGGTCTGGCTGGTCGCCGGGCTGCTGGCGTGCCGGCTGACGTTCCGCTGGATCAGGAAGGACGGGGCCTGACGAGCGCGACGCGCGCGTTTTCCACACCCGCGAGTTCTCCACCGATCTGAGCCCCGTGGGCCTCGGCGTCGGTGCTCTCTGGAACGATGAGTCCATGAGCACCACCAGCACCACACGAGATCAGGCCGTCGACACCCTCCGCGCCCTGGTCGGCGATCCGCAGGCCGACTTCCACGACGGGCAGTTCGAGGCGATCTCCGCGCTCGTCGACGACCGCAGGCGTGCCCTGGTGGTGCAACGGACGGGCTGGGGCAAGTCGGCGGTGTACTTCGTCGCCACCATGGTGCTGCGCTCCCGCGGCGCCGGCCCCACCATCCTGGTGTCCCCGCTGCTCGCTCTCATGCGCGATCAGGTGGCGGCGGCCGAACGCGCGGGGGTGAGGGCTGTCACCCTCAACTCCGCCAACCGCCACGAGTGGGACGACGTCTCTCAGCGCCTCCGCGACGACACAGTGGATGCGCTGCTCGTCTCCCCCGAGCGGCTCAACAATCCGCAGTTCCGCGACGAGTTCCTGCCAGACCTCATCGCCCGCAGCGGCCTGCTGGTGATCGACGAGGCCCACTGCATCTCCGACTGGGGCCACGACTTCCGGCCGGACTACCGACGGCTGCGCGACCTCATCGCCACGATGCCGGACGGCGTGCCCGTGCTCGCCACCACGGCCACCGCCAACGAACGCGTGGTGGCCGACGTGGCTGAGCAGATGGGCACGGGCAGTCACGAAGACGTGCTCACCATCCGCGGGCCGCTGGCCAGGCGCTCGCTGCGCCTCGGCGTGCTCACGCTGCCGGATGCCGGCGCCCGGCTCGCCTGGCTGGTCAGCAACCTGGAACGGCTGCCGGGCAGCGGCATCGTCTACGCCCTCACGGTGTCCGCTGCGGAGGACACCGCTCGCCTGCTGCGGCAGGCCGGGCACGAGACATACGCGTACACCGGCCAGACCGATACGGCGGAGCGCGAAGACCTGGAAGGGCGGCTGAAGCGCAACGAGGTGAAGGCGCTGGTCGCCACGAGCGCACTCGGCATGGGGTTCGACAAACCCGACCTCGGCTTCGTCGTGCACCTCGGCGCCCCGTCCTCGCCCGTCGCCTACTACCAGCAGGTCGGCCGCGCCGGGCGTGCCACGGAGAACGCCGACGTGCTGCTCCTGCCCGGGCAGGAGGACAGGGCGATCTGGGACTACTTCGCCACCGCATCCATGCCGTCGGAGGCGAAGGCGGACGCCGTGCTCGGCGCGCTGCACTCCGAGCCGCAGTCGACCCGCGCACTGGAGAGCCAGGTCGACCTCAAGCCGTCCACGCTCGAACTGCTCCTGAAGGTGCTCGACGTGGATGGGGCCGTCAAGCGCGTCGCGAAGGGCTGGATCAGCACGGGCACGCCGTGGACATACGACCGGGAGCGGTACGAGCGGATCGCCGCCGCGCGCACCGCGGAGCAGCAGTCGATGCTCGACTACGAGTCCACCGGCGAGTGCCGCATGATGTTCCTCCAGCGCGCGCTCGACGACCCGGATGCTCAGCCCTGCGGTCGCTGCGACAACTGCGCGGGCGCCTGGTATCCGGCCGCGATCGACGACTCGGCGAGCTCGTCGGTGGCGTCCGCGCTCGACAGGGTCGGGGTCGAGATCGAACCGCGCAAACTCTGGCCGACGGGCGCCGACCGGCTCGGCGTGCCGGTGAAGGGCAAGATCGGCCAGGACGAGCAGCTGGAGCCGGGACGGGCGCTCGCCCGGCTCACCGACCTCGGCTGGGGCGGCCCGTTGCGCGAACTGCTCGGGGCGGGAGCCGTCGACCAGCCGTGCCCTCCCGCGCTGCTGGCCGCGTGCATCCGGGTGCTGGCCGACTGGAACTGGGCGGAGCGCCCGGCCGCGGTGGTGGCGATGCCGTCTCGCCGCCGTCCGCAGTTCGTGCAGACGCTGGCGCGTGGCTTCGCCGACGCCGGGCGGCTCCCGTTCGCCGGCACGCTCGACCTGGTCGACGGCGGTCCGTCCGGCGAGGCCGGAGGAAACAGCGCGTTCCGTCTGTCGTCGGTGTGGAACCGCTTCTCCGCCGACGCGTTGGACCTGCCCCAGGGCGTGCCGGTGCTGCTCGTGGACGACCTGGTCGACAGCCGCTGGACGATCACGGTCGCAGGGCGCACGCTGCGGCAGGCGGGCGCGTCTGCTGTGCTGCCGTTCGCGGCCGCGCTGCGCGCGTGATGCGCGGTACTCCGGTCCTGCACACCGCATCGCCGGAGAAGTGAGTCAATTCGGGATCGTTTCTCCGTTCGAACGGAGTTCGCTGCGGCGTGTCTTACGAAGTCTCCTGCTGAACGCGAGCGCCGTCGCGCTGATGAAGCGGGAAGCCGGTCGCCGCCGTCGCCGGGATCAGAGCGAGACGCCGAGCAGCACGGGCTCCGGATGCAGGATGACGCCGAACTCGGACTGCACGCGGGCCTGGACGTACGACGCCAGCTGGGTCACGTCGGCGGCCGTCGCTCCCCCGCGGTTGGTGATCGCCAGGGTGTGCTTGTCGGAGATCGCCGCCCGGGAGCCGGGGAGCGAGAAGCCGCGGCGGATGCCGGACTGCTCGATCAGCCACGCGGCGCTCAGCTTCACCACGTACGGGCCGCCTGCCAGGCCCGGGATGTCGCCGGGCCACACGCCGCCGCCCTCCTGGTCGGGCGCTGCGAGGCCGAGCACGCGATCGGGCTCCGGAGGCGTCACCGGCCAGCGCGGTGCCGTGGCCGGAAGCGAGCGGGCGAAGTTCTCGGAGACGATCGGGTTGGTGAAGAACGAGCCGGCGCTGACCGAGTCCTGGTCGGCCGGGTCGAGCACCATGCCCTTGGATGCGCGCAGGGCGAGCACGGCGCGGCGCAGCTCGGCGACCGGCACCCGGGAGCCGAGGGCGACGCCGAGAGTATCCGCCAGCTGCGCGTACGCGATCGGGGCGCTCATCGGCGCTCCGAAGCCGCCGGGCTGGTTGCCGTCCTCCAGCTCGAGGTCCACGGACAGCACCACCCCGCGCATCCCCTGCTTCAGCACGGAGGTGCGGTAGCCGAGGCGCAGGTCGGAGCTGGTCATGGTGCGCAGCTCGCCGGTGCTCGCGTCGAGGAACTCGATGCCGGCGAGCGCAGACTCCAGCTCCTGGCCGTACGCGCCGATGTTCTGCACGGGCGCTGCTCCCGTCGAGCCGGGGATGCCAGAGAGGGCTTCGATGCCCGACCAGCCGTTCCTGACCGTGTGGGCGACCAGCGCATCCCACGGCTCCCCCGCCTGCACCCGCAACCGGATGCGTCCGGCCGGGGCGTCGAGGCGGTCGATGCCGCGGGTGACGACGTGGATGATCGTCCCGTCGAACCCGTCGTCGCTGGCGACCGTGTTGGAGCCGCCGCCGAGGAGCGCCCACTCGTCGCCGTCACGCCACACGTGGAGCGCGGTCGCGACCAGCTCGTCGCGCGTGGACGGTTCGAGCAGGCGTTCCGGCACGCCTCCCACCTGCAGGGTGGTGAGCGAGGAGAGGGCGGGGGTCTGGTCTGACATCAGGCGAATGAGACGCGGACCTGCGCCTTGCCGAGCACGGTGCTGCCGTCGAAGGTCACGGTGAGGTCGATGCGGGCTGCCCGCGACTCCGCATCCAGCTGTCCCACCTTGGCCACGACGGAGACGTCGGCGCCATCGGCCGGGTCGACGACCACGGGGCGAGTGAACCGCACCTGGTAGTCGGCGACGCTGGCCGGGTCCCCCGCCCAGTCGACGACGGGCTGCACCGCGAGGCCCATGGTGAGCATCCCGTGCGCGATGACGCCAGGAAGGCCCACCGAGGTGGCGATGTCGTCACGGTAGTGGATGGGGTTGAAGTCGCCGGACGCGCCCGCGTAGCGCACGAGGTTGTCGCGCGTCAGGTGGTAGCTCTGCTCGGCGACGACGTCACCGACGGAGAGGGTGTCGAACTCGGGCATCACTCGTCTCCTCGAACGACCAGGGTGGATACGGCGGTGACGACGTGCTCGCCGGACGCGTCGACGATGACGGACTCCGCCGTGACCATCGAGTGCGCTCCGAGCGACTTGACGCTCGTGACCGTCAGCGTCGCCGTGAGCTCGTCACCGGCGACGACCGCGCGCGTGTAGCTGAACCGCTGGTCGCCGTGGACGACCCTGCTGAAGTCGATGCCGGCATCCGGCTCGGCCAGCAGCTGGGCGAGGGTCTGCTCCTGCACGACCACCGGGAACGTCGGCGGCGCGACCAGGTCGGCGTGACCGGCGGCGCGCGCGGCCTCCACGTCGACGTTGATCGGGTTGGTGGCGAGGACGGCCCGCGCGAACTCGCGGATCTTCTCGCGCCCGACAAGATAAGGACTGGTCGGGGCGAACGTCCGCCCCTGCAACTCTGGGTTCACTGCCACTCGCCCATTCTACGGAAGCGGCGCGCGGCCCCCGCCGCGCAGGAAAAACGACGCAGACAAAGCCGCGCAGATAACGCCACGCAGACAAAGAAGAACCCCGGCGGCCGAAGCCGTCGGGGTTCTCGTGCTGGTGCTGCTGCCTACTGGCAGCTGTCGCACTGCAGCAGATCCATGGGGTCGACGGGAACCGAGTAGCCGCCAACACTGTCGCTTTCGTAGTCCATGATGGCCTCCCCTAGAAGTCTCGTTGTGCTCCGCATCTTGCGGTGTTCACCCACTATATAACCCGAATGACACGATTGTCATTCCACTACATGTAGTGTTTTCGAACTTTTTTGGCTCTTCCTTGAATTTACGCGGAACCACCGACATTTCCGTGTCGCAGACCGAGGCCGAACCGCTCACGCAACACGCCGATGGCGCCCTGGCGGTCAGCCGCGCCGCCTGCCTCGTGCCCTGCTCCCGGCCACTCGCGGAAGATCACGGGGGCGGCGTACGCGGCCGCCGCCGCGCGGGCGGTCTCCGGCGGGCAGATGTCGTCTGCCAGGCCGTCGCTGATCCAGCCGGGGGCGACGGCGTGTCTGGCGGAGGTGACGCCGTCCACGTATGCGAGCGTTCGCGCGACCGCGGTGGCGCGGTCGGGATGCGCGGTCAGGTAGTCGCGGAGTTCCAGCCACGGGCCGTTCGCCGCCAGCCGGATGCCGTCCGGCGCGTCGGTCAGGAAGGGAGCCTGGGCGAGTACCGCCACGAGGTCGGGGACGAGTGCGCCGACGCCCAGGGCGATGCCGCCGCCCTGGCTGTTGCCGATCGCCGCGACCCTGGTCGCGTCCACCTCGTCGAGGGAGCGCAGCGCATCCACGGCACGCGCCGCGTCGACGAAGACGCCGCGGTAGTAGGAGCGCCGCGGGTCGTCGATGCCCTGCAGGAGGTGGCCGGTGCTCCCTCCCTCCTGCCCGTGGGTGCCGACGAGCAGCTGGGCGAACCCGGCGGCCGCCCAGGTGAGGTCGTCGATCGGCGACAGCCGCCCCGCGCCGTAGCCGTTGGCGTGCACCACGGCGGGCACGGCACCGCTGCGGTGGTGCGGGATGCGCAGCCAGCCGTGCACCCGCCTCCCCTCCCACCCGGCGAACGACACGTCGAAGACGTCGATCGCGGACAGGCCGGTGTCGATGCGCTCGCGCCGGAGGTCGAGGGGGTGGGACCTGGCCTCGTCCAGGGCCTCCGCCCAGAAGTCGTCGTAGTCGTCCGGTGTCGGCAGCGGCTCGCGGCCGAGGAGCGCGGGGAACTCGGTGCCGGGGTGGGTGATCGTCATCGCATCGCTCCTGAGGAAATACGAAAGAAAGGGATGGGGTGGGCCAGGCGGCGCGCCCGGCCCACCCTCGGTATCAGCGGCCGGTGTATCGCACGGCGTCGGTGCGCATCAGATCGCCCGACTCCTTGACCAGCATGATGGTGTGCTTACCGTTCCGGAGGCCGGACGTGCTGAACACCTTCTGCTGGGTGCGGCGGGTGTCGCTGTGCGTGTCGACGCGCTTGACCAGCTTGCCGTCGATGTACACGTCGACCATGCCCTGGTCGGGGCCGGTGGGGGCCAGCCAGCCGACGCCCGTTCCCGAGAAGGCGTACGAGACCGAGGCGCCCGTGTCCTTCGTGGAGTGGACATCGTCCAGGTAGTCCCCGCGGAAGCCGACGTTCAGCGTGGCGGCGCCGACCGGCAGCGTCGCGAGGTACGCGGTGCTGAGCGTGACGGTCGAGCCGGACACGGTGTAGTCGGAGCCCTGTGCGAGCGTCTTCCCGTTCGCCGTGATGCCGGTGAACTCGCCGGGGTCGCGGAGAACGGAGAACGAGGCGGCGGCCGGAGCCTTGGTGTCGAACGACACCGATGACGGGTCGATCAGGTTCGGCTGCAGCACGTCGAGCCGGTCGATGAGCATGAACTGGCCGGACTTCATCACCACGCGCAGGGTGTGCTGCCCGTTGGTGAGGTCGGTCGCCGTGAACACCGTCTGCTGCGGCACATGCGGAGCGGACGGGGCGCTGGATGCGCTGATCGTCTTCACCAGCGACCCGTCGATGTACACGTCCGCGCCGCCCTCCGACGAGTCCAGCTCGGTCACGTAGGAGATGCCGGTGCCCGTGAACGTGTACGAGAACGAGTCAGTGCCCGGATGCTCGGCGTAGTGCACATCGTCCTGGTAGTCGCCGAAGTTGCGGCCGGAGCTGTACCCCCACTGACCCGAATACGCGATGCCGGGGTCGGTGTCGTTGATGCTCGTCGTGCGCGTCGGCCCGGTGGACGTGGACGGCGCAGGGGTGCCCGTGTCCGTCACGTTCACCGTCAGCGCCTGGGTGGTCGAGGCGACCTCCGCCCCGCCGTTGCGGGTCCAGATTCCGCCGTACTTCATCCCGAGCGCGTCGTCGTTGACCGTCACCGTCGCATCCCTGTCCGGCGTCACCCTGAGCAGCCGCACACCGTGGATGGGCACGTTGGAGGCCACGAACGCGTCTTTGACGCGGCCCAGGTTCTTGTGCGACCACAGGTCGCGGACGGTGGCAGGGCCCTTCAGCCCGATGTCGGACCAGTTCGCTGTCACGTCCGACTCGGAACGCCCGAGGTTGAACAGCGCGACCGTGTAGCTGCCGTCGGCGTTCAGGGCGTACCAGACCTGCTGCTTCGCGGTCGTGGACACCGGACGGGCGGGGACGCCGGCCTGGTCGACGGCGATGACCTCCTTGTTGGTGAGCAGTTCGAGGCCGAGCGTGTCGAGCTTCGTGAGGTCGTTGCCGGTGTACATCGGCGCCGCAGAGATCGCCCACAGCGTGGCCGCCGTGCGCCGCTCATCCGGGGTCAGGCCGTCCATCTTCCCGTTTCCGACGTCGAGGGAGTCGAAGTCGTTCCATCCGCCCGGACCGGCGTGCCTCCACCAGTCAGCGGCCCGCGGGAAGAGCCTGTTGATGTTGTCCCACTGCGTGAGGGCCTCGCCGCCGCAGTAGCACTCGACATCCCAGTCGACGCGCCAGCCGTTCGCGTACTGCTTCCAGTAGTCGGCGTAGTTGATGTCGAGCGCCCAGGAGAGCTCGAACCAGATGCCGTGCTTCTTGAGGGCAGACGACCACGCGGCGACATCGTCGCGCGCATCCACCGATCCGTCGCTGATGCCGGAACCGGGGGTGACGCTGTCGAACTTGACGAAGTTGACGCCGAGGTCGGCCAGTTCGTCCGCGATCGAGTCGACGTACTTCTGCGCGCACGGGTTCGAGAAGTCGATGCGGTAGCCGATCTTCCAGTAGTCGGCCTGCTGCGGAGGCTGCTTCATGATGTCGTGCGTGGTGCAGCCCGGTGCGTTCGCGATCGGGTACGCCTTGTCTGCAACCTCCGACGAGATGCCGGGGATCAGGTAGACGCCGAACTTCTGACCGTTGGCGTGCACGTGGTCGATGACCTTCTTGAGCCCCTGCGGGTACAGGGCGGCGCTGGGCGTCGGCCTGCCGTTGGCGTCGACGCCGTCGCTCCAGCCGGCGTCGACGTTGATGCGGTCGTAGCCGGCCTTGCCGAGCTTGGCCTTCATCGCGTCGGACTGGGCGATCAGCTGGTCTGCGGTGATCCACTTCCCGTTCCCGCTGTAGACCTGCATGCTGTAGCTGCTCCAGCCCAGGTACGGCGTGAGCGCCCACGGGTCGGCGGTGGATGCGGCCGGCGGGATGGGCGACGGCACGGCAGCAGTGGATGCTTTCGGTGTGGCCGTGGGCGTCGCCGTAGCGGTGGACTGCGGCGTCGCCGTGGCTTGCGGCGTCGCCGTGGCTTGCGGCGTCGCCGTGGCTTGAGGCGTGGCCGTGGCCGTCGCGCTCGGCGTCGGCGTCGTGGTCGGATCCGGCGTCGCGGAAGCCGGGACGGCGGCAGCCGCCACCAGTCCCAACGCCGCGACCGCGGCGACGAGAGCCGGCAGGCCCCGTCGCATGCGTGTTCTGCGAGTCATGCGTTCTTCCTCTCTGAAGAGCCCCTGACGCGTCGGTGCGGGAGGAGCGGTCGGTGCGGTGGGCCGTCTGGGTGGCGTGCCTGGCCTGCGTCCGGCGTCAGGGGATCCTGACGAGGTCGAAGAACATCGCCTGCTGGGGGTTGAGGGTGGGGAGCGGGACGCCGGCGACGGCGAGCACCGATCCGGGGAGGGTGGTGCCCGCCTGGTCGAGAGCGGCGGTGATCCAGGACGGGTCGGCGCTCTGGTGGCGGCTGGCCGGACCGAACTCGTCGCGGATGCGCACGCTGTACCGTGCGTCCGGGTCGAGGCCGGGGAAGCGCACGCGGCCGGACTGCCCGGGGGCCGAGGTGGCGAGCCGCGCCCAGGTGTACACGGCGCGCGAGCCGTCGTCGGCGACGATCCCGGTGAACACCGTCGCGTCGTCGGCGACGTCGGCGTTGACGATCCGGCCCGAATGGATGAGACCGCGCAGTTCCCGGTAGACGGCGCCCCACTGGGCGATGACCGCCAGTTCTTCGTCGTCCGCCTCCTGCAGGTCCCATTCGATGCCGGCGTGGGCCGTGAGCGCCACGATCAGCCGGAAGGACAGGTCCGTGCGGCGGGTCGTCGTGTGCGACCTCTCGGCGCCGAGGTGGGAGCCGATGAGCTCCGGCGGGACGAGCATCCTGGTCCACCGCTCGATCTGCAGCCGCTCGACGGGATCGTTGCAGTCGGACGCCCAGACCCGGTCGGTCCGCTGCAGGATGCCGAGGTCGACGCGACCGCCGCCTCCCGAGCAGGTCTCGATCTCGAGGTGCGGGTGGCGCGCACGCAGCGTGTCCAGCATCCGGTAGAGGGCGATGGTCTGGTCGTGCACGGCGGGGCGGTCGATACCCGCGTAGCCGCTCACCGCCTCGGAGAGGTCCCGATTGTGGTCCCACTTGATGTAGTCGACCGCGTACTCGTCCACGATGGCGCTGATCTGCCCGAGCACGTGCTCGTACGCCTCCGGACGCGTGAGATCGAGCACGTACTGGTCGCGAGCGGCCGCACCGAGTTCGCGCGGCCCGAGCACCCACTCGGGATGCGCGCGCGCAAGATCGGAGTCGAGGTTCACCATCTCCGGCTCGAACCAGATCCCGAACTGCATTCCGCGTTCCCTGACGTGCTCCACGAGCGGGCCGAGCCCGTCGGGCCAGACGGTGCGGTCGACCACCCAGTCTCCGAGGCCGGCGTTCGCGTCGCGGCGGTCGTGGAACCAGCCGTCGTCGAGCACGAAGCGTTCGACACCCACCCGGGATGCGCGATCCACCAGGGCGGTGAGCCGCTCCAGGTCGTGGTCGAAGTAGACGGCCTCCCACGAGTTGAGGGTCAGAGGACGCGGCGAGCGCGGGTGCGACGGGCGCGCCCGCAGCCGCCGGTGCAGGCGGTCGGCGATGCCGTCCAGTCCAGCACCGGACCAGACGAACAGCACCGTGGGCGCCACGTACCTGTCGCCGGCGGCGAGCGCGATCTCGCCGGGCCGGAGGCCTTCCCCGACGCCGATGACCGACGAGAAGGCGCCCGCCCCCTCGGTGAGCCGCTCGACGACGTACTCGGCGTCGCCGCTCCAGGCGAGATGCGTGGCCCACGCCTCCCCGCGGCCGAAACCGAGGTCCTCCGTTCCCGCGACGACGAGGAAGGGGGCGTCGTGCCCCGGCTTGCCGCGGCGGGCGCGGCGGACATGGCTGCCGAAGGAGAGCTCGCCGCGCTGCGGCGCCCGCTCGCGGCACCATTTGCCGGTGAAGTCGAGCATCTCGACGGCCCGATCGGGCACGGGGAGCAGGACGCGAAGGGCGTCGAGCGTGTACGGGACGTCGGTGGCCGCCGCGTCCAGCGCGACATCGCGCACGACGGAGACATCGACGGAGAGCACCCCGAAGCCGTCGAGACGGATGGTCATGGTCGACCGCAGCCCGGTGACCGCATCCTCCAGCTCGATCTCGATGCTGCCGCCGCCGTCGTCACCATCGTGTTCGGAGCGCGCAGCGACGGTGCGCGGTCGCGGTGTGGTGGCGGTCCCTGCGGCGTGGCCCTCCTGCGCGGGCGTGCCCGCCCATCCCTCGAACTCGGTGGGCCAGAGGCTGAACGCCCGGGGGATGTCCGGCGCATTGTTGAGCACGGCGGGGCCGCCGGTCTCGCGGAGGGCCGCAGCTTCCGCGTCGCTGAGCGGGCCGAGGTCGGCTCCCCAGTGCAGGACGCGCGGCACGCGTCCTGCCGTGTCGATCACGATGGATGTGCCTGCTGCACGCAGGGCAAGAACGGCGCCGTAGCCGTCGAGCATGAGGAGCTCCTAGCGAATGGAGGTTACTTGACAATGTAAATTAACCACGCTTAGTGTTTCGAGTGCAACCCCCGGAAGGACGACCGATGACGATCTCCGACGCGACGCCCGAGCAGACGCTCCGGCTCGCTTGGCACGCCCCCGCGACCCGCTGGGAGGAGGCACTCCCCCTCGGAGACGGCTTCCTCGGCGCGATGGTCTTCGGCGGCGCGGCCGGCCGCTACCAGGTCAACGACGCGACCGTCTGGTCCGGCACCCCCGAGACGTCGGCGGACGAACTCCGCCGCCTGGTCGCCCAGGGAGCAGGACCGGAACGTCTGACCGAGGTGCGCGCCGCGCTGGCGGCCGGCGACCTGGACAGGGCGGAGGAGCTGCTGCTCACCTTCGAGGGCCGCTACAGCCAGGAGTTCCTCCCGTTCGTCGATCTCGGCGTCGAGCTCCCCGGCGCGCAGCAGGTCGAGGGCGAGCCCGCCAGGATCCTGGACCTCGACCGGCGGCTCGTCACGGAGACGCTGCAGGTCGGAGGCGCCCGCGTCGAGCGCGTCTCCCGCGTGGATGCCCGGACGCTGCAGGTGTCGATCACCGCGACGGAGCCACTGCCCGAGGTGCGCCTGACCCTCACCACGCCGCTACGTGAACTGGGGCGCACGGCCTCCGGCGAGACGCTGACCATCGACGTCGCGGTGCCCGTCGACGGTGCGCCGCTGCACGAGCAGTCCGTCCACCCTCCCCTGCGCTACGCGGAGCAGGGGGACGGAGGCTACGACGGCTTCGCCGCCGCGGCCGTCTCCGTGTGGAGCGACGGCACGACGGAGCACGGAGACTCCGGTCTCGTCGTCCGTGGCGCCCGCACACTGCTGATCGCCCTCTCGTCCTCCACCCGCGCTGAGTCATGGTGGGCCGGCGCGGACGACGAGTGGCGGACCGTCTCCACCGAGACGATCCGGGACCGCGCACGGGACAGAGCCACCGGCGCCATCGCCGGCGGTCGCGCCCCGGCCGCGGATGACGAACCCCGTCATCCGGCGGCGGCGCGGTTCGCGATCGGCGGACGACGCGAAGGACTCTGGGACGTGGACACCGACGTCCTGCTGGACGACGACGGGCTGAGGGCGACCGTCGCGGCCGAGTACGGCCGGTACCTCCTCACGTCGTCGTCGCGCGCGGGCGGACCGGCCGCGAACCTGCAGGGCATCTGGAACGGCGAACTGCGCCCGGCGTGGTCGTCCAACTACACGATCAACATCAACACCCAGATGAACTACTGGGCAGCCGGACCACTCGCGGTGACGGCCTGCGCCGAACCGCTGATCTCCCTCGTCGAGCGGCTGGCGCTCACCGGGCGCGACGTCGCGCGCGAGCTGTACGGCTGCCGCGGCTGGGTGGCCCACCACAACAGCGACCTCTGGGGCTGGAGCCTTCCCGTCGGGATGGGCCACGGCGCTCCCAGCTGGGCGATCTGGATGATGGGCGGGGTCTGGCTCACCCACTCGCTCTGGGACATCTACGAGTTCACCGCGGACGACGATCTCCTGCGCGAACGGATCTGGCCGCTCATGCGGGGCGCGACCGAATTCTGCCTCGACTGGCTCCAGGTGGATGCGGACGGCGTCGGGTACCTGGCCCCCTCCACCTCTCCGGAGAACTCGTATCGGGACGCCGACGGCGTGCCGCGCGCGCTCGGGCTCACGGCGACGATGGACACGGAGCTGATCCGCTCCCTCCTGCAGCGATCCCTGCGCGCGCTGGACACGCTCGGACGGACCGACCGGCTGCGCCCGGAGATCGAGGCTGCGCTCGCGGTCATCCCCGAGCCCGGCATCGGCAGCGACGGACGACTGCTCGAATGGTCGGAGGAGGTCGAGGAGCACGAGCCCGCCCACCGCCACCTGTCAGCGCTCGTCGCCCTCTACCCGCTCGAGCTGATCACCCCCGACGGCACCCCGGCGCTCGCCGACGCAGCGCGACGCTTCCTCGACGCCCGCGGTGACGGCGCGATGGGATGGTCCTGGGCCTGGAAGATCGCACTCCGCGCCCGCCTGGGCGACGGCGAGACGGCGCACGAACTCCTGCAGCAGGCGCTCACGCGGTACGACGGCGATGCGCTCAGGCACGGGCCGGTCGACGGCTCGGAGTGGGGCGGACTCCTGCCGAATCTGTTCAGCACGCATCCGCCCTTCCAGATCGACGGCAATCTCGGCTTCCCGGCCGCCATCGCGGAGCTGCTGCTGCAGTCCCACGCGGGCGTCGTGCACCTGCTTCCCGCTCTGCCGGCGGCATGGCCGGACGGTTGGGCCACCGGCCTGGGCGTCCGCGGCGGGCTCACGGCCGACCTGGAGTGGTCGGACGGCCGCCTCGTGACCGCCGTGCTGCGCAACCCCCGGTCGGAGCCGGTGACGGTGCGCATCCGGTACGGGACCACCGACCGCGACGTTCAGATTCCTGCCCGCGGGGAGCACACCGTTCAGCATCCCGTGGACGAGTTCCCCGTACGCTTGGAGATGGAGACCGGTCGACGACAGAGGTAGGCGTGCACGAATCCACGGACGACGAGACGCGCAGACGCGTCGCGCTGCTCGGTTCGTCGTCGGATGCGGCCACGCGCGTCTTCACCGCCGTCCTCACCCGCTCCCCCATCAGCCGGATCGAGGTCGCCAGGCTCACGGGGCTGTCCCAGGCCGCGGTGACGAAGGCGGTCACGCCTCTCGTGGCCGCCGGGATCGTCAGCGACGCACTCGACCCCCAGCTGACGGGGTTGCCAGGCCGTCCGGTCAGCCCGGTCGCGATCGTGCCGGATGCGGTCGTGACGCTCGGCGTGAAGGTGAACGTCGACGAGCTCATCGGCGTCGCCACCGACCTCACCACCCGGGTCATCGCCTCCGAACGCCTGCCGCTCGCCTCGCACGACCCTGCCGCAGTCGCCGACGCCGTCGCCGACCTGTGCGATCACCTGCAGAAGAGGCTCGGCGCACTGGCATCCCGGCTGGCCCGGGTGGGCGTCGCGGTGTCCGGCGACGTCGACAGGACGACCGGTGTGGTGCGCGACTCCACGCTGATGGGCTGGCGGGCCGTCCCATTCGGCGCGATGCTGCGGGAGCGCCTGTCCGTCGACGTCGTCGTCCAGAACGACGTGAGCGCCCTCACCGTCGGGGAGCACTGGTTCGGCGTCGGCCTCGGCACTCGCTCGTTCGCGATCGTCACCATCGGACGGGGCATCGGCAGCGGCCTCCACCTGAACGGCGACGTGGTCGAGGGCGCGTACGGCGTCGCCGGTGAGATCGGTCACCTGCCGCTCACCTCCCCCGACCGCATCTGCGCGTGCGGGCGCCGCGGCTGCGTGGAGGCGGTTGCAGCGACCAGTGCGATCGAGGCCGCCGTCTCGTCCGCGCACGGACGCGCCGTGACCATCCCGGATGCGGTGGCTCTCGCCCGCGCGGGCGATCAGGCGGCGGAGCGGGCCTTCGCCGAGGCGGGAAGCGTCATCGGCGCGGCCATCGCCAGCCTGGTGAACCTGGTCGGCCCCGAACTCGTCATCATCGGCGGGGAGGGAGTGGCCCACTTCGACCTGTTCGAGGCGTCGCTGCGCCAGACCTACGACGAGCACGTCTTCTCCTCGGCAGGTCTCTGCCGCATCGTCGTCCGGCCGCACACCTTCGAGGACTGGGCGAGGGGCGCCGCCGCGACGGCCATCCGGTCCCTGGCAGGCTGACCGGCCGAACGCATCCGGAGACGCCGGCGGGCGGGCACCCGTCGAGGTGCCCGCCCGCCGTCGCGCTGACTACTTCTTGGACTTGTCGTACGCCGTCTGCAGGCTGCTCAGGTAGTCCTTCAGCCCGAGGCCGTCGAAGCCCTTCACGTACGAGTCCCAGTCCGTGTCGATGTTCTTCGAGCCCGTGATGAAGGCGAGAGCGTTCTGGGTCACGTAGTTGTCGATGTTGGTCTGCTGTGTCGCGATCTGGGTCGCCTTGGCCGGGTCGGGCCACACCCGCCAGGTGGGGTAGATCTGGCTCGTGTCCTCGTGCCCCTTGTACAGCTGGGTCGCATCGAACAGGCGACGCTCGTAGCCCGAGGTGTCGTAGATGTCCGTCGGCACGGCCTGCGATCCGCGGAACGCCGCGTTCTGGTTGTAGGTCGACAGGGCGCCCCACTGCACGGCGTTCGCCGCATCCTGGGACAGCTGCAGGTTGGTGAACGCCGGCTTCTCCGACGGGTCGAGCGCCTTGTCGCTCGCGGCGGCCTTCGCCCAGCCCTTCCCCTCCGGACCGAAGTTGCCGTCGAGCTGGCCCTTCTCGGTGAACAGGTAGTTCACCAGCTTGATGGCGGCGACCTGGTCGTTCTTCGAGGCCTTGTTGGTCAGCAGGAACGTCGCACCGGGCGTGCTGCCGAAGGCGTATGTCGCATAGTCTGCGCCATCCGGCCCGGTCAGCGGCGGCACGGCGTCGTACTGCTTGTCCCTGCCGTCCTTCGCGCCCGGGCTCACGAAGATGTACGGGTGAAGGGCGCTGGCGCTGCCCAGTACGACCGGTCCGGCGTTGTTGCCCTCCTGGGCGAGCGCTGCGGGGTTCTGCGTGAACGCCCCCTTGTCGATGAGACCGGCCTGCCACAGCGACCTGATGTACTTCAGGCCATCGCGCCATCCGTCCTTGTTGGCCTGGATGTCGACCTTGCCCTTGTTGAGCACCGTGGTGGACTGGATTCCCTTGTCCGGGTTCTGCGGGTCGTAGATGAACGCGTTCATGAAGTACGGGATCAGCGTGTCGTGCGAGTCACCGCTGAGCGGGATCTCGTCCTTCGCACCGTTGCCGTTCGGATCGCCGTCCTTGAACGCTTCGAGGACCTTCTTCATCTCCTCCGTGGTCTTCGGCATCGAGAGGTTCAGCTTCTTGAGCCAGTCGGTGTTGATCCAGAGCTTCGACGGGTACTGGATGTGCTGCGTCTCGGCCAGCTGCGGGAGGCCGTAGATCTTGCCGTCGGGAGACGTCGCCATCGCCTTGTAGTCCGCGTTGCTGTCCAGCACCTTCTGGATGTCGGGCGCGTACTGCTTGATGAGGTCGTTGAGCGGCACGGCGACGCCCTGCTGGGCGAGCTTCTCGACGTCGACCTGGTTGAACTGGTCCACCCACGGGATGAGGAGGAAGGCGTCGGGGTAGTCGCCGCTCGCCATCAGGATCTGCCGCTTCTCCGGGGCGACCGACGAGTCCTGTGTGGTGGTCTGCCAGGTGAAGTCGATGTTGAACTTCTTCGCGACCTCCTTGGTGAAGGCGTTCGTGGCGAGATCCTGCCCCGTGCCTTGCTGCGCGAAGACGCTCAGGTGCGCCGTCCCGCCGATCTTGTCGTCGCCGGCGGACGCCGAGCTGGGGGTGCAGCCCGCGAGTGCGAGCAGTGCGACGCCGCTGGCAGCGGCCGTGAGTGCTACCGAGAGTCTGCGCCGGCCGGCGCGACTGCCTGTGGTGGACATCATCGTTCGTTCCTCCTTTGGAACCTGAATTGCGTGACGGGACGTGCGGTGTTGCGGTGGGGAGAGAGCGGGGCGGCGGATCGGCCTGGTCAGCCCTTGACCGAGCCGATGAGCACCCCTTTGTTGAAGTAGCGGGCGACGAACGGGTAGATGATCAGCACCGGAACGCTCGTGATGACGATGAGCGCGTACTTGAGCAGGTTGACCAGATCCTGGTTCTGCGCCTGGGCGGCGAGGTCGTTCGTCCCCCCGTTCGTGGCGTTGAGCACCAGGATGTTGCGCAGCACGAGCTGGAGCGGGAACAGATCGGAGCTCTTGAGGTAGAGCAGGGCGTCGAAGTAGCCGTTCCACTGCCCGATCGCGTACATGAGGGCGATGACCGCGATCAGCGGCTTGGAGAGTGGAAGCACCATCGTCCAGAGGAAGCGCCACTCGCTCGCGCCGTCGAGTTCGGCCGCTTCGACCAGCTCCTCGGGGATCGCCGAGCGGAAGAACGTCCGCGCGATGATCACCTGCCAGACGGCGACGGCCTGCGGGAGCAGCAGCGCCCAGCGGGTGTCGAGCAGCCCGAGGTTCTGCACCACCATGTACGTCGGGATCAGGCCGCCGCTGAACAGCATGGTGAACAGCAGGATGGACATGATCACGTTGCGGCCCATGAAGGTGGGGCGGGAGAGCGGCCAGGCGATGCAGACGGTCAACGTCGTGCTGATCAGGGTGCCGGCGACCATATAGAAGAGGGAGTTCGCGTAGCCCAGCAGCACCTGCGGGTCTGCGAGCACGGTCTGGTAGCCCTTCAGCGTGAAGTCCACCGGCCAGAGGAACACCTGGCCTGCCGTGACCGCGTGCGGCGAGGAAAACGAGCTGGCGAGGATGAACAGCAGCGGGAGCACCACGACCAGGGCCGCCAAGATCAGGCCGAGGTAGATCACCACGAGCAGAGCGCGGTCGGAGGCCGACTCCCTGATGCGGCGCGGCTTCGGGATGCGCGTCGTGCCTGCCGGCTTCCGGCGTTCTGTCACACGGTCGATGGTCACCACAGTCCACTCCCACTCACTCGACGTGCCACCCAGTTGACGACAAGGAGCAGCACGAGGTTGACGACCGAGTTGAAGAGGCCGACGGCGGTCGCCGTACCGAAGTCGGCGTTGAGGATGCCCAGCTTGTACACGTAGGTCGCGATGATCTCGGACTGGCCGAGGTTCAGCGGGTTCTGCAGGAGGAAGGCCTTCTCGAACCCGATCGACATGATGTTGCCGACGCTCAGGATCAGCACGATCATCGCGGTCGGCATGATGCCGGGGATGTCCACGTGCCAGATCTTCCGGAGCCTGGATGCTCCGTCCACTTTGGCCGCCTCGTAGAGCGACGGGTCGATCCCCGACAGGGCCGCCATGTAGATGACCGCGGAGTAGCCGGCCGTCTGCCAGACGTCCGACCACACGTACACGTGCCGGAAGTAGTCGGGGTCGCCGAGGAAGTCGGGCGACGGAATGCCGAAGAATCCGAAGACCTCGCTCAGGATCCCGAGCCTCGGCGCCATGATCAGGATCATCATGGAGACCACGACGACCGTCGAGATGAAGTACGGGGCGTATGTGACCAGCTGCACGGTCTTCTGGAACCAGCGGTGCCGCACCTCGTTGAGCGCGAGCGCCAGGATGATCGGGATGGGGAAGCTCGCCAGCACCGCGTAGCCGGAGAGGGCGAGGGTGTTCGTGAGCAGCGTGGGGAACTGCGGGTTCTGCAGCATGAGCTGGAAGTTCGTCCAGCCGACCCACGGGCTTCCCCAGACCCCGAGCACGGGGCTGTAGTTCTTGAAGGCGATGATCGCGTTGGAGATCGGCACGTACTTGAAGATGATGAAGTACGCGAGGGGAAGCACCGTCAGCAGGTAGAGCTGCCAGTGCCTCCTCAGGGAGATCCGCCAGCGCTGCCCGAGGGTTCTGCGTCGGGATGCGACTTTCCGGGGCGGCGTCGCCGGCGACGGCGGCTTCTGAGCCGTCGAGGCGGGCCGCACACTCGTCGCGGGCGGGGCGGCCGTCACGGGAGGCGCCTCTCCTGCTCGCGATGCCGGCGATGTTCGGCGGCGCACGCCCGGGTGTTTCTCACCTTCGTCATCGAAGACTCCAATAGGTCTGTTGTGCCTGCCGACGGGTCGGCCGGCTCGGATCCGTGTACAGCAAAACCTATTTTTTTGCCGTTGTCAATAATCTATTCCGGATGCTCGCCGCGCGGGCCGGGCACTGGCCGGTTCGGCGCATCCTGGGCGGCATGGATGTTCATCGATTAACACACGGCGGCAACAAAATCGTTCGTGTGCGTTAGCCTCGGTGTGTGCCAGACAACATCGTCATGCCCTCCAGCGTCGGCCGCCGGCCGTCTCTCGGCACGGCGAAGTCCGCCGAGATCTTCACCAGGATCATCACGCACGGGCCGGTCAGCCGGCTCGACATCGGCCGGCTCACCGGGCTCTCGCAAGCCAAGGTGACCAAGACGGTCAGCCCGCTCATCGAGAGCGGCTACGTGACCGTCGGCGAACACGCCGAGCACTCGTTCCCCGGCCGGCCGGTGCGCCCGCTGAGCGTGGTCCCGCGCTCGATGATCGCCATCGGCGTCAAGGTCAACGCCGGGGAGATCTTCGCGGTGACCGTCAACCTCGGCAACGACGTCGTCGGCTCGACGCGCCGACGGCTGAAGAGCCACGATCCGGAGACGGCCATCGCGGCGATCGTGAGCTCGGTGTCGTCCCTCATCGAGCAGCTCGGCAGCGACGCCGAGCATCTCAGCGGGGTCGGCGTCTCGGTCTCCGGCGACATCGACACCGAGACGGGGACGGTCAGGCACTCACCCCTGCTGAACTGGAATCACGTCCCTCTCGGCACCGAGCTCGCGTCCAGGCTCGGGCTCCCCGTCACCGTGGAGAACGACGTGCGTGCCCTCGCGAAGGCGGAGCACTGGTTCGGCGTCGGCAGGGATGCGAACTCGTTCGCGATCGTCACGATCGGCGCCGGCATCGGATGCGGAATCTACGTGAACGGCGACGTCGTGGTCGGCTCGCACGGCGTCGCGGGCGAGATCGGACACCTTCCCCTCGCGTCGTCGGATGCCCTCTGTGTGTGCGGCCGGCGAGGGTGCGTCGAAGCGGTCGCGTCCTCCAACGCCATCCGGGACGCCGTGCGCAGCGCGCGCAACGAGCCGGAGCTGACCCTGGACGACGCGATCCGCCTCGCCCACGAGGGCGACCCCAGCGCGGTGGACGCCTTCGAGCGGGCAGGGACGGCGATCGGCGCCGCCCTCGCGGCCACCGTGAACCTCTTCGGGCCGGAGGTCGTCGTGATCGCCGGAGAAGGGGTCATGGACTACGACCTCTACGAGCGTCGCTTCCGCGAAGAGTTCCTCGCGCACGCATTCGGCGCCGCGGCCAACTGCCGCCTGGTCGTGCAGCGCCACACCTTCACCGACTGGGCGCGCGGGGCAGCCGTCGCCGCCCTACGCGAAGCGATCACGGTCTCCGCCGGGCCCGCTGTCGACTGAGGCGGCCGCTGTGTGAAGATTGAGGTCACACAGTGGGAGGGCGCATGGCGGCGACGATCCGGGATGTGGCGCGCGTGGCAGGCGTCACGCCGAGCACCGTCTCCTACGCGCTGTCCGGCAAGCGCGCCATCTCCGAGGAGACGCGGGAGCGCATCCAGCGGGCGATCGTCGAGCTCGACTTCACCCCGAACGCCGGGGCCCGGGCGCTCGCCCTCTCGCAGACGAACGTGCTCGGGATGTTCCTGCAGTTCCAGGAGGACGAGTTCGCCCCGGCGATGCTGCAGTACGTGCTCCCGGTCTCGACCACGGCGCGGACGCACGGCTTCGACCTGCTGATGGTCACCGACCCCGACGTGGATGCGGCGATCAGGCGGACCACGTCGTCGGCGATGGTCGACGGCGTCGTGCTGCTCGACGTCACGTACGACGACCCCCGGCTGGACCCGCTCCGGCAGACCAGGCAGCCGGCCGCCCTGATCGGCTACGCGAAGAACGCGGACGGGTTCGACGCGGTCGACCTCGACTTCGGGGAGGCTGCGCGCAGCGCCGTCGACCATCTCGCCGCCCTCGGGCACCGCGCGATCCTGCTCGTCACGCCGCCGAGACACGTGTTCGAGCGCGGAGGGTCGTATGCCTGGCGGTTCCGGGATGCGGCGGCCGAACGGGCAGCCCGCCACGGCATCCAGCTGCACATCCTCGAGGGCGAGTCCAGGCAGCCCGCCCTCAGCGAGGCGATGCACGCAGCGCTCGACACGTA
Source organism: Leifsonia sp. NCR5 (assembly GCF_002105485.1). Lineage (NCBI taxonomy): Bacteria > Bacillati > Actinomycetota > Actinomycetes > Micrococcales > Microbacteriaceae > Leifsonia > Leifsonia sp. NCR5. The sequence continues at coordinate 23,684 of NZ_NCSR01000005.1, forward strand.
CACCGACGCCACGGCGCTCATCGTCCACAACGACGCCACGATCGCCGCGCTCCCGTCTCTGCTGCACGCCCGCGGCCTCACGGTGCCGGACGACCTCTCGGTGGTCGGGATGTTCTCGGCGGAGTTCGGCACCGCCTTCTCGCTGCCGTACACCGCCGTGGACACCCGGCCGGAGGCGCTGGGCGAGTGGGCCGTGACCCGGTTGATCGAGCGCATCGCCGACCCTGAGCGGGCGGCGAAGCCGCAGGTGCGGCTGATCGAGCCGGGATTCGTCGACCGCGGGAGCACGCGCGCGCTGTCCTGACGCGCATCCCGCAGCCTCTGCCGTTGCGAGTCGAACCGGTTCACAAACCGGAGTGACCAGCCCGGAATCGGGACGTTCTCTCCTCGATCCACGCCTTCGAGGGGCACTTGAGGCCTGTTTTTCGCAAAATCGAAGCGGTTCGACTTGTGCGCCTCGTCGTTGTGAGTTATCTTCGTCGAAGCGGTTCGACACATCCCGAAACGAACCCACTTCTCGATGGAGCGAAGGAGGCGAACGATGGCTGTCACGATCACCGACGTGGCCAGGGCCGCCGGGGTCTCCACGAGCACCGTCTCCTACGCGCTGTCCGGCAAGCGCTCGATCTCGCCGAAGACCAGGCAGCGCATCGACGACGCCATCAACGCCCTCGGTTTCATCGTCAACGCCGGTGCACGCGCCCTCGCCACCTCTCAGACGATGGTCATCGGCCTGCTCACCCAGTTCCACGCCGACGAGTTCGCCCCGGCGATGCTGGAGTACATCCTCCCCGTCTCCGACACCGCCAGAGAGCTGGGCTACGACATCCTGCTGGTGACCGAGATGGACAGCGTCGCCGCCCTGCGCCGGGTAACCAGCTCCGGGATGGTGGACGGCGTCGTGCTCCTCGACGTCGTCCACGACGACCCGCGGCTCCAAACGCTCCGCGAGGCGAGCCAGCCCGGCGCGCTGGTCGGACTCCCCAAGCGCACCGAAGGGCTCGACGTCTTCGACCTGGACTTCGGCGAGTCGGCCAGGATGCTGGTCGACCACCTGCACGCGCGCGGCCACCGCGAGATCATCGTCGTCTCCCCTCCCACCCACGTCTTCGAGCGCGGCGGCGCATACGGCTGGCGATTCCGGGACGCCGCCCAGGAGCGCGCCGCCCGATACGGGCTGCAGATGCACTCGTACTACGGCGAGGCCAGGCAGCCGGAGATCGGCCGGAGCATCAATGCGATCCTGGATGCGCGCCCCTCGGCCACCGCGATGATCGTCCACAACGACGCCACGATCGCCGCGCTCCCGTCCGTGCTCACCGCGCGCGGCGTCAGCGTCCCGGACGACCTCTCGGTCGTCAGCCTGTACGCACAAGACTTCGGAAGGGCGTTCTCGCTGCCGTACACGGCGGTCGAGAGCTCCCCCGATCAGCTGGGCCGTTCAGCGGTCCGGCAGCTCGTCCGGCGGATCACCTCCCCCGATCTCGCCGGACCGGCGGTGACGAGATTCGTCGCGCCGGAGATCACCGACCGTGGGAGCACCCGATGACGGTCTCGCGCAGCCCGGTCGGCCACCCGCAATGCATGATTCAAGGAGGAATACTGTGATCACCAAGAAGACCAGCCGGCTCGTCGGCGCTGCGGTCGTCGCCGCCGCGATCGTCGCGGGCGTTGCCGCCTGCTCCGGCTCGGGCTCCGGCTCGAGCAGCAGCGCCGGAGGGACGTACACGTTCTGGGACCCGTACCCGCAGTTCGACGCTTCGGCCGACTGGACCAAGCTCGTCGAGCAGTGCGGCACCGACGCCGGAGTGACGATCAAGCGCACCGGATACGACACCAGCGACCTCACCAACAAGGCGCTGCTCGCCGGCCAGCAGGGCAACTCCCCCGACCTGCTGCTCGTCGACAACCCCGTCGTCTCGACCCTGGCCGACGCCGGCATCCTCACCGACACCGGCGAGAACAAGCTGGACACGTCCGACATCCAGAAGAACATCCTTGCCGCGGGCGTCGTGGACGGGAAGACGTACGGCGTGCCGATCGGCGCGAACACCCTCGCCCTCTACTACAACAAGGCGGTGCTGAAGACCGCGGGGGTCGACATCAGCACCGTCAAGGACTGGAACAGCCTCACCGACGCTCTCGCGAAGGTCACGGCCGCCGGCAAGAAGGGCATCACCTTCTCGGCCATCGGCACGGAGGAGGGCAGCTTCCAGTTCCTGCCGTGGTTCTGGGGTTCCGGCGCCGACCTGAAGAAGCTCGACTCCGACAAGGCCGTCCAGGCCCTCACGCTCTGGACGGACTGGGTCAAGAAGGGCTACGCGCCCAACTCGGTCATCAACAACACGCAGACCACCAGCTGGCAGGAGTTCGCCACCGGTGACTTCGCGTTCGGCGAGAACGGCACCTGGCAGCTGGGCAACGTGAAGAAGGCCGGTATCGACTACGGCATCCTCACGGTTCCCGGCATCGACGGAGGCGCGGCGGCCGCACCGACCGGCGGCGAGTTCATGACGCTCCCCGTCCAGAAGGACACCGCCCGCTACGCCACCTCCAAGAAGATCGCGGACTGCCTGACGAGCACGAAGAACTTCGTCAAGACGGACACGACCCTCTCCTACATCGCTCCCACCTCGGCAGCGCAGAAGGAGCAGGTCGCGGCCAACCCGGAACTGCAGCCGTGGGTCGACGCGGTCGCGGCCGCCAAGGGTCGCACCAGCGACAACCTCGGCACCAAGTACCCGAAGATCTCCCAGCAGCTCTGGGGTGCGGTGCAGAACGCGCTGAGCGGCGCCCAGACTCCGGAGGCCGCACTCAAGGCAGCCCAGTCCGCCGCAGCGGCAGCCACCAAGTAATCCGAACCGAAACGCACCTGAGGTACAACCGATGACAACCACCCAGACAGTGCCGCCCGGTTCTGTCGGAGACCACGGTGGGGTGGCGCACGTCGCCACCCCACCCCGGTCTCGACGGCGCTCCCGGCGCTCCACGCAGTGGGCCGCCTGGGCGTTCCTCGCCCCGGTAGTGATCTACCTGGCGGTGTTCTACGCCTACCCCCTCTACCGCAACATCGAGCTCAGCGTCCGCGACTACACCGTCCGGTCCTTCGTCCAGGGCGGCGCTCCGTTCGTCGGGTTCGACAACTACGTCAAGGTGTTCCAGGATCCGACCTTCGGGCCGGCCTTCCTGCACACCGCCCTCTTCACCATCGTCTCGATCGTCTTCCAGTTCACGATCGGGATGGCGCTGGCCGTGTTCTTCTACCAGAACTTCCGGCTGTCGGCCACGCTGCGCGCCCTGTTCCTGGTGCCGTGGCTGCTCCCGCTGATCGTCTCGGCCTCCACCTGGTCCTGGATGCTCAACAGCGACTCCGGGGTGGTGAACGCCACCCTCAACGCCTTCGGGCTCTCCGGGGTCAACTGGCTGACGTCGCCGGACTGGGCACTCACCAGCGTGATCATCGCGAACATCTGGATCGGCATCCCGTTCAACCTGGTGATCATCTACTCGGGCCTGCAGAACATCCCGACCGACCTCTACGAGGCCGCATCCCTCGACGGCGCGAACGGGTGGCAGAAGTTCTGGCGGGTCACCTTCCCGCTGCTGAAGCCGGTCTCGGCCATCACGATCCTGCTCGGCCTGATCTACACCCTCAAGGTGTTCGACATCATCTGGATCATGACCCGCGGTGGGCCGGGCACGTCGTCGACGACGTTCGCGACCTGGTCGTACCAGCTGGGCTTCGCATCCACGCTGCCCGACTTCAGCCCGGCGGCGGCCGTCGGCAACGTCCTGATCGTCATCGCCCTGATCTTCGGGCTCATCTACATCCGCACGCAGCGAAAGCAGGACGCCGCATGAACGGGAAGCGACCGTGGTGGAAGACGATCGTCGGGGTCGTGCTGACCCTGATCATGCTCTTCCCCGTCTACTGGATGATCAACGTCTCGCTCACGCCCACCACCGAGATGCGGAAGAGCCCGCCGAACCTGTTCCCGATCCACGCGACGTTCGAGGGCTACCAGGCGGTGATCAGCCAGCAGCTCCCCTACCTCGGCACGAGCCTGCTCGTCGGCCTCGGCACGGTGATCCTGACCGTAGCCATCTCGGCGCCCGCGGCGTACTCGCTGGCGAAGCTGCGTCCGCGAGGCCGCGGAGTGCTCAACTTCGTGCTGCTGATCGCGCAGATGATCCCCGGCATCATCATGGCGATGGGCTTCTACGCGATCTACCTCAACCTCGGGATCCTCAACACGCTCTGGGGGCTGATCATCGCCGACTCCACGCTCGCGGTGCCGTTCGGCGTGCTGATCTTCACCGCGTTCATGTCCGGCATCCCCGACGAGCTGATGAGCGCCGCCAAGATCGACGGCGCGGGGAGCTGGCGGACTTTCCGCTCCATCGTGCTGCCGGTGAGCCGCAACTCGGTGGTCACGGTGTCGCTGTTCGCGTTCCTGTGGGCGTGGTCGGACTTCATCTTCTCGTCGACGCTCAACAGCGGCGGCACGATGCAGACGATCACGCTCGGCATCTACAAGTACATCGGCAACAACAACCAGGAGTGGAACGCGATCATGGCGACCGCCGTCGTCGCATCCATCCCGGCCGCCGTGCTGCTCGTGATCGCCCAGAAGTACGTCGCCGCCGGCGTGACCGCCGGCGCGGTGAAGGACTGAGGCGATGACGCCCCTCGACATCGACGAGGTCCCCTTCTCGGCGCGCGGCGCGTGGATCGACCTCTCCCGCATCGTCGGCCTGCACGAGCGAGCCGAGGACGTGCACCTGGTGACGCACCAGACCGGGATGCACCCCATCCTGCGGCTGCTGCCCGAGGCGGGCGGCGCCCTGGTGTCTCCGCGTCTGGTCCTGGCGCCGGAGGTCCTCTCCTGGGTCGCGGAGGGCGGCCGCGTCGATGCCGTCTTCGACGGGCGCAGCACCATCCGCTTCCGGGGCACCGGTCTCGGGATGCGGTTCGTCGCGTCCGGCGAGCTGACCCCGTTCACCGGCGCCTACCTCTTCCGCGATCCGCTGGACGGCGCCGTGTTGCTCACCAGCTACGAGTCCGGACGGCGGTACCGGTTCACGGTGCTCTCCGGCGAGGCGACGGTGGTCGGCGCCGGAACGGTGGGTGCGGCAGAGCGGTCGGTCACGCTCGATTCCGGCGTGGCATGGGAGCTGGCGGTCGAGGAGCTGGACACGGCGGCTGCCGCCTACGACGGCGCAACCGACTTCGACGAGATCGTCGCCAGGCAGGCCCGTGCGTTCGAGGACTACGCGAGCCGTTTGGCCGGGGACGCCGGGAGCGCCCGCGGCGAACTCGACGCCGCCGTCCGCAAGGCCGCGTACGTGATGTGGTCCGCCACCGTCGCGCCATCCGGGTTCGTCGGGCGGGAAGCCGTCCTGATGTCCAAGCACTGGATGGACAAGGTCTGGAGCTGGGACCACTGCTTCAACGCCATCGCGCTCGCGGAGGCCGACCCGAATGCTGCGCTCGCCCAGTTCCTCCTCCCCTTCGACCACCAGGACGCGTCCGGCGCGCTGCCGGACTCGCTGACCCACTCGGAGGTGCTCTACAACTTCGTCAAGCCGCCGATCCACGGCTGGGCGTTCGCCCAGCTGCGCGCGCGGTCGTCCCGGCCGTTCACCGCGGCGGAACTGCACGAGGTGTACCGGCGGCTGGCCGCCTGGACGCGGTTCTGGCTGGACTTCCGCCGCGCCCCCGCGCATCCACTGCCCTACTACCAGCACGGGAACGACAGCGGCTGGGACAACTCCACGACGTTCGACCGGTCGCGGGTCATCGTCTCGCCCGACCTCTCCGCCTTCCTGCTCCTGCAGCTGCACGAACTCCAGGAGCTTGCGGCGATGCTGGGGCTGAGCGCACCCGAGTGGGGGGCGGAGGCGGCGACGATCGAGGCCGCCCTGTTCGACCGGCTCTGGACCGGAGACGGCTTCCTCGCCCTGGATGCGCTGAGCGGCGAACCGGCACCGGCGACCAGCCTGCTCAACGCGCTCCCCATCGTGCTCGGCGAACGCCTTCCCGCGGAGGTCGCCTCCACCCTGGCCGGGACGATCGCGGCGCACCTCACCGAGTGGGGCCCGGCCACCGAACCCGTCACGTCGCCACTCTACGAGAGCGACGGATACTGGCGAGGGCCGATCTGGGCGCCGTCCACCTTCCTCATCGAGGACGGTCTGCGGCGCGCGGGCCACACCGACCTCGCCGACCAGGTGAGCCTCCGGTTCCGCGCGGCCTGCGAACGGTCGGGCTTCGCCGAGAACTTCGACGCCGTGACCGGCGCCGGTCTGCGCGACCGCGCATACACCTGGACGGCCAGCTGCTTCCTCACCCTCACGCTCGACGCGGCCCGCCGCACCCACTCTCTAGGAGAACGATGACCGACACTCTCGACGCGACCAGGACCGGCGGTCCGGTCAGCCCGTCCCGGTCGGCTCTCCGGCCGCTCGGCCAGGACGAGGTGCGCTTCGTCGGCGGATTCTGGGCGGAGAAGCAGGAGCTGAACGCCTCGGCCGTCATCGACCACTGCCTCACCTGGATGGAGCGCATCGGCTGGATCGGGAACTTCGACAGAGCGGCGGACGGCACCGTCGCCGAGCACCACGACGGCATCGAGTTCGTGGACTCCGAGGTCTACAAGCTGCTCGAGGCGATGGCGTGGGAGCTCGGCCGCGCCCCGGATCCCGCACTGGATGAGACGTACCGCTCGCTGGTGGAACGCGTCGCGGCGGCGCAGGAGCCGGACGGCTACCTCCACACCTCGTTCGGCAGGGAGGGCCAGCGCCCGCGGTTCTCCGATCTGGAGTGGGGGCACGAGCTGTACTGCTTCGGCCACCTGTTCCAGGCGGCCGTCGCCCGCGTGCGCACTGGGCACGACGACCTGATCGTGGACGTCGCCCGCCGCCTCGCCGACCACGTCTACCGGGAGTTCGGGCCAGATGGCCGGGATGCGATCTGCGGGCATCCGGAGATCGAGCCCGCTCTCGCCGAACTCGGCAGGGCGCTCTCCGAACCGCGGTATCTCGACCTCGCCCGCATCTTCATCGAGCGCAGGGGCCGCAAGCGCCTGAAGACCACGCTCTTCCAGTCGAGCGAGTACTTCCTCGATGACGTTCCGGTGCGGGACGCCGACACCCTGCGCGGTCACGCTGTGCGCGCGGAGTACCTCGCGGCCGGGGCGGTGGATGTGGCGGTCGAGTTCGGCGACGACGCGCTGCTCGCCGCCGTGAAGCGGCAGTGGGCGCACACGGTGGCGACCAGAACCTACCTCACCGGAGGCGTCGGCTCGCACCACCAGAACGAGGAGTTCGGCAGCGACTTCGAGCTGCCGCCGGATCGGGCGTACGCGGAGACCTGCGCCGCGATCGGGTCGGTCATGCTCAGCTGGCGGCTGCTCCTGCAGAGCGGGGACGCGGCGTACGCGGACGTCATCGAGCGCACCCTGCTCAACGCTGTGCTGGTCTCCCCACGGGAGGACGGACGGGCGTTCTACTACGCGAACACGCTGCATCAGCGCGAGCTCGGGTCCGTTCCTGCGGAGGACCAGCTCAGCGAGCGCGCGGAGGCGAGCCTGCGCGCGCCGTGGTTCGAGGTCTCGTGCTGCCCGACGAACGTTGCGCGCACGCTGGCGAGCGTCGCGTCCTACGTGGCGACGGCGTCGCCGGACGGCGTGCAGCTCCACCAGTTCGGCGACATCGACATCGAGACGTCCGTCGCCGGGTCGCCCGTGCGCATCCAGGTGCGCGCACCCGGCTACCCGTTCGACGGCCGGGTCTCCGTGACCGTGGACGCTGCCGAGGAGATCGAGCTGAGCGTGCGCATCCCGTCGTGGGCGTCCGGCGCCGGCGCCTCCCTGGGAGGCGAACCGGTGCTGCCGCGGGACGGCTACGTGCGGGTGCGCCGGGTCTTCGATCCGGAAGAGCCGCTGCTCCTCGACCTCCCCATGACGCCGCGCCTCACCTACCCTGACCCGCGGATCGACGCCCTGCGCGGCACGGCGGCCGTCGAGCGCGGCCCGCTCGTGCTCTGCGTCGAGTCGACCGACCTCCCGGACGGCGACCACGTGGATGCGGTGCGCCTCCGCTCCGACACCGCGCCCACCGCGACGCCCGACGGGGCGGCGGCTCCCGTCGACCTCGTCTCCTCGGCCTCCGGAGGCTGGCCGTACGGGACCGCGCCGCACGCGGACCCGCGCACGGCAGCCGTGGTCGAACTGCGCCCCTACTTCCAGTGGGCCAATCGCGGCCCGAGCACCATGCGGGTGTTCATCCCCCTCGCGGGCGCCTAGCTCCTGGCCGCCACCGAAGTCATCGGCGGTGGCGGCCAGGTTCCTCTTCGGAGCTACGCGTCCGAGCGACCCTGCGCATCCCCGTCCCCGCTGGCACCGAGGAGACCGCGGGCCTGCTCGGCGGCGCGGGCGATGCTGTCGCCGACGAAGTCCATGAAGCGCGCCATGTTCTCGAGCCGGGTTCCGGCGGGCGTGGCTGCGCCGAGAAGCCGAACGCCCTCTCTCGCGGTCTCGGCGATCTGCGCGTTGGAGCGGGCGGCGGCGATCATCGACTGGTACCAGACGTCGCCGTCGGCGATGTAGCGCTCCCTGCGGCCGTCTCCCCGCTCCCGGATGACGAGGCCCTGACCCTCCAGCAACGCAATGGCCTTGGAGATGGATGCCGGGCTCACCTCGAGACGCCTGACCAGCTCGGCCGCGGTGAGGCTCCCCGCGTCCGTCGTGTAGAGGCTGGTGAGGACGCCGGCGGCCACGCGCGGAAGTCCGGACTGCATGAACAGCGTCGTGAAGGCGTCCTCGTACTCCCGGATGGCCGGGGAGTCCCGTCCATCGGAGCGCGGTGAGCGCTGCGCGGTCCGGCCGGCGTCGGTGCCGGCGCCGCGGCGCTTGTGCGCGCGTTGCTCCGTCGCACGCTGGGCGAGGTCTGCCCGGTAGGCGGTGGGGCCGCCGTTGCGCATCACCTCGCGGGTGACGGTGGAGGTCGGCCGGTCGATGCGGCGCGCGATCTCGGCGTACGGCAGATCGTCGGCCAGCCCGAGGGCGATCTGCTGCCGCTCCTGTCTCGTGAGCCTGCCTGCCGCCATCCGGGCCTCCCTCTCGTCGTCGGGGTCAGCGTAGCGTTCACGGAGGTTTCAGTGCAACGTGGTTTTGCGTTACTTTCTGGACGAGTGCAACGATATAGCACGTTTGATCTGGGTTTTTACTTATCTAACGCAACATTGCCGTTGCATGATTTGTGAACGCAACGTAGCGTTTCGCACACCGGAAACATCCGCCAGCACCATCTAGCCATCAGGAGTTGAGCACCATGCAGACCTTCACCACCCCCTCTCCCATCGACACCCTCGTCGACGTGCCCGCCGCGCACCTCCGCTTCGTCGCGGCGGAGCGCGCAGACACCCGCGTCGAGGTCCGCCCTCTGGATGCGGCGAAGTCCCGCGACGTGAAAGCCGCGGAGCGCACGACCGTCGCGTTCGAGAACGGCGTCCTGCGGGTGGCCACCCCGCAGGACAACGCACTGTTCGGCCCGAGCGGCGCCGTTGAGGTGACGGTGCAGCTTCCGGCAGGATCAAGCATCCGGGCGACCGGCAGCGCCGAGTTGCGCGGAGCCGGCAGCTTCGGCGAGGTCGTCGTCGACAGGTCCACCGGCCCTGTCAAGGTCGACGAAGCGGCCACCGCGCGCGTCTCGGCCCTGGACGGCGACGTCGCCATCGGCCGCCTCACCGGCCCCGGCGAGGTCGCGACCGCCCGCGGCGCCGTGCAGATCGGCGAAGCGCTGCAGGGCGCCGTGGTCGTCAGCACGCAGTTCGGCGACCTGTCGGTCGGAGTGCCTGCGGGCATCGCGGCCGGACTCGACGCCGGCACGTCGTACGGCCGCATCACCAACACGCTCACGAACGCCGCGGGCGAGCCGGTGGTGCTGATCACCGCGACCACCGCATCCGGAGACATCGACGCGCACAGCGTCTGACACGCATCCGGCCGAGGCGCGAAAAACACGAGGAGAAGACCATGACGAACAGCACCGCATGGACCGGCATGGTGCCGACCTACGACGAGCGCGCCCGCGGCAGGAAGTCCGGCACGTCGTCGGACTACTCGTTCGAGGCGGCCGTGCGCGACGTCGACGCCGTGCTCGCGGCACGCGGGGTCGACCGCGCGCTCCTGGTGGGCTGGTCGTACGGCGCGTACGTCGCAGCGCACTGGGCCAACCGCAATCCCACCAGGACCATCGGCGCGGTGCTGGTCGACGGCGCACAGCCGTACGACTGGCTCGACGACGCGATGGAGGAGCGCATCCGGACCCTGTTCCGCCGGATGGGCTGGTTCACCCCGCTCCTCCGCCCGACCGGACTCACACCCAGGATGAGCGCGGCCCAGCAGGCGGAGAGCAACATCGAACTCGGCAGGCTCGGCAGCACCGGCGAACTCGGCCCGGTGCTCGACGGGATCGTGGTGCCCACCCGGCACGTGGTCGCCTCTGGCACCTCCCTCGGCAGCCGCGGCGACGAGCAGGAGGTGATCCGCGCCGGCCTCGCCGAGGTGGTGGCCAGAAACCCCAACATCGCGATCAGCGCCAAGGTGCGGAGCAACCACGGGGCGATCCTGCGGAAGGACCACGCGGCGGTCGCGGCCGCCGTCCGCGAGGTCGCGGCGCTCGGGCGGGTGACTCCCGAGGTCGAGCGCTGACCTCAGGGCGTGAGCACCACCTTGATGCAGCCGTCCTCCTTGTCGCGGAACAGGTCGTACATCCTCGGCGCCTCCTCCAGGCCGACGCGGTGGGTGACGAGGTCTTCCGTGCCGAGCGGGTCTGCGGGGTCTTCGACCAGGGGGAGGATGTCGTCGCGCCAGGTGTGCACGTTGCACTGGCCCATCCGGATGGCGATCTGCTTGTCGAACAGGTTCATGAACGGCACGGGGTCTGCGACGCCCGCGTAGACGCCGCTGAGGGAGACTGTGCCTCCGCGGCGCACCGCGTCGAAGGCGAGCATCATCGCAGAGAGGCGGTCGACGCCGACGGTCGTCATCAGCTTCTTGGCCACCGGGTCTGGCAGCAGGCCGACGGCGGACTGGGCGACACCGGCCACCGTGTTGCCGTGCGCCTCCATCCCGACCGCGTCGACCACGGCGTCCGGCCCGCGGCCGTCCGTCGCCTCGCGGAGCCAGGCCGCCGCGTCGTCACTGAGGTCGAAGGTGTCGATGCCGTGGCGTTCGGCCATCGCCCTGCGCTCCGGCACAGGGTCGACGGCGACCACCTGGTAGCCGAGGTGCTTGCCGATGCGGCTGGCGAACTGGCCGACGGGGCCGAGCCCGATCACGCCGAGCGTCCCGCCCTCCGGAACGTTCGCGTACTGCACCCCCTGCCAGGCCGTCGGCAGGATGTCGCTGAGGAAGAGGTAGCGGTCGTCCGGCAGTTCGCTGCCGACGCGGAGGGCGTTGAAGTCGGCCATCGGCACGCGCAGGCGCTCCGCCTGGCCGCCGGGGACCGAGCCGTACAGCTCGGTGTAGCCGTAGAGGGACGCCCCGGTGCCGTGCTCGCGGTTCTGGGTGGTCTCGCACTGCGTCGTCAGCCCGAGCCTGCACATGTAGCAGTCGCCGCACGCGATCACGAACGGGATGACGACGCGATCGCCGACGCTGAGCGACCGGACGGCAGAGCCCACCTCCTCCACGATGCCCATCGGCTCGTGGCCGAGCACATCCCCTTTGGAGAGGAACGGGCCGAGCACGTCGTACAGGTGCAGGTCGGAGCCGCAGATGGCCGTCGAGGTGATGCGGATGACGACATCGGTGGGCTGCTCGAACCGCGGGTCGGGCACGTCGACCACGTCGACGCGCTTGTTCGCTTGCCAGGTGAGTGCTTTCATACCTGCGTTCTACGCGCGGGAACGGCCGGGCACCACCGGTTGCGGGCTCGGCCGTTCCGTGCACGACGGGATGCGGCTACTCAGGATGCGGCGCTCACGCTGCGAGCAGCTCCAGCGTGTCCACCACCCGGTTCGAGAAGCCCCACTCGTTGTCGTACCAGGCGACCACCTTCACGTGCTTTCCGCTCACCCTGGTGAGCGCGGAGTCGAAGATCGAGGAGGCGGGCTGGCCCGTGATGTCGGAGGAGACCAGCGGCTCGTCCGCGTACTCGAGCACGCCGTTCAGCGGTCCGGCCGCCGCGTCGCGGTAGGCGGCGAGCACCTCGTCGAGCGTCACCTCGCGCGAGACGGTGGTGTTCAGTTCCACGATCGAGCCGACGGGGACGGGCACGCGGATGGAGTCCCCGGAAAGCTTGCCGTCGAGGTTCGGAAGCACCAGGCCGATCGCTTTCGCCGCGCCCGTGGTGGTCGGCACGATGTTCACGCCGGCCGCGCGCGCCCTGCGGAGGTCGCGGTGCGGCCCGTCCTGCAGGTTCTGCTCCTGGGTGTACGCGTGGACCGTGGTCATGAAGCCGTGTTCGATGCCGGCCAGGTCGTCCAGGACGGAGGCGAGCGGCGCGAGGGCGTTGGTCGTGCAGGAGGCGTTGGAGACGATGACGTGCTTCTCCGGGTCGTACGCGTCGGTGTTGACGCCGTAGGCGAGGGTGACGTCCGCGCCGTCGGAGGGCGCGCTGACCAGGACGCGCTTGGCACCGGCGCGCAGGTGGGCGCGCGCGGCGTCCGCAGACGTGAAGCGCCCGGTCGATTCGAGCACGAGCTCCACGCCCAGCTCCGCCCAGGGCAGGTCGGCGGGCTCGCGCTCGGCCAGCACCCGGATGCGGCGGCCGTCGACCACGAGATCCGTCCCATCCACCTCGACGCTGCGGCCCAGACGGCCGAGGGTGCTGTCGTATTTGAGGAGGTGGGCGAGCGTCTCCGGAGCGGTCAGATCGTTGACGGCGACGACCTCGAGGTCGCTGCCGCGCTCCAGCAGTGCGCGGAGAGTGTTGCGTCCGATGCGGCCGAAGCCGTTGATGGCGATGCGGGTCATGGGGAGGGGTTCCTTTCGTTCCGCCTTCCATGCTCGATCGCCGCGACGGGATGCGACAGTGGCTCGAAAGACAGCGTGCGCAAGGATCTCGCCTAGGCGGAGAACGTGTGCCGGTACTCCGTCGGCGACGTGCCCAGGATGCGCTGGAAGTGCAGCCGCAGGTTCGCTCCGCTGCCGAGGCCGACGCTGTCGGCGATCTGCTCGACGCCGAGGTCGCTGCGTTCGAGCAGCTCGCGGGCCAGGTCGACGCGCGCCCGGAGCACCCACTGCATCGGGGTGTACCCGGTGTCCTCCACGAAGCGGCGGGAGAACGTGCGCGGGGACACGCGGGCGTTGCGGGCGAGCGCATCCAGTGTCAGCGGCTCGGACAGGTGCTCCAGCGCCCACGCCCTGGTCGTCGCGAACAGGTCGCCGAGCGGCTCGGGAACACTGCGCGGCACGTACTGCGCCTGCCCGCCGCTGCGATACGGGGCGGCGACCAGCCGGCGCGCGACGTGGTTGGACAGGCCGACGCCGTGGTCGCGCCGCACCAGGTGCAGGCTCAGGTCGATCCCGGAGGCGGCACCCGCCGAGGTGAGCACGTCGCCCTCGTCGACGAACAGCACGTTCTCGTCCACCTGCACGAGCGGGTACCGGGCGGCGAGCGCCCTCGTGTAGTGCCAGTGCGTGGTGGCGCGCTTGCCGTCGAGGAGCCCGGCTGCGGCGAGCGCGAACGCGCCCGTCGAGATCGCGGCGAGGCGCGCCCCGCGCTCGTTGGCAGCGCGGAGCGCCGCCACGACCGCTGCGGACGGCTCCGTGGTCGCCGGCTCCCGGTATCCGGGGACGAACACCGTGTCCGCCTCCGCGAGCGCGTCGAGGCCGTCTGCCACGTGGTACGAGAGGCCGTCCCCGCCGGTCACGAGACCCGGCGCCGCCCCGCAGACGCGCACCTCGTACGGCGTGCTCGGCCGGTGCGAGAACACCTGGGCCGGGATACCGACGTCGAGGGGTTTCGCGCCGTCGAGGACGAGGACGGCGACGCGGTGGTTGCGGGACGGCATGGCGACCTCCTGGCGATGTGGATGGCTATCGCAAGCATCCTGCCACGAGGTCGCCGGATGCGTGTCAGCCGGCCGTGAGGAAGGCGTTCATCGCCGATGCGATCTCCGCCGACTTCGTGTGGTGCAGGTAGTGGTCGGCGTCGAGCGGGATGAGTTCGCTGCGCTCGACACTGGCCGCCTGCTCTTTGTGCAGCGTCATCCAGCCGTCGACGTCGGTGTTGTCCGCCTGCACGAAGAGGAGAAGCGGGAGGTCTTTCGGGAAGGCCAGCTTCTGTGCGTCGTGGAAGTTGGAGCCGAACCGCTCCATCTCGTCGGCGTACGTGTCGGTGAACCCGTTGCGGAGGGAGATGATCTTCGACTGGTACTTCTGCGCGTCGGTGTACGGGAGCCCGGTGTACGGGTCGTCGCCCAGCGCGGTCAGGACCCGGACGAGACCGAGGGTCTTGAGGGTGCGGAGTCCCGCGACGTTGAGCTCCTCGTCGATGCCCGGCTGGGTGGGAACGCTGGTGTCGATGCCGACGAAGGCGGTCACCTCGTCGCGATAGGTGTTCACATACTGGAGTCCGTAGATCCCGGCTATGGAGTGGCCGCCCAGGACGTACCGGTCGATGTGCAGCGCCTGCAGGGCACTGTGCACCTCCCTGGCGATGTTCGCGTTGGTGCGCGGCCGGTCGGTCTCGTCGCTCAGGCCGTATCCGAACGGCTCGACGACGACCGTGCGGTAGTTCGCCTTCAGTTTGTCGACGAGGGGTGCGAAGTCGATGACGGGCGAGCCGGTGCCGAAGCCGGGCAGCAGCACGATGGTCTGGGCGCCCGCTCCCTGGATGTCGACGTTGATCTTCTTTCCGTCGACGTCGACCAGCCGGCCGTACTTCCTGATCTCTTTCGCCTCGGAGGCGGTGGCGATGGCGTTGATCGTCGTGGTGGTCGCGAGGGCGATCACCACCACGGAAACGATGCTGACGATCGTCACTATGGTGACGCGAAGGAACTTCCGTCCCCGCTTCCTCGGCGGGGGATTCTGGGCGGCGGACTCGGTGGTCGGACGGGTGTTGTCGCTCATGCTTCGACGCTACGGGCCGGGCGTCTCCTGCTAATCGGGCGGCGGTGCCAGCGCCGCGGAGGCGGTGTGGGACCGGGGCACCATCTTGATCGCGACGGGCTGCTCATCCGTTGCTTGACAGTTTGATTTCTAACTATTAGGTTTCTAACTATGTCATCCCGATCGGAACAGCTGACCGCCCTCATCCGCACGCTCTCGTTCGCCCAGCGAGCGACGGCGGACGCCTGGGTGCGCACCAGCGGCCTGAGCAGGTCGCAGGCGTTCACGCTCGGATACATCGAAGAGCATCAGGAGAACGGCGTGATCGCCCGGGAACTCTCCGAGATGTCCGGCACCACCCCGGCCAGTGTCGCCAGCCTCCTGCAGGGACTGGAAGAACGCGGCTACATCACGCGCACGCCGTCCCCGGACGACTCGCGGGTGAAGCTCATCAGCGTCACCCCGGAGGGCGCAGAGGTCGTCGCTGGATTCCAGAACGACCTCGCCGCCGAGCAGGAACGCACCTTCTCCGTTCTCGACACCGAGGAACAGGATCGCCTCATCGCGCTCCTCCGACGCGTCGCGGACACGCTCGACTCGTAGCGCGCACCCTCCCCCACCCTCACACCCACCGAAAAAGCCGTTACCCGGAACGGAGGTTCCGTCATGTCCTCGAACCGTACCTACCTCGCCTCTGCGCCCATCTGGCGCTCCCTGGTGCACCTCTGCGTGCCCATGGTCGCCGGTTTCTCCGTCGGCGTCGTCTACAACATCATCAACGCCGGCTTCATCGGCGCACTGCACTCCACACCGCTGCTCGCCGCCCTCACCTTCTCCCTCCCGGTGTTCGCCCTCGTGATGGCGATCGGCGGCGTCTTCGGCGTCGGCGGCGGCACCTTCGTCTCGCGGCTGCTCGGGATGCAGGACGACCCGGATGCGGATCAGGCCTCCGCCGCCGGTGCGGCCACCAGGATCAAGCAGGTGTCGTCGTTCACCCTATGGGGTGCGCTGGCGGCCGGCGTCGTCATCGGCGTGCTCGGCGTGATCTTCGCCGTGCCGCTCGCCACGGCGGTCGGCGCCAGCGGGGCATCCCTCGAACCGACGGCTCTCTACATCGGGGCGATGTTCGGCTTCGCGCCGGTGCTGGTCGCCGCGTTCGCGCTCGAACAGCTGGTGCGTGCGGAGGGCGCGGCCGTCGCCTCGATGACCGGGCTCATCGCATCCACTGTCGCCAACCTGGTGCTGGACGTGCTGTTCATCCTCGTGCTCGGCTGGGGCGTGCTCGGCGCAGGCATCGCGCTCGGGCTGTCCAACGTCGTGACCGTCGGCTACTACATCTGGTGGCTGACGAAGAAGAGCAGCGCGGTCTCGCTTGCTCCTCGCCACTTTCGCGCAGACCCGGAGATGCTGAAGACCGTGTTCGGCGTCGGAGCCTCCGAGCTGCTGATGTCGTCGTTCCTCATCGTGACGACCCTCGTGATGAACTGGATCGCCATCGCATACGGGGACGCGCTGCTGGCGGCAATGGGCGTCGCCCTCCGCATCGTGCAGCTGCCGGAGATGATCTGCATGGGCGTGTTCATGGGAGCCATTCCGCTGTTCGCCTACGCGTACGGCGCCCGCAACCACGCCAGGCTGCGCGGCGCGATCGTCGGCAGCGCCGTCGCCATCGCCGGGATCACCCTCGTGTTCTCGTCCATCGTGTTCCTGTTCCGCGACCAGGTGTTCGCGCTGTTCAGCGCGGACCCGTCCGTGATCTCCGACGGCACGCTCATCCTCACCGCCATGCTCATCTCCACCCTGTTCAACGGGTTCACCGGTCTGGTGATCGCAGTGTTCCAGGCGACGGAGCAGATCAGGAACGCGACGATCATGGCCGTGTCGCAGGGCATCCTGTTCATCCCGGTGGTGCTGGTCGGCAATGCGGTCTTCGGGCTGAACGGCGTGATCTGGGCGATGACGGCGACCGAACTGCTCACGTTCGCGCTCGGCGCCGTGCTGTTCCTCGGGTCGCGGAAGGCGCTGGCTTCCGCGCCGTCGCAGGATGCGGTGGCCGCGGCGAGCGCTGCGGTGGGGGAGGAGGAAGGCGCGACGGCGGCGGTGACCGCGTGACCGCGTGACCGCGTGACAGCCTGACCGCGACGGGCCGCCTGGACATCCGGGCGGCCCGTCGCTAGTGTGGACGGACCACACGGTCTGACCACACGAGGGAGAGCGCGATGACCACCGAGCCCCGCGCCTGGGAGGGCGTGCTCGCCTCCATCGAAGCGCGGCTCGTCGACGGCGAGCTGCGCGTCGGCGACCACCTCCCTCCCGAGCGCACCCTCGCGGCCGAACTGGGCGTGGCCAGGTCGAGCGTGCGCGAGGCGATCCGCGTCCTCGAAGCAATGGGGCTGGTCCGCACCCAGACCGGCTCCGGTCCGAGTTCCGGCGCGATCATCGTCGCGCGCCCGGTCGGCGGGATGCAGGCTCTCATGCGGCTGCAGGTCGCCGCGAGCAACTTCCCCGTCGCCGACGTGGTGCGCACCCGTCTCCTGCTGGAGACGGCCGTGGCTGTCGACCTCGCCGAGCGGCCGTCCGGCATCCGGCTCGACGACGCGGAGCAGCTGCTGGATGCGATGGACGACCCGACGCTCACGCCCGAGGAGTTCCTCGCGCTCGACGCGCAGTTCCACCTGGCGCTCGCCGACGCATCCGGAAACTCCGTGGTCGCCGCGATGATGGCCGGGCTGCGCACCTCCATCGAGAGCTACGTCGTCTCCGGGCTCGGCCGCATCCAGGACTGGGAGGCGATGGCCGCCCGGCTGCGCGGCGAGCACCGCGCGATCGTGGATGCGATCACCTCCGGAGACAGGGCTGGTGCGCAGTCCAGGATCCACGACCACATCAGCGGCTACTACCGCGACGCCTCCCCCGTTCTCCCCGTTCCCGTCCACCACGAACCCCGTTAGGCAGCATCATGGTCACTCGCCAGGTCCCCAAACCCGCCGAGCTTCTGGAGCTCATGAAGTTCAAGAAGCCGGAACTCGACGCGAAGAAGCGCCGCCTGCAGGGCGCGCTCACCATCGGCGACCTGCGCACGATCGCCAAGCGCCGCACCCCGAAGGCCGCGTTCGACTACACCGAGGGCGCTGCGGAAGGGGAGCTCTCGCTCGCCCGCGCGCGCCAGGCGTTCGAGGACATCGAGTTCCACCCGTCGATCCTCCGCGACGTGTCGACGGTCGACACGTCGTGCACGATCTGGGGCGGTCCGTCGTCGCTGCCGTTCGGCATCGCGCCGACCGGCTTCACCCGGCTGATGCAGACGGAGGGCGAGACGGCCGGCGCGGGGGCAGCTGCCGCCGCCGGGATCCCGTTCACGCTGTCGACGCTGGGCACCACCTCGATCGAGGACGTGAAGGCCGCCAACCCGCACGGCCGCAACTGGTTCCAGCTGTACGTGATGCGCGACCGCGAGATCTCCTACGAACTCGTCCGCCGCGCGGCCGCGAACAATTTCGACACCCTGTTCTTCACCGTCGACACGCCGGTCGCCGGCGCCCGCCTCCGCGACAAGCGCAACGGCTTCTCCATCCCGCCGCAGCTGACGCTCGGCACGATCGTCAACGCGATCCCGCGCCCTTGGTGGTGGTACGACTTCCTCACGACGCCGAAACTCGAATTCGCGTCGCTCTCCGCGACGGGCGGCACGGTCGGCGACCTCCTCAACGCGGCGATGGACCCCTCCATCAGCTTCGACGACCTCGCGATCATCCGCGACCTGTTCCCGGGCAAAATCGTCATCAAGGGCGTCCAGAACGTCGAAGACTCCCGCCGCCTGGTCGACCTCGGCGTCGACGGCATCGTGCTCTCCAACCACGGAGGCCGCCAGCTCGACCGAGCGCCCATCCCGTTCCACCTGCTCCCCCAAGTGGTGCGCGAGGTCGGAGCAGACACCGAGATCGCGATCGACACCGGCATCATGAACGGCGCAGACATCGTGGCGGCCTGCGCGCTCGGCGCGAAGTTCACCCTGATCGGCCGCGCATACCTCTACGGCCTCATGGCCGGAGGCCGCGCCGGCGTCGACCGCACCATCGAGATCCTGCGCGACCAGATCGTGCGCACGATGCAGCTCCTCGAAGTGGCGAGCCTGGACGAACTGAGCCCGAAGCACGTGACCCAGCTGCGACGCCTGGTGCCGGTCGCGGCGCCGGATGCGGGGGTGCGGGCGGAGGGGTAGGGCCTACCGCTTCGAGGCCTGCTCATCCTGGGCGGCCTCGACACCTTCAGAACGCGTGGTTGTCGAGGGTGGTGGTCGCCTGGCGCAGGACGCGGATCGCCGTGGCGATCTCCGCGGGGTCGATGCCGTCGAGGGCGACGGCGCGGACGTCGGCGAACGGGTCGGGCACGGTGTTCCACAGGTCGTGCCCTGCGGCGGTCAGGGTGAGGAGTCTCTGGCGCTGGTCACGGGGGGAAGGGGACTGCTCGACGAGACCTTTGCGGACGAGCGTTGTGACGATTCCACTGAGGCTCGCGCGCTCCAGGTGCAGGGCGCGGCCGAGTTCGCTCTGAGCCATGGTGCCGTTGCCGGCGAGTTCGTAGAGCACCGCCCACTGGGTGGAGCCGATCCCGTGAGTGCGCAGTACCGCGTCTACGGCCGCCCGGTTGGCGTAGTAGTAGCGTTTGGCCCACGAGCCGAGCGTCGGCTCCCCGGTATCCGTCATGGGCCCAGTATTCACCAGGGGATGGGCGTGTTCTCCCAGCGGGTGAATGTGCCGCTCGGCCCGTCAGGACCGAGCAGACACACGCGGACCACCTCACGCGAGCCGTCTTCGAGTGATTCCGTGCCCGCGAACCCGTTGAGATTGGTCGCCGTGAAGGCCGGCGAGACGAGGTTGATCTTGATGTCGGTGGACTCGAGTTCGACCATCATTGCCAGCGTGATCGCGTTCTGTGCTGCCTTCGATGCGGGATAGACCGGGCCGAACATCGAGTGATACGGGTAGGAGGGATCGGCGTTCGCGGTCAGTGACCCTACTCCGCTCGAGACGTTCACGATGCGTGCATCCTGCGACTTCCGCAGGAGCGGCAGCATGGCCTGATACACGGCGAGCGTGCCGAAGACGTTGGTCTCCCACACCGTCCTGATCTCTGCCAGCGATGCGGTGCTCGCCCTGTTCCTGGTCTCGTAGTCCGCCAGGAAGTCGCCGTCGGTCTGGACGGCGCGGGAGATCCCGGCGTTGTTGACGAGCAGGTCCAGCCGCCCGAACGCGTCCTCGACCCAGCGCGCCGCCGCCGCGATGGAGTCGGTGTCGGTCACGTCGATCTGGACGGGGATCGCGCCGTCGCCGATCTGAGCAGCGGCGGCCTGCCCGCGCGCGAGGTCCCGCGACCCCAGCACGACCGTGACGCCCGCGGCGACCAGTTCTTTCGCAACCTGGAATCCGACGCCCTGATTGGCGCCGGTGATGAGCGCGATGCGTTCGTGTGACATGCCTGCTCCCGTCTGTTCGGTACCGTACTATTTTCATTCGGTACCGAACGTCTGTCAAGCGGTCTTCGCCCGAATGCCTGGTCGGGCGCCGTCCCGGGGTCGCCACCACGGCCCGTGCAGCGACCCCTACCGCCGCAGCGCCTCCGGCCGCGGCAGGCCCAGCTCTTCGAGCAGGTCGCCGAGCATCCTGTCCAGTTCGAAGCCCGCCTGGGTGATCTTGTTGTTGCCGAGGCTGACCAGCTGGGAGCTGGGCTGGTCGACGGTGAGGATGGTTCCTCCGTCGCGGCCGGCGTGCAGTTCGAGTCTGGTCGGCGTGTAGAGCATCGCGGCAGGGTCGTGCCGGAAGACTCTGGATGCCGTGATGTAGTCGCCGATCAGGTAGACGGCACTCGGGATGTCCGCACCGCCCACGCGCATGATCGGCGTCGGGTAGTTGCGCCAGAACGCGACGAACCGGTGGATGCCCGCGCCTTCCGCCTCCTGCGCGAACCGTTTCCACTCCGCCCCGGATGCGACGAGCTGCTCGAACCGGGCGGCGTCGACGAGCGGCACCTCGGCCTCGAAGGCGCGGCGCAGCGTCTCGAACGGCACGTGCGCCGTGATCTCGATGCGGTTCACCGTGACGGGCACCACCCGGTCGGAGGCGTGGAAGGTCATGCCTCTATTGTGTGTCCCCCGGCCAAAAGCAATGTCCCGGAGCAGACCTAGCCCGCGAGCACCGCCCTGCGCACCCGCTGGCGCTGCGTTCCGAGCCCGTCGATCGTCAGCTCCATCGTGTCCTCGTCTGCGAGGTACGGGAAGCGTCCGGAGAGCGCGACGCCCTGCGGCGTTCCCGTGTTGATGATGTCGCCCGGGTCGAGGACCATGAACTGGCTGAGGTGCCAGATCAGGTGCTCGACGCCGAAGATCATGTCGGCCGTCGTCGAGTCCTGCCTGGGCGATCCGTTCACCGAGGAGCGGAGGCGGAGTGCGCGGTGGTCGACCTCGTCCGGGGTGACCAGTTCCGGGCCGAACGGGTTGAACGTCTCGCTCGACTTGCCCTTGGACCACTGGCCACCGGAGACGTCGAGCTGGTATTCGCGCTCCGACACGTCGTTGGAGACGGCGAAGCCGGCGATGTGGTCGAGCGCATCGGCGGGAGAGGAGAGGTAGCGCGCCCTGCGGCCGATGACGACGGCGAGCTCCACCTCCCAGTCCGCGCGCTGGGCGCCCGGCGGCAGCAGCACGTCGTCGTCGGGGCCGACGAGCGTGTTGGGGTGCTTGAAGAACACGATGGGATGCTCGGGCGGCTCGGCCCCGGACTCTGCGGCGTGCGCCGCGTAGTTCTGGCCGATGCAGACGATCGCGGCGGGGCGAGCGACGGGCGCGCCGACGCGGAGATCCTGCCAGCCGGTCGCGACGGGGAGCTCCCCGTCCTGCAGCGCGGCGCGGGCACGGGCGACGCCGTCCGCGGCGAAGAACGCAGGGTCGATGTCGTCGGTCACGCCGCTCAGGTCGTACACGGTGCCGTCCGTGTCACGCAGGTGGGGGCGTTCGGCGCCGTGGTCTCCGAGTCGCAGGAAGCGCATCCGGTTGTCTCCTCGTTCGAGCGGGT
Source organism: Leifsonia sp. NCR5 (assembly GCF_002105485.1). Classification (NCBI taxonomy): domain Bacteria; kingdom Bacillati; phylum Actinomycetota; class Actinomycetes; order Micrococcales; family Microbacteriaceae; genus Leifsonia; species Leifsonia sp. NCR5. Next base: position 45,819 of record NZ_NCSR01000005.1, read on the forward strand.
CTGGCGGGCGTTCAGCGCACCGGCTGCGCGGCCGCCGCGTTCACGACGGCGGGCACAGAACGGCCTGCCCAGTGGTCGATGATGTTGTTCGCTGCGTGCACCGGCAGGTCGGCGAGCGCCTGAGGAGAGTACCAGGCGGCGTGTGGGGTGAGCAGCACGTTGTCGAGCATCCTGAGCCTGCTGCTGGACGGGAGCGGTTCTGTCGCGAAGACGTCGATCGCCGCCCCGGCGAGCCTGCCAGCTTCGAGCGCGTCGGCCAGGGCCTCCTCGTCGATGAGCGGGCCGCGGCAGGTGTTGACGATGACGCTTCCCTGCTTCATCGACGAGAGCGCCGCCTGGCCGATCAGGTGGTGCGTCGCGGCGGTGAGCGGCGCGTGCAGCGTGAGCACGTCGGCCTGCGCGACGGCGTCGGCGAGGGTGACGGGCTCCAGCCCGTCCGCCAGGATGCGCGCGGCAGGGACGACCGGGTCCGCCACGATCACCCGGAACCCGAGCGCCCGGCAGCGGAGGGCGACGAGGGAGCCGATGCGGCCGTAGCCGACCACGGCGACGGTGGTCGCCGACGGGCGCATGGCCATCGGGGATGCGGCGACGGCCGACCATTCGCCGTTGCGCACGGCGCGGTCGTAGCCGACCAGGCCGCGGCCGAGCGTGAGGATCATGGCGATGGTGTGCGTCGCGACCTCGTCGATGCAGTACGCCGGGGTGTTGGCGACGAGCACGCCGCGCTCGCTCGCCGCGGCGACGTCGATCATGTCGTAGCCGATGCCCAGCCTGCTGATGAAGCGCACGGAGGGGAGGCGGTCGAGCAGGTCGGCGGTGATCGGCGCCCACTGCACGATCAGGGCGGATGCGTCCTCTGCCGCGGCGACGATGTCGTCGGCGGAGGCGGAGGCGGCCCGGCGCGCTGTCAGGCCCGCGGCGCGCAGCGTGTCGTCCGCAGCGCTGCCCGGCAGGTCGTAGTCGGTGATCACGACAAGGTCGGAAGTCATGTCAAAACGCTATAGCATCTAGCGTTTTATCGCCACATCCCCACGCTCTTCGCGGCAGATCCGGACGAAATGCTATAGCGTTCTGGGTATGAATCCTCGCCGTTCACTCGTCACAGGGGCCAGCTCCGGAATCGGCGCGGCGACCGCCGTGCAACTCGCCACCGACGGCAACGCCGTCTGGCTCACGTACACCTCGGGAGAGGCGGCAGCGCTCCGCGTCGCCGAGCTCTGCACCGCGGCGGGCGCACCGGAGGTGCACGTCAGCAGGCTCGACCTCCGCTCCCCCGCATCCATCGACGCGCTCGTGGCGGAGGTCGCGGAGGCGTGGGGAGACCTGCACGTCCTCGTCAACAACGGAGGCGTCTGCCCGTACCGCCACTTCGACGACATCGACATCGACGAGTGGGATGCGGTCATGGAGACCAACGGCCGAGGCACCTTCCTGCTCACCAGGGCTGCCCTCCCCCTGCTGCGCGCGGCCGAGGGCGACCGCTCCGTCATCAACCTCTCCTCCATCGCCGGCCAGGTCGGCGCGCTGCAGACCGGGATGCACTACGCGGCGAGCAAGGGCGCCATCCTGGCGATCACGCGCAGCTTCGCCAGGCACCTCTCCGCCGAGGGCATCCGCGTCAACGCCGTCACCCCCGGACCCGTGACGAGCGCGATCACCGACCAGCTCTCGGACGACGGGCACGACGCGCTCGAATCCTCCATCCCGCTCGGCCGCTTCGGCGCGCCGAACGACGTGGCCTGGATCATCGGCACCCTCGCTTCACCGAAGGCGGGCTTCGTGACCGGCGCGACCTACGACGTCAACGGCGGCGTCCGCATCGACTGACCGACAGCCGACGACCGCGCGACCCGCACACAGAAGGAGACACCGGATGACGGCACTCGCCGCGCTTCAGACCGTGACAGCACAGGTGGATGCGTTCAACGCGCACGACCTCGAGGCCTTCGTCGCCACGTACGCCGACGATGCGGTGGTGACCGGCGTCGCCGACGCGCCGCTGGTGGGCAGGGAGGCCATCCGCGCGTTCTACGCCGGACGCCTCGACAACCCGCTGCTGAGCTGCAGCATCGACGCGACGGCCCTGTTCGGCGACCGCTGGGTGGTGGCCAGGGAGAACGTGGTCAACGACGGCGTCGGCACGGAGACCATCGCGACATTCGACGTGCACGGCGGTCTGATCCGCCGCGCCTCCATGCTCAAGGCCTGAGCCCGAACCGTTCCGCGATGGCGGCGTCGGCCTGCGGTGCGCCGAACGCCGCCGTCCAGGCGCCGTCCACCGCGATCGACTGGCCGCTGAGATACGACGCCTCGTCTCCGAGCAGGAACGCGGCGAGCGCCGCGACCTCCTCGACGGTGGCGATCCTGCGCATCGGCGGCCCGTCTGCGAGGGCGCGCTCCTCGGCGGCCGGGTCGGCGGCCGCGGCGATCTGCGCATCCAGGTGGGGCGTGCGCACACCGCCGGGAGCGACGGTGTTCGCACGGATCCCGTACGGCCCGTAGGTCACGGCGACGCTACGGGTCAGGGCGTCGATGCCACCCTTGGTGAACTCGTACGCCGCGTGGTCGACGAAGCTCGCGCGGCCGTGGATGGAGCCGACGTTGACGATGGCGCCCGGCGTGCCCTGGTCGACGAATGCGGAGACCGCGGCCGAGCATCCCCACAGGTAGCCGAGGCCGTTGATGTCGACGAGCTCGCGCACGGCGGCCTCGTCCAGGTCGTGCAGCGGGGTGCGGCGGGTGATCCCGGCGTTGTTGACCCAGCCGCCGAGCGGCGCGAGAGCCCTCGCTTCGTCGGCCGCGCGCAGGTGGGTGGCCCTGTCCGCGCTGTCTCCGATCACGACGGCCGCGCAGACGCCGTCCTCCACCGACCGGGATGCGCTCCGCTCGACCCCCACGACGGTCCAGCCGTCCGCGGTGAGCCGTTCCGCGATCCCTCTGCCGATGCCTTTGCCGCTCCCGGTGACGACGACGCTGCGATTCATGCGTTCCTCCCGAAGTCGAAGGTACCCGGCGCGAAGGAGAACCCGAGGCCGGGCTCCGCCGTCGGCCGCGCCGTGCCGTCCGCGAAGACCGGACCGCCGACCACCAGCTGCGGCGACGGGTCGTATGGGTTGCCGCCGGGCCCGCGCCCGAACGTCTCGACGCCGACGCCGTGGCCGAGGTGCACGCTCGTCTCCGGGCTGATGTGACAGGACACCGGGAGCCCCCTGTCTTCCGCCCACGCGGCGAACTCGAGCGCAGGGGTGATCCCGCCGATGGCGACGACGTCGAGCCGCGCCAGGTCGATGGCGCCGCCATCGGCGAGGGCTTTGAGGACGCCGGGGTCTGTGACCTCGTCACCGACTCCGACGCGGAGGCCGGTCGCGCTGCGCAGGCGCGCGCACCCGGTCACGTCCTCCGGCAGCAGGGGGTCTTCCAGCCAGGCGAGTTCCGGGTCGCCCCACTCGGCGACCTCGGCGATGGCCGTGTCGGCGTCCGGCCAGCCGAAGCCGACGTCCACGACGATGCCGGTGGTCGCCGGCAGTTCCCTGCGCAGCGTGGAGAGCAGCTCGCGCATCAGCGCCGTGTCCGGCGAGCGCGACAGCTTGACGAGCGGCCAGCCGTCCTCGGCCTGCGAGACGACCTCGTCCACGAGGTCGTGCACGTTGCGTCCAGGCGTGGGATACGCGGCGACCAGCATCGCCTTCCGCGGGCTGTCGTCCGCGCCGACGAGCTGCCAGACCGGGCGTCCGGTGCGCCGGCCGAGCAGATCCCAGAGCGCGATGTCCACGAGGCCGATCGCCCGGCGCACGAGTCCGACGCGCCCCACGATGGCGCTCCCCCGCAGTGCGCGCTCCCAGAGCGCCGGCACGTCCAGCTCTCCGCCGACGACGTGCGGCGCGATCAGCCGCTCGACCAGCTCGGCCATCGGAGCCTCGCGGGTGAGCCCGTACGCGATCCCGGTGCTGCCCTCGCCGTCGGAGACCCGCACGGCGGCGTACTCGCGCCGGGTGACGGTCATCGCGCCGAGCTGCAGGGGCCGGGCGAGCGGCAGGGAGACGGTGGAGGTGCGGAGGTCGCGCACCACCGCATCCGGTGCGGAGGAGACGACGGCGCTCACGGCTTCGGCACCGAGGCCAGCGGCACCCCGTAGTCGACCATGAAGCCGCCGTCCACGTACATGGTCTGGCCGTTCATGTACGACGCCTGATCGGAGACGAGGAACGACACCGCCGCCGCGATCTCCTCGGCCTGGGCGAGACGACCGGCCGGTATGCGCGCGAGGATCGTCTGCTCGTTCAGGGTGCCTGCCGCGACCCCCTGGCGGAAGACGCCGGTGTCCACGTAGCCGGGCGCCACCGCGTTCACCCGGACTCCCCGCGCCGCCCACTCGGCGCCCGCCGTGGCCGTGAGGCCGATCACCGCCGCCTTCGTCGCCGCGTACGGCGCGCGCCCGGCCGAGCCGCGCGACGAGATCGAGGAGATGTTGACGATGCGTCCGCCTCCCGCCGCGAGCATGTGCCGTCCGGCCGCCTGCAGGCTGAGGAAGACACCGTGCAGGTTCACGTCGACCACCGCGCGCCACTCGTCCCAGGCCAGGTCTTCGATCGCACGGTGACGCTGGATGCCCGCGTTGTTCACGACCACGTCGATCCTGCCGAACTCGGCCGCGATCCCGTCGAAGACCGCGGCGACGTCCTCCGGGTCGGTCACGTCGAGCCTGCGGTGCACGATCCCGTCGACCGGTGCAGACTCCGTGAAGCCGGGCACCAGGTCGGCGGCGACCACCGTGTATCCGTCCGCTGCCAGGCGGCGGCCGATCTCCCAGCCGATCCCGGCCGCCCCTCCGGTGACGACGGCGACGGGGGTGGATGCGGGGGTTGCGGTCATGGTGATCCTTTCTGGTGGAGCTGATGTGCTGGTGCGTGCCGTGCTGGAGCCGGTGCCGGTCAGACGGAGATGTTGCCCGCGGTGATGACCCGGTCCGAGTCGTCGGGGAAGCCGACGCGTTTCACCGATGTCTCGACGTTCGCCGTGTGCAGCAGGGTCGATCCCGACCCGAAGCCTGCAGCGGACAACTCGAGCTTGCCACCGTCGAAGCGGCAACCGGATGCGCGGTAGTGGTTCGTCCCTCCGGTCAGCGACACGTGGGCGCTCCCGTTGTCCGAGCGGGCGAAGGTGCTGTCGGCGAAGAGCACGGTGACCGCTGCGCTGCCGCCGCGGCCGATGCCCGTCCCTCCCGCACCGGACACGCGGCTCCCGCCGACGACCTCGACAGTCTGGGCGGCCGTCCCGGCGGCGAGCACGGAGACTCCGTCGAGCACGGTGCCCTCGAAACGGGTGTTCGCGGAGGAGGTCTGCAGGGCGTCGGCACCGGCCGCCGCGCCGAGCCTGCTGTCGCGGAAGGTGATGTCGCCCGCGCCGAGGATCTTCACGCCGCCCACGTTCTCGAGCGTCGTCGCGTCGAACAGGACGGGAGCCTTCACGCTGGCGTCGGTGAGGTTGCCCGGCGCCGCGAACCGGAACCAGGAGTCCCGGATCACGGTGGGCCGCGACGACGCGGACGACGACTGCGTGATCACCAGCGTGCTGTCCGCCGTGCATCCGGTGAGCTGGGCGCCGTCTGCGTTGATCCAGAGCATCCCGGATCCCGCGAGCGACGGTTTGCCGATGACCTTGACGTCTTCGAGGGTGAGGTCGGTGATGCGGACCCTCGCGACGAACCAGGAGCAGACGTGCTTGCGCACCGTGATGCGCTTGGCCGCCGAGCCCCAGGCCGCTCCCGAGTTGGCGAACGTCATCAGCCCGGAGTTGCCCGTGTACGTGAGGTCGTGCTCGTACTGGCCGTGGGTGACGAACGGGCCCTGGTCGTCTCCGTCGCCGTGGCAGTTCTCGACCATCGAGTACGCGCTCGCGGTGAAGTCGTTGAGGTGCCTGGCGTTGGAGGTGTGGCAGTTGGCGACGTAGCCGTACAGGCAGTAGATCTGCTGGGTCAGGTAGCCCGCCCCGCCGTACGTCACGGATGTGGGGTTCGAGAGGGTGCACTCGATGGTCGAGTAGAAGGTGTTCCAGCGCCGCATGATCAGCGGCCAGAAGGTGAGGGAGCCGACCACCCTCTCCACGTCGCAGCGCACCGCGTACTCGAACGCGATCGGGTGCGAGCCGGTGTACTGGTCGGTGCCTTTGCCCCGGAAGACGAGGTTGCTGATCCGGATGTTCTGCACGGGCTCGACGCGGGTCCAGGTGATGGTGCGCCCCTCGGCGAGCGGCCAGCCGTTCTTGTAGTTCACCCGGATGTGGGTCGGGTCGACGATCTGGGTCACCTGGACGAGCTTCTGCAGCTCCTTCTCCCAGCGCCCGCTGAGCGCGTTCACGTCGGCGGCGTACCAGGAGTCCACGGCGAACCAGCTGGCGTCGGCGACCGGGAAGATGTCGCCGAGATCGGGCACCGCCTCGGCGAGAGTGGCCACCTGGACGTCCTTGGTCACCACCCCGGAGAAGAACATCACGGCGCCGAACGGGTTGTCGTACGTGTTGGCGGCGATGCCCTCCGTGGTCATCAGGTGATCGCCGAAATCGAGTTCGAGTCCGGAGCGGGTGAAGATGTGCCTGCGCAGGAAGTTCAGGTCGGTGTGCGCCTCGATGCGCGAGACGGCCGGGTCGCCGACCATCGCATCCAGAGCGTCGTCGGCCGGTTTGTCCGGCCCGAAGACACCGAACTGCCGGAAGTCGACGGTGCCGGAGTGCTGCAGCAGCCAGACCGTGCCGTTCTTGCCCGCGATGACGGTGCCGCCGTTCGGCGTGCCGTCGAAGCGCGACGCTCCGCGGTAGACGAGATCGCCCGCGTCCCCCGGCACGCTGTACCCGGCGACCGCGATCAGCTCGCCGTCGGACGCCTTGACGCCGGCGAGGTCGCGCACGAGCCGCGCCTGGCGGATCGAGCCGGAGCCGCTGCTCTTCGCCACGACGGCCGCGTCGGCCGGGGTGGCCGCGCCGATCGCGGTCGCGCCGCCGAGCACGACGGCGCCGAGGCCGACGATCAGGCCGCGTCTCGTACCGGACGCCGGTGCGCCTGCGGTGGATGCTGCATCGGTGGTGGTGCCCTGAACACTGTTCATCCGTGGATTCCTTTTCGTGTCAGTCGACGACGATGCTGTCGCCGACGATGATGCGTTTCGTCTGTTCGGGAACGGTTCGCTCCACGCCGCGCTCGATCGCCGCGTCGTAGAGCAGGGTGGATGGTGCTGCGAAGCCGGCGTCCGGCAACTGGATGCGTCCCCCGCCGAATTGGGAGCCGACGATTCTGGCGTGGTTGACGCCGGACTCGATCGCGAGGTGCGGGGTGCCCGTCGGCGCTGAGGAGGTCACGCCGTCGATCCGCCAGGTGACCACGCCGGCCCCCGCCGCCCTGCTCAGCGTCGCACCGCCGGTGCGGTCTGTGCTCAGCCGGGCGCCGTCGACGGTGACGACCTGATCCTTCGCCGCCGTCGCGACCAGCGCGACCCCGGTGAGCGTCCCTCCGCGCACGGTCACCTCCGCTCCCGCGAGCTGGAACGGGTCGCCCTTCGCCGGGCCGCTCAGGTCGCAGTCGTGGAAGCGGACGGCCCCGCTCCCCCTGGCGACGGTGCCGTCGATGCCGTCGATGCGGCAGCGCACGAACGAGACGGTCGCCGTCACGGGCGTCTGCACCAGCACCTGCCCCTTCGGCAGCGAGAACGTGCAGTCCTCGATCACCGTCGGGCGGGTGGAGCGCGCGCTGCGCTGGCCGACGGCGAACAGCCCTGCCGTGCATCCACGCAGCTGGGCGCCGTCCGCGTTTATCGTGAGCGTCGCCTGGGGGTCGAAGGTCGACCGCCCGATGACCCGCACGTTCTCGAGGGTCAGGTCGGTGATCTTGGTGCCGGCGACGAACCAGGAGCAGACATGGTCGCGCACCGTGATGCGTTTCGCCGACGTGCCCCACTGCGCTCCGGAGTTGGCGATGTCCATCAGGCCCGAGCATCCGATGAACGTGAGGTCGTGCTCGTACTGGCCGTGGGTGGTGAACGGGTTGCCGCCCTGGTCGTCGCCGTCGCCGTGGCAGTTCTCCACCATGCAGTACGCGCTGGCGGTGAGGTCGTTGAGGTGCCTGGCGTTCGAGGACGCGCAGTCGCGGACGTGCCCGTAGAGGCAGTAGATCTGCTGGGTGAGGTAGCCGGCGCCGCCGTAGAAGACAGTCGGCGGGTTCTCGATCGAGCAGCGTTCCGTGACGAAGTGGGTGTTCCAGCGGCGCATCACCACCGGCCACCAGGTGTGCGTGGCATGGATGTCGGACACGTCGCAGTGCACGGCGTACTCGAAGGCCGTCGGGTGCGATCCGGTGAGTTCGCGGGCGTCGGGGAGCGAGCCGTCGGTCGGCCCGGTGTACGGCCCCGACCCCACGAAGCGCATGTTGCGCACGCGCACGCGCTCCACCGGCGCGACCTTGCGCCAGCTGAGGCTGCGGCCGGCTTCGAGCGGCCAGCCGTTCAGGTAGTCGACCCGGATGTGCGTGGCGTCGAGCTGCTGCGTCACGCGGACGAAGCGCTGCAGCTCCCGCTCATCCCCTCCTCCGCCCGCGACGGGTGCGCACTGCACCGCCCACCAGCTGTCGACGGGGAACACCGAGGCGTCCGGCACGGAGACCGCGTCTGTCAGCTCCGGCCACGCCTCCGCCAGCGCGTACTGCACGGCAGCACCCTCCGGCGTTCCCGTGAAGAAGAGGACGGCGCCGAACGGGTTGTCGTGGCTGTTCGCCGCGATGCCCTCCGTGGTGATGAGATGGCCGCCGAAGTCGAGTTCGATGCGGGAGCGGGTGAAGACGTGGCGCCGCACGAAGTTGAGGTCGGTGTGCGCCTCGATCCGCTCGACGGTGGGGTCGCCGACCATCGCGTCGAGCGCGTCGTCTGCCGCCCGGCCCGGCCCGTCGATGCCGAAGACACGGAAGTCGAGGGTGCCGTCGTGCTGCAGCACCCAGACGGTCCCGTTCTTGCCGGGGACGACGGTGCCGCCGTTCACCTTCGTGCCCTTCGCGCTGGCGCCCCGGTAGATCAGGCGTCCTGCGTCGCCGGGCGTGCGGTATCCGGCCGCGATGGCGAGCTGGCCGTCCTTCGCCTGGATCCTGCCGAGATCGGCGACCGTCCTGGCCTGCTGCACCTCCCCGGACGCTCCCGGCTTCTGCGGTGCGGTCGCCTCCGCCGGGGCGGCGGCGTTGAGCACGCCGACGCCGCCGAGCGCAGCCGCGCTCAGACCGACGATCAGCCCGCGGCGCGTGCTTGCGGGGGTGCGAGGTGGAACGGGTGACGCTGTCATTGCTGCTCCTCGATGATCGTGCGGATGGCGGACACGGCTGCGTCCTCGAGCCTGTCGAGGGAGCCGGGGGCGAGCGGGGTCTGCCAGGCCTGGTACGCGCCGCGCTCGTACGCGTCGCGCGTTGGGAGGTAGACGAAACCCGGCCCGTTGGTGAGGTTCATCACGACGACGGGGCGGCCGGGGAACGCGGAGCGGAGCGTGCGCTGCAGCCGCGAGTACGCCTCTCCGGGATGCGCGACGACCACAGCGTCTCCGAGCAGCCACGTCCACACCGGATGCTCGACTTGCTCACCCAGGACGTAGCCGTCGCGCAGGTTGCGCGCCCTGCCGAGACGTTCGGCCCTGCTGCGCGGGTCGATGTCCGCCCACCGCTCTTCCAGCTCCTCGATGGTGGGGAGGGGCGCGAGGTCGAGGAGCACCGCATCCCTGCTGGTCGCGATAGCGTCGCTCTGCGTCTGTATGGTCTCGGTCCACATCGCGAGCGGGGCGCCGGACTCGACCACCGCGGACAGTTCGAGTTCGTGCCCAGGCGCAGGGAGGAGGTCGAGGGCGGAGAGCACCGCGTGCCCGAGCGCCCTGCCGTGCCGGTCGGCGACGCCGAGGTCTCCCGTGTACTGCTCGCGCGGGGCCAGCTCGCCGGATGCGCCCTGCAGGAAGAGGCAGGCCGCCCCAGTCTGCTCTTCGACGAGTTCGCGCATCGCGCCGACGTAGTCCGGAGACACCAGCCTGTTCTGCCAGGCCAGCGTGGTCGGGTGGCAGGCGTAGTTGACGATGGTCGCGAGCGTCGTGCCGTCCGCCGCGCTGACCCTGCCCACCAGCACCGTGTCGTCAGCGGTCTCCGCGTCGGGGTTGAACCCGACGAGCGCGCGTCCGTCGAGGTCGAGTTCGCGGTCGGCCGCGAGCGAGCACCGACCGGTGGTCCAGTCGATGCTGGCGGGCTCCGCGGACTGCAGCGCCTCGCGGCCGGCGTCCGTGGCGGCCTCGGCGAGCCTGTCCAAATAGCCGGGGATGAGGTCGCCCCCGTCGAGGTCGGCGTCTGCGGAGCAGAGCACCGGACCGGCGTGCGTGTGCGACAGGGCGATCATCAGCTGGTCGTCGCGGAGCCCCAGCGCGTCGAGCACCCGCGAGCGCACCGACCATTCGTCGTCGACCCTGCGCCACCACGTCCCGTCGACCGCGATCAGCAGCACGGGCTCTGCGTCGCCCACGGCGAGCGCCGTCAGCGTCATCGGACGGTGCGCTCCCTCCGAGCGCTCCCAGTCCGCCGGCCCCCAGTTCTTCGCCCTGATCCCGGCCGGGGGCGTGATGTCGCGCCGGGCGATGCCGATGGCCGCGTCCGTGTGCGGCACAGCCTGCCGTGCTCCGAGTGCTGTCACAGGTAGTCTCCCGTCCAGTGGTGGGCCGATGGATGCTCGGCTGTCGCGAGCGCGTCGGCGAGCGTCCCGTCGAGCGGGTGGATCATGCCGGTCCCGTCCGGCTGCCAGGCGGCGTCGCTGCTCAACGCATCCACGAGGGCGTCGAACGGCTGGCCGCCCGGCAGGTCGAATTCGATGGTCGAGACGCCTGCTGCTGCGAGGTCGGCGCGCACCGCGTGGCCGACAGCGGTGAGCGCCTCGGGGCTGCCTCCCGCTTCGAGCACGGCGGCGTCTGCGCCGCCGTGCTGCGTGCCCGCGGTGCGGACGATCGCGTACGCCGCCTCCCTGGCGTCGCGTCCGGTCGCGAGGTAAACGTCGGCGCCCGCATACCAGCCGTATGCGCGCCGCCAGCCGAGTTCGTCGCGCACCGCACTGAGCGGCAGCGCCGCCGTCGCCGCGTCGTGGATGGTGGAGAGGTGTTCCGGCGCGAGGCCGAAGATGGGCCGTCTGCCGATCCCGCCCGGGCGCCCGCCGTCGCCATCCGGGGATGCGAGCGACCCGATCCGGCGCCTGCGCTGCTGGAAGACCACGAACCCCGCACCGCGATAGACGTGCGGAGTCCCGGTGAAGAGGAGCGCCCAGTCGTAGCCGGTGCGCCGGCCGTACGCCACGGCCTCGTCGGTCAGCATCCGCGCGACGCCCCTGCCGCGTGCCCGCGTGGCGACGGCGACATTCGCGAGCCCGAGCACGCGCGCGATCCGTCCGCCCGCGCTGCGCAGGCCGTGATCGAGCAGATACACGCTCCCGATCACCCCGCTGCCGTCCTCGGCGACGATGGTGGAGGCGTGCCTGTTCGGATCGAGCTCCCACTGGGCGAGCATCCCCGGCTCCGCGAAGGCCTCCGCCCAGAGTGCAGCGATCGCCGTGTCGTCCGACGTGGATGCTGTCCGCAGCGTCACCGTGCCCGTCATGCCGGCGCTCCCACGGTCTCCGGCAGCGCGCCGCGCGCGACGGCGGCCGCCCGGAGGGCGGTGCGGTACACGGCGAGCGTGCGCTCCCGGCCGACCGGCGCATCCCCGCCCGCCGCGAACCGGACCACCGCCGCGGCGAGCGCCGCGTACCCGAGGTCGGACGCGTCGCCGAGCGCGAGCGTGTGCACACCGCTCTCCGCCACGATCCGCACGCTGTACTCGTCCGGGCCCGGCACACCGCTCACCGAGACGGTCACCGGCACACCGCCCGACGTGCGCGCCCAGACCAGCCCGGCCGACTCGGAGCGCGTGTCGAGCGCGCCGAGCTCCACCGTGCCGCCCACGATCTCGATGCCGTCGCCGCCGGTCACCAGGTCGAGCAGTTCGAACGCGTGGATGCCGATGTTGAGCAGGGTGCCGCCCGCGCCGTCCTGTTCGTCCTGCCAGCGACGCTCCGGCGTCAGGAACCCGCCGATGTCGTGCTGCGCGGCGACCTGGATGGACAGCGGGCGCTCTGCGCACATCCGGTAGCCGAACGCGACGGCCTCCGGCGCGAACCGGAGCACGGAGGAACTGGCCCAGCGCGCGGCGCCTCGCAGCTCCTCGAACCTGCGAAGGCCGGCCGCCGAGGTCGCGATGGTCTTGTTCAGGAAGACCGGCACCCCGGCGGCCGCGCAGGCGGTCGCCACGTCCGCCGCGCGGGCGGTGCGCGGGGTCGCGACGACCACGTCAGGGCGGAGGGAGAGCAGCGCGTCGAGGTCGGCGACGACGGGCGCGCGGAAGCGCTCGGCGAAGGCGGAGAGCCGGTCGGCGTCGTCCGCGTCCCAAACCCCGGCGACCTCGGCGCCCAGCCCGGAGAGGTTCGCCGCATCCGTGAAGGGATGCGAGTGCGCGACCCCGGCGAATGCGACGCGCACGCTCACGCCATCCGTTTCAGGTCGGCGGAGGAGACCGCGTGCAGCAGGCTCTCCCCCGCGCAGAACCGGCCGATCTCGTCGACCACGATGCGTCCCTGCCGCAGCCGCCCTTCGACCGTCCCCGCCGCCTTGTGCGGGACGAGCAGCACGTTCGGAAGCGTTCGCAGTTCGTGGCCGGCGGGCAGCGGCTCGTCGTCGAACACGTCGAGGGCCGCGTCGATCCTGCCGGAGCGCAGTTCGGCGATCATGGCCTCCTCGTCGACCAGCCACGACCTGGCCGTGTTGACCAGTGCTGCGCCATCCGGCATCGTCGCGAGCTCCGTCGCGCCGATCATCCCCCTGGTCTCCGGGAGCGACGGGGCGTGCAGCGCGACGATCCTGCTCTCCGCGAGCAGCGTGGACAGCGGAACGAGGGTCGCGCCGAGCGTCTCCGCCTCGGCGTCGTCGATGGTGGGGTCGGCCAGCAGCACGCGGGCGCCGAGCGCCCGCAGCATCCCGAGGTAGGCACGCCCGGTGCGCGAGGCACCCACCACGCCGATCGGCGCATCCAGCAGCTCGTGCCTGGCCGGCGCGTCCTCGGCGTCCGCCCACTCCGCGCCGGCGTGCAGCGCGTGATCGAACCGCGGGATGCGGTGCAGCAGCGCGAGCGTGAACGCCAGCGACACCTCGGCGACCGACCTGGCCATGCCCGCGCCGGCCTGCGTCACGGCCACGCCGCGCTCGAAGCACGCCTCGGACACGAACGGCTTCACGCTCGCTCCGGTGTGCGCGATCAGCCGCAGCGACGGCAGGCGGTCGAGCAGTCCGTCGTCGAAGCGCGGTGCGCCCCAGGCGATGACGACCACCTGCACGGCGGCCGGGTCGAACCGGGCTGCGGCGTCCTCGACGGACTCGGCGACCGCGAGACCGTCACCGACCAGACCTGCCGCGGCCGCACCGAGCAGTGCGAGGTCGTCCTCCGTGAAGAACTCGGCGCGGAGCCCGGAGGGCACGGCCACGATGACGGACGGGGATGCGGTCATCAGCGCAGCCACTCGTCGCGGTGCTCCGCGATGAACGCGTCGTCGTTGAGGTGCGGGTACTGCCGCCGCACCCGCTCGATCTCCTCCGCCTGCCCCGGCGACAGCGTCTCGTGCTCGTCGAGGCACCAGATGCCGTCGAGCAGCCCCTGCTGGCGCAGCATCTCGTGCACCCCGGCGATCACTCCCGCGAACCCGTTGGCCGGATCGAAAACGGCGGAGTTGAGGTCGGTGAGGTCGGCGGCCAGGCCGCTGAGCTCCGCTCCGGCCTCGCGGTCGCCGTCCGCCGCCCGGTGGGCGAGCGCCAGCACCTGCGTCGCCGCACGCGTGCCAACCGCCCACTGCCCGAGCAGCCCTCCGACGAAGCGCGCCTCGCGCATCCCGGACGGCGTCTCGACGTGGTGGACGGCGGTGAGGTCGGCGACGATCGCGTCGTCGTTGCCGGTGTAGAGGCTCACGGCGTCCGCACGGTCGGACTCCGAGACGCCGCGCACGAGTTCGGCGGTGCGGTACCGGTCGAACGGAGCGGCCTTGACGGCAACGACCGACGGCAGATCGGCGAATCTCCGCCAGAACGAGCGCGAGAGCACCGGCCCTCCGATGGCCTCCTGCAGGTAGAAGCCGACCACCGGCAGCACTTCGCCCACGGCGCGCGCGCGTTCGATCAGCGCGTCCTCGTCCGCCCCGGCGACCCGGGGGCTGAGCAGCACGGCGTGGTAGCCGAGCCCGGCGGCGAGCTGCGCCTCCCGCACCGCCTGGGCGGTGTCGCCGACAACTCCGGCGATCCTGACCAGCGGGCGGTCCGCCTCCCTGTCGAGCACGTCGGCGGTGAGGGCGAGCACCGGTTCGAGCAGTCCGCGCTCCGGTTCGTGGATCTCGAACTGCGTCGTGTGCACGGCGATGGCGATGCCGCCCGCTCCGGCAGCGAGGTAGTAGCGGGTGAGCGCGCGCTGGCGGCGCTCGTCGAGCCTGCGGTGCGCATCCAGAGCCAGTGGATGCGCGGGGACGACCGTGCCGCGCGCGAGCAGCGCCGCGATCTCCTCCGGGAGGGCGGGAGCGGTGAGCGGAGTGGACAGCACCTCAGAACCTCCCGTCCCTGACGGCCCACTTGGTGGGTTTGCCGGAGGTGGGGAGCCCGCGGGAGAGCCAGTCAGCCTGCCACTCGACGAGTGTGCCGGCCGGAACGGTCGGGTAGCCGAACAGCTCGAAGCACCGGCCGGCGTTGTTGAGCAGCGCCGTCGGCGCCTCCGTGCCCTCGAACTGCACCTCGCGGTCGAACAGCTCCCCGAAGCGCTGCGCGACCGCCCGCACGGAGAGCTGCTCCGGCCCGGTCAGGTTGACGGTGAACACCGACTCGCTCGCGTGCCGCATCGACCGGAGGACCACCTCGTTGGCGTAGCCCTGCCACACCACGTTCGCCGTTCCCGTCGTCAGCGACACCGGCTCCCCGGCGAGCACGGTCGACGCGATGTCCGCCAGCACCCCGTAGCGGAGGTCGATGGCGTAGTTGAGCCGCACGACGGAGACCGGCGTCGCGCGGGTGAGCGCGGCGAACTCGAACACGCGCTCCCTGCCAAGGCACGACATGGCGTACTCGCCGACGGGAGCGGGCGTATCGGTCTCGACCGACCCACCGCTCGCCGGCGACACGAACGGGTAGACGTTGCCGGTGGACATCGCGGTGATCGCGCTGTCCCTGTACCGCCTGGCCACCCGGTCGGGAAGCGCGGCGTTGACCTCCCACGCCCAGGATGCGTTGGTCGCCGCCCCGAACTTCGCACCGACCATGAACACCACGTTCTCCGCATCCGGCAGCGCGGCGAAGTCGTCGTCGGAGAGCAGGTCGAACGGCACCGTCGTCACGCCCTTCTCCTCCAGACCGTTTCGCGCCTCCTGGTTCGAGAACCGGGAGACGGCGTAGACGGTGTCGGACGAACGGCCGGCCTGGTCGAGGGCGTTGCGGGCGAGCCTGGACAGGCTCGGGCCCATCTTGCCGCCTGCGCCGAGGATGACGATGTCGCCGGACGACTCCGCCAGGTCGTCGACCAGTTCGGGGCGCGGGGTGGCGAGGGCGTCTTCGAGCTCGATCTCTGAGGTGAACATGGCTGCCTTTCCTGCTGGACGGCCGGTCATCCCTTGATGCCCGCCGATGTGACGCCTTCCTGCACGTAGCGCTGAGCCACGGCATAGGCGAAGAAGATGGGGACGAGGGCGACGACCGAGCCGGCGAGCATCACGCTGAGCGGGACGTTCTGCTGCTGCAGCGACGCGACGCCAACGGTGAGCGTCCACATGTCCGAGCTCTTGGCCATGATCAACGGCCAGAGGAAGTCGTTCCAGTGCCACAGGAAGATGAAGACGCCGAGGGTGGCGAGCACCGGCTTGCAGAGCGGGAGCACGATCGTGAGGAAGATCCGGAACTCGCCCGCTCCGTCGATCCTCGCCGCCTCGAACAGCTCGTCCGGGAGGCCCTGGATGAACTGGCGCATCAGGAACACCGCCTGCGCGTTCGCGAGCGTCGGCAGGATCAGACCCCAGTACGTGTCGACGCCGCCCAGCTTCGCCAGCACGATGAACGTGGGGATGAGGGTCACGTGGAACGGCACCATCACCATCGCGAGGAACGACCAGAACATCGTCTCCTTGCCGCGGAACCGCTTCTTCGCGAACGCGTAGCCCGCCATCGCGGACAGCAGCAGCACAGCGACGACGCTGACCAGGGCGTAGATCAGCGTGTTGCCCACCCAGACCAGGATGTTCTGCCCGCCGAGCACCTGCTCGTACGACGCGGTGGACAGGTTCCACGGCATCAGGCTCGCGGGGAAGTCGACGGCGAGGCCGGGCTTCAGGCTGAGGATCACCATCGCGTAGAACGGGAAGAAGCACACGACGGCGGCGATCGTCAGCCAGATGTAGCGGACGACGAGGCCCATCCTGCTCGGCTCGAGCGCCCGGTACGCACGCCTGGTGCGCGGGATGCGTTGGGTCGCGGCGGTCATTTCTGCCTCCCGATCACGCGGCGCTGGATGAGCGCGACGACGAGTGTCATGACGAACAGGGCGACGCCGATGGCGGCGGCGTACCCGTAGTCGGTGTACTTGAAGCCCTGGTCGTAGAGCATGTAGACGAGCGAGTAGCTGCCGTGCGCCGGTCCGCCCTGGGTCATCACGTAGACCAGGTCGAACACCTGGAACGACGCCGTCGTCTCGATGACGGCGAGGAAGAACACGGTGGGCTTGAGGTACGGGAGCACGATGAACCTGAACCGCGCCCACGCGCTCGCCCCGTCCATCAGCGCCGCCTCCTCCAGCTCTCTCGGCACGTCCTGGAGCGCGGCGATGACGATGAGCATCCCGTAGCCGAACCGGGACCACACGCCCACGATCACCAGCGCGGGGATGACCAGGACGGTCGAGTTCAGCCACGAGCCGCCGAGACCGAGCGGCGTCATCAGCGTCGACCACGGCCCGTCACTGGAGAAGATCCACTTGAAGATGGCCCCCGCGAGCACCAGCGAGGTGATCACCGGGAGGAAGAACACCGAGCGGAAGATCCGCGAGCCGCGGAACGCCCTCCGAACACCGAGCGCCATCGCGATCGACAGGGCCACCGAGATCGGCACGGCCAGCACGGAGTAGATCAGCGTGACCCGCAGCGCCTGCCAGAACACCGGGTCGGCGAACATCCGCTGGAAGTTGCCGACGCCCTTCCAGTCGAGCTCTCCGGAGATGTCGTAGTCGAAGAAGCTCAGGCCGACACCGGCCAGCGCCGGTCCGAAGCGGAACGCCAGGAACAGCAGGAACGCGGGAAGCACGAAGAAGAGACCGATGCGGGCCTCACGCCTGGCCAGGATGCGCTTGGTCAGGCCGGGCGGTCGCCCGACGTCTCTGCGCTGCTCGCGCTGCTCCGGGGGTCTGGACGCCGCCGGGGCCGGTCTGGTCGTTGTCACGGGGATTCCTCCTCCTTCTCGGGGCGGGGATCGCTCCCCGCCCCGAGCAAAGGGCTTGTTACTTGATGAGGGGCTGGGCGGCGGCTGCCGCATCCTTCAGCGCCTGCTTCGGCGTCTTGGTGCCGAGGAGCGCCGCCTGGATCTCCGGTGCGAGAACACCCATCACCGCACGAGCACTCGGCTGCAGTTCGCCGACCCTGCTGGTCGGGATGGTCTTCTCGATGGCGCTCTGGATGGGGTCGTCCGCGTAGAGCTCGCCGGTGGACTTCAGCGGGGAGAAGAAGTTGGACGCCAGGTCGAACTTCTTGGAGTTCTCCGCGTCGGTCGCGTACGCGGCGAACTCGCCGGCCGCATCCTTCGACGTCGCGCCCTTCAGCATCGCCAGCGAGCCGACGGTGCCGTACGAGACGGACTCCTTGTCGGTCAACGGCGGGAGGATCTTGATCGCGTCCTCACCCCAGAACGAGGTGACGTCCGCCGGGCCGGACTGCCAGGTGCACGCCACCTTGTTGCTCGCCAGCGCGGTCTGCTCGAGGCTCGGCATCGTGGAGATGAGGTCCTTCTCGATGGAGCCGTCCTTGGCGAAGCCGGAGATCAGGCTGAGCGCCTTCTCGCCCGCCGCGCTGTCGAAGGCGACCTTGCTTCCGTCCTTGTTGTAGACGGAGCCTCCCGCCTGCCAGAGCAGCGGGTAGAAGGTCATGTTGAGGGTGACATCCGGCGAGCCGAAGTAGTTGGTGACGTAGATTCCCTTCTCCTTGAACTTCGGGGCGAGGGCTTCGAGGTCGTCCCAGGTCTTGGGGTACTCCGTGATGCCGGCGGCGTCGAACGCCTTGGCGTCGCACATCAGCGCGTTGGCGCTGGTGAGGATCGGTGCCCCCATCAGCTTGCCGTCGATGGTGATCGACTTCGTGACGTTGTCGAGGATGTCCTTCTTCTGTGCGGAGGGAAGGTACGCGTCCATCGGCTCGATCGACTTCTGGTACGTGGAGAGCTGGTCCGGGATGAGGTACACCAGGTCGGGCCCCTTGCCTGCCGCGATCGCTGTCGCCAGTGACTCGTCGCGGTTGGCCCACGGGTAGATCTCGTACTTGACCGTGATGTTCTTGTGCTCGGCCTCGAACGCCTTGATCGTCGAGTCCCAGAAGGTCTTGTGCGCCTTCTCGTCGGCGATGACCGGGTAGATCCACATCGTGACGGTCTTCTTGGAGGTGTCGGACTCGCCGGACCCTCCGCTGCAGCCCGCCAGAGCGATCGCTGCCGTCGCTGCCACGGCGGTCGCCGTGATCATTTTCTTGTACCGCATGCTGCTCCTTCTCGGTGGCGCGACACGGATGTCGCTCGGGTGGGGTGGAACGCTGTCAGGCTCGGGGAACGGACTCCACGGTGCCGTGGTGCCGTGACCGCTCTGCGGCGAAGACGGCGAGATGGCTGTCGAGCGACTCGCGCGGTCCTGACCGGATGTACGACGGGTCGCCGGTGGCGACCGCTGCGACGAAGGCGTTCATGACGCCGCCGTCTCCTCCGCCGTGGTCTCCCCCGGCGTTGGCCGCACCCGTCGGCGCCGTCTCGTAGACGGCGGACTCTCCGGTGCGGAAGTCTGTGACGGTGACCCGCTCCCCGTCGCCGTCGAGCATCCCGTGCGAGCCGAAGAGCTGGGTCTTCCTGTGCTCCTGCTCGCTGAACGCGGTCATGACGAAGGTGCCGGCTGTGCCGTCCTCGAACTGCAGGGCGACGACCTGGTTGTCGACGACCGTGTTGTCCGCTGCGTAGACGCAGACGCCGTACGGACCGGTCCTGAGTGCCTCGATCACTCCGGCCTCCGTCGCGTCGTCGGTGATGACGGTGACCGGCCAGACCGCTCCCTCGTCGCGCACGACCGGGAGGTAGAGCTTCTGCGCCGCGTACGGGCAGCTGTTCTGGAGCGGGCAGTCGAGGCACCGGTCCGCGGCTTCCGCCGGACGGTTCTCGTGGCGGAAGTGGTGGCGGGAGCCGAAGCTCGCGACACCGGCGATGCGCTTGCCGGTGACGTACCTGATCCAGTCGAGGTCGTGGCTGGACTTCGCCAGCAGCATCGGGGCCGCCAGGTCCTCCCTGCGCCACGGTCCGCGCACGTACGAGTGGGCCATGTGCCACCAGCCGACGGGCTCGAGGTGCTGCACGTTGATGATGTCCCCGAGCACCCCGGTGTCCACGATGCTCTTCACCAGATCGGTGTACGGCATGTACCGCATCACGTGACAGACGCCGAACAGCACTCCGCTCGCCTCGACGGCATCGACGATGCGCCTGCTCTCCTCCTCGGTGGGGGCGAGCGGCTTCTCCATCAGGATCGCGTAACCGCGCTCGGCGCAGGCGATGGCCGGTTCGACGTGCTGCCTGTCCTGGGTGGCGATGATGACCGCGTCCGCGATCCGCTCCGGCAGAGCGAGCAGCTCACGCCAGTCGTCGAACTGCCGGATGCCCTCATTCCCCTGCGAGACGAGCTCGCGCTGGAACGCCCGCGGGTCTGCGACGGCGACGAGCTGCGCCCTCTCGGGGTTGGCGTGGATCCAGCGCGTGTACGACTGCCCCCTGTTGCCGGCGCCGATCAGTGCGATGCGCACCGGTCGCGTGCTCTCTGGGGTGTTTTCCATCGCTCCTAGGCCTTCTCTTCATCGCTGCGGCTGTGCCCGGGAGGGTTCGCCGTCGAACGCTCCCACGATAGCATTATTGCTATAGCATGTAGCAAATGAAAAGATCGGGAAGGAAGATTTACCCGCTCGAAACATTGAGAAGGCGCAGAGAGAGATGGCGCGAATCCATCCTCACGTCCTATAGCTTGTAGCAAAGCATAATCACGGTGGTTCGCAGGAACAGGCCGTCGGCCGGCGTCCGCCAACGGAGGAGAACGATGACACTCGGGAGCGTTTCCGACAGGAACATCTCGGCGAAGGTGGCCGACGAACTGCGCGAGGCCATTCAGAACGGCACGTTCGAACCCGGCGAGAGACTGGTCGAACGCAAGCTGGCCGACCGGCTCGGCGTCAGCCACATCCCGGTCAGGGAAGCCCTCGCGAAGCTCGCCGAGGAGGGACTGATCGAACGGACGCCCCGCCGGGGAGCCCGCGTCGCGCTGCTCACCGACAAGGAGCTCGCCGAGATCTCCAGCCTCCGCATCGTGCTCGAACAGTACGTCGCCCAGCGCGTGCAGCAGACCTGGACCCCGAAGACGGAAGCGCAGCTCCGCAAGGTCGTCGACTCGATGGTCGCCGCCGCGGAGCGCAAGAACATCGACACGATGTTCGCCCTCGACCGCCGCTTCCACGAGACGCTCTGGGAGATGGCAGACAACCGCACGCTCCTCACCATCGCCTCCCAGCTCCGCAGCAGGATCAACGGGTTCCTCCGCGCGGCGAACGCCAGCCTCGCCCCCGACGAGCTCGTGGCCCACGCCCGCTCGCACGACGCCCTCGTGGATGCGCTGGCGAGCGGCGACACCGACCGTGCAGCCCAGGCGATGGCCGACCACGTCGAGATCGCCGCGCGACGCATCACGACGAGCGTGGTGGACGACGAGGAGAAGCCGGCGAGCTAGCCGTGGGCCGGCCGGCGCCGCTTGCGCGCCGTGCGCGACTTCCGCAGCGCTTCGATGTCGGAGCGCAGCGCATCCATCCGCTGCTGCCGCCCACGCTCGTCGCCGCCGACCGAACGCACCCGCACCGTCTCCTCCACCACAGACGACAACTCCCGCCAGGCGTCCTGGCGGGAGTGCTCGACGATGTCTGCGAGGTAGTCGGGGTCCGCTGCGCGTGAGCGGAGGGCCCGCGCCGTCGCCTTCGCGAGGGCTTCGCGCCTGCGGAGGTTGAGCGAGTCCGCCGTGCGGTAGTCGTGGGTGTGCTCCGCACGGCCGTCCTGCACCTCCGCCCACGCCTGCTCGCGCACGATCCTGGCCTCGGAGGCGTCCGCCTCCTCCGCCAGCCGCAGCACGGCCTCCGCTGCGACCTCACGGTAGTGGTCGGCGTCGAAGGAGCGGTCGGTGGTGAGGAGTTCGGTCATCATCCGGTTGCGGACGGCCATGCGCACCGCGTAGTCGGCGATGAGCAGCCCCTCCTCGAGCGCGTGCTCCAGGGTGGTGGGCCGCGGCGATTCGATGGCTGCCGCATCGAACGGCCGCATGTCCACCCGGCGGCCCCGGCGGAAGATGCCCATCGGAACCCCCTTTATCGCTGCATCCAGTGTGGCACCGGATGCGCGACCGGCGTCAGGCCGCCGGGACGAGCTCCTGCTCCGGCTCCCCGGCGATCGGCACGGGAACAGCCGCGTGATCGTCAGCCGCCGCGATCCGCGATGCCCGCATCAGCACGATCGCCACCACGGTCACCACGAGCGCCCCGGCGGACAGCAGCCCGGCCACGACGAAGCCGTCGCTGTACCCGGCCTCGGTCGGCAGTCCGTCCGCCGCCGTCGACCCGGTGACCAGCGCGGTCATCACAGCAGCGCCGATGGCGGAGCCGACGGTTCGCAGGTTGGCGTTCATGCCGCTGGCCACCCCAGTCTGGGTCGCCGGGACGCTCTGCACGACCACGCTGGTGATCGCCGCGTAGACGAGCCCGAGTCCGATGCCGAACACTCCGGATGCGACGGCCACCTCGGCCAGGCTGTTGTGGAATAGGCCGAGCGACACTGCGGCCACGGCCATCAGCCCGGCGGCGATCACGATCTGGGCGCGGAAGCCCACCCACCGGGCGAGCGGTCCGCTGAGGAACCCGGTGACGGCCATCGTGACGAGCATCGGGAGCATGAGCATCCCGGATTCGGCGACGGATGCGCCGAGCCCGTACCCGGTCGAGACCGGCGTCTGCACGAAGCGCGGGAAGAAGGCGAACACCGCGAACATCGATGCGCCGACGAAGACGGCTGCCGCGTTCATCGTCCACACCCCGTGCTCGCGCATCAGGCGCATGTCGACGAGCGGCGTGCGGGAGCGCAGCTCCACGAGGATCCAGGCGGCGAGCAGCACGGCGGCGAGCACGAGCAGGCCGATCACGGCCGGCGACCCCCAGCCCCACTGCGCTCCCGTGCTGAGTGGGAGCAGGAGGGCGACGAGCCAGCCGGACAGCAGCACGGCCGACCACGGGTTGACCCCTCCCGCTGCGCGGGTGGGCGATTCGGGGATGAACAGCATGGCGAGCACGGCGCCCGCGACGGTGAACACCGCGGGGACCAGGAACAGCCCGCGCCAGCTCAGGACGTCGGCGAGCGGCCCGGCGAGGACGGTGCCGAGCCCGCTGCCGATGGCGATGATGGAGGCGATCGCGCCGATGGCGGACGGCAGCCGGTGTGCGGGGAACTCGTCGCGGATGATGCCGAAGGCGAGCGGGAACATGGCGCCGCCGAGGCCCTGGATGATGCGGGCGCCGATCAGCACGCCGATGGTCGGCGCGACGGCGGCGACCACGCTTCCGAGCGCGACGGCCAGGAGGGCGAGGACGAGGATGCGGCGCTTGCCGACCATGTCTCCCACCCGGCCGAGCAGCGGGGTGGCGACGGCGGCGGAGATGAGCCAGGCGGTCATCGTCCAGGTGACGCCGGAGGTGGTGGTGCCGAGGTCGGTCTGGATGACGGGCAGCACGGGGACGACGAGGGATTGCAGAGTGGCGAAGGAGCCTGCGCTCAGCGCCAGGACGGCGAAAGTGAGGCTGGGGCGGGTTCGAGACATTGAGTTCTTCCGTTCTCGAGGAATGTGCCGAGATATCGGCTAGAATGGAGGCTGGCTCCGATCGGAGGCAACCTCCGCTTTAAAGACATTAGCGGAGGGCCCCTCCACTTTGCAACCCTCCCGGAGGAGAAATTGGCCAGCACCACCCCGACCGCCGTTTCGAACCGCCCGCTCAGGGCCGACGCGCGCCGCAACTTCGACGCGCTGCTCGCCGCCGCGCGTGAGGCGTTCGCGGCCAACGGCACCAGCGCATCCCTCGAAGACATCGCGCGCAGGGCCGGGGTCGGCATCGGCACCCTCTACCGCAACTTCCCCACCCGCGACGCCCTCGTCGAGGCCGTCTACGTCGACGAAGTGGATGCGGTGGTCGCGGCGGCAGAGGCCACCACCGCCCTCGAGCCGTGGGCTGCGGTCGAGACCTGGGTGCGCAGGTTCGTCAGCTACATCGGCACCAAGAAGGCCCTGGTCGACGGCCTGAACAAGGACTCCCCCGTGCTGCTCACCTGCCGCACGTCCCTGTACGACGCCGGCGAGCCGCTCCTCGAACGCGCCAAGCAGGCGGGCGAGATGCGCGAAGACGCGCAGATCCAGGATGTGGTCCGCATGCTCTCCGGGATCGCGAGCGTCGCGTTCGACGACGACGAGCAGCGCGACCGCGTGATCGCCATCGCAATGGACGGCCTCCGACCCCGCTGACCCCCTCCGCGGGCCGTCGGCCGCGGACGTAGCCCTCTAGGATTGGATATATGGAACTCGGCTTCTACGCGGTCATTGCAATCTCGGTGATCGTCGGTGTCGCCGCGTTCGCGAGGAAGCTCGGCGTCGCCGCGCCGATCATCCTGGTCCTGGTGGGTGTCGGGCTCTCCTACCTGCCCGGGGTGCCGGAGATCGAGGTCCCGCACGAGATCATCCTCGACGGACTGCTTCCGCCCATCCTCTACGCGGCGGCGATCAGCGTGCCCCTCACCGATTTCCGGCGCAACCTCGCGCCGATCGCCGGCCTCTCCGTGATCCTGGTGATCATCACGGCGTTCGCCTCCGGCTTCCTCCTCTATACGATGCTGCCCGACCTCAACCTCGCCGCCGCCGTGGCGCTCGGTGCGATCATCAGCCCTCCGGATGCGGTGGCCGCGACCTCGATCGGACGCAAGCTCGGGCTCCCTCCCCGCCTCCTCACCGTGCTCGAAGGCGAGGGGCTGGTCAACGACGCGACGGCCCTCGTGCTGCTGCGCACCGCCATCGCCGCGGCCGTCGGCGCGCTGGCGACCCCGTGGGCCGGCGTCTTCGACTTCTTCTACGCCGTGGTGGTCGCCCTCGTGATCGGCCTGGTGGCCGGCATCGTCTCGGTCTGGGTGCGCTCCAAGCTGAACGATCCCGTGCTCGACACGGCGCTGTCGATCGCCGTGCCGTTCGCGGCGTTCATGCCCACGGAGGCCGCGCACGGCTCCGGCGTCCTCGCCGTGGTGATCGCCGGCCTGTACACCGGCCACTCCGCGCCGAAGCACTTCACCGCCCAGGCCAGGATCACCGACCGCATCAACTGGCGCACCATCCAGTTCCTGCTGGAGAACGGCGTCTTCCTGCTCATCGGCCTCGAGATCCGCACCCTCGTCGCCGACGTCGAGCACCCCGAGATCCTCAGTGTCTGGGATGCGGTGGGCATCGGCCTGCTCGCTACGCTCGCCCTCGTGATCATCCGGTACATCCTGATCGGCCCTCTCGTGCTCGCCCTCCGGCAACGCGCACGGCTGGCGGAGAACGCCACCTTCCGGGAGTGGCTGATGATCAGTTACTTCCGCGACCATCCGGTGCGCACCAGACGCGAAGCCTTCCGCAAGCAGCGCCTCGAAGCCCGGTACGCGCGACGCCGCGCCGACCTGGAACAGCTCAGGCAGGAGGACATCGACTGGCGAGGCGGTGTCGTGCTCGGCTGGTCCGGGATGCGCGGAGTGGTCACCCTGGCCGCCGCCCAGTCCCTGCCGGACGACGGCAGCATCCCGTACCGGCCCCAGCTCATCCTGATCGCGTTCACGGTCGCGGTGGTCAGCCTCGTGGTGCAGGGCGGGACGCTGCCCTGGCTGATCCGCCTGCTCAAGATCGAGGGCATCGACACCAAGTCGGACCGCCAGCAGCTCGCCCGCCTGCTCGACGACCTCAGCAACGACGGCCTCGCGGTGCTCGACGACCCGGAGGGCGCCGCCGGCGTCGCAGACCCGATCGACCCCGAGGTGGTCGAACGCGTGCGCCAGTCCTCCTACCTCCGTGCGGAGTCGGCCTGGGAGCGCATCCTGATCAACGACGTCCCGGCAGACAGCCGCCCGCACCAGCTCTACCGCACCCTGCGTCTCGCCGTGGTCAACGCCGAACGCGACAGGCTGCTCGAAGAGCGGACGCGCGGCGCATACCCCTCGCGCATCCTGGAAGAGGCAGAGTCGATGCTCGACCTGGAGGAGACCAGGCTGCAGTCCCGCAACGTGCGGCACTGACACGCGCGGCAGGCGCGCCCACGCTCTCGTCGCGGGAAACGGTAAAGCTCGCACTAGGGAAACGGGAAACGATTTCCTCGGCAAACGGAAAGCTATATATTCGGTAAACGGTAAACTAAAGATTCGGTAAACGGTAAAGTAAAAGCAGTGAGGAGGTGCGGGATGGCGTACGCACGGCGAATCATCGACGACGAGCTGGACGAACTCTTCCCCCACCTCGCGGCCATCGCCATCGAAGGCCCGAAAGCCATCGGCAAGACGGCGACGGCGAGTCAACGCGCCACCACCACCCTCCGGGTCGACGATCCGGCCGTGCGCGACCTGCTCCGTGCATCCCTCAGCGGGCTCGACCAGTTGCCGACGCCGATACTCCTCGACGAGTGGCAGAACGCGCCGGAACTATGGAATCACGTCAAGCGCCTGGTCGACGCCGACGCGACGGGCGGGCGATATCTCCTCACCGGGAGCGCTGCCGCCACGGGCGGCATCGACCTGCATTCGGGCGCCGGCCGGATCGACATCAGAAGGATGCGCCCGCTCGCGTTCTCCGAGCGCGGCATCCAGGCGCCGACGGTCAGACTCGGCGACCTCCTGGCCGGCACGGCCGAGCCGGACGGCGTCACGGACGTCAACACGGTGACGTACGTGGAGGAGATCCTCGCGTCCGGCTTTCCCGCCATCCGCGAGCTCGCACCTCGCGCGCGCAGATCACAGCTCGATTCCTATCTCACTCGGGCCATCTCCACGGATTACCCCGAGCAGGAAGGAACGGCGCTGCGCCGGCCGGAGGCGCTTCGGCACTGGATGGCTGCCTACGCCGCCGCGACCGCCACGACGTCCTCGATGAACCAGATCGCGAGAGCCTCCCAGCCGGGCGAACCTGCATTACCTTCCCGCCCGACGATCGCCCGCTACCGCGACATCCTCGCCGAGCTGTGGATTCTCGATCCCGTTCCCGCGTGGCTGCCGAACCACAATGCGTTCAAGCGTCTCGCCCAGGCCGAGAAGCACTTCCTCGCAGACCCGGCCCTGGCCGCGCGGCTCCTGAAGCTGAATCAGGCCAGACTCCTCGATCTGTCAGGCCCGGCGGAACTGCGCCCCCATGACGGCACGGCCATCGGCGCCCTCTTCGAAGGGCTCGTCGCGCTCAGCCTCCGCACGTACGCTCAAGCGAACGACGCGGAGGTGTTCCACTACAGATCACCCAACGGCGACCGCGAGATCGACTTCATCGTCGTGGACGACAACGGCGCGCACGTCGCGATCGAAGTGAAGCTCGCACGAACGGTCGAGCCGAGACACGTCAAACACCTGCTCTGGCTGAAGCAGCAGCTCGGCGACGATCTTGCGGACATGGTCGTGCTCAACACGGGGCCGTACGCATATCGGCGCGACGACGGCGTCGCGGTCGTCCCGCTGGCGCTCCTCGGCCACTGACCTGCGCGGCACTGACACGCGCGGCAAATGCCAACATTTTTTGAATCATTCAAAACAGGTTAGGCTCGTCCGCATGGACACGGCACAGCTCGAGAGCGCACTGCGCGCCTCCGGGCTCCGGGTCACGGCGGGCCGCGTCGCGGTTCTCGGGACCCTTGCCACTCACCCCCACGCGAACGCCGATACGGTCTTCCGAAGCGTGCTCGACGCGCTGCCGGGGACGTCGATCCAGAACGTGCACAACGTTTTGGGCGACCTGACCGAAGCCGGACTCGTGAGGCGCATCGAGCCCGCCGGCTCTCCGGCGCTGTACGAGCGGCGCATCGGCGACAACCACCATCACGTCGTCTGCACTTCGTGCGGAGCCGTCGCCGATGTGGACTGCGTCGTCGGCCACGCGCCGTGCCTCACCCCGTCGGATGCGTCCGGCTTCGCGGTGAGCACGGCCGAGGTGACGTTCTGGGGGCTGTGCCCGTCCTGCCAGGAGCGCGCGGCGAAAGCCCCGTCGCGCGTCGAGTGACGAAGGAGATTGCATGTCGGAGAACTACACGACCACCCAGACCGGTACCCCGGTCGGCAGCGACGCACACTCGCTGACCGCAGGAGAGAACGGCGTCACCGCGCTGCACGACCGCTACCTGGTGGAGAAGCTCGCGCAGTTCAACCGGGAGCGCATCCCGGAGCGCATCGTCCACGCCAAGGGCGGCGGAGCGTTCGGCACCTTCGTGGTCACCGGGAACGTGTCGCAGTACACCAAGGCCGCCGTGTTCCAGCCGGGCACCACCACGGAGACCGTGCAGCGATTCTCGTCGGTCGCCGGCGAGCAGGGCTCCCCGGACACCTGGCGCGACGTCCGCGGCTTCTCGGTGAAGTTCTACACCTCCGAGGGCAACTACGACATCGTCGGCAACAACACCCCCGTGTTCTTCATCCGCGACGGCATCAAGTTCCCCGACTTCATCCACTCGCAGAAGCGTCTGCCGGGCTCCGGGCTGCGGGATGCTGACATGCAGTGGGACTTCTGGACCCTCTCCCCCGAGTCCGCGCACCAGGTGACCTACCTGATGGGCGACCGCGGCATCCCGCGCTCGTGGCGGCACATGCCCGGCTACGGCTCGCACACCTACCAGTGGATCAACGCGGCCGGTGAGCGCTTCTGGGTCAAGTACCACTTCCACGCCATGCAGGGCAACGAGGAGATGCACGGCGCGGAGGCGGAGGCCATCGCCGGTGCGGATGCCGACTACTACCGCCGCGACCTCTACGAGGCGATCGAGCGCGGCGAGTTCCCCGCGTGGAAGGTGTCCGTGCAGGTCATGCCGTTCGAGGACGCGAAGACCTACCGGTTCAACCCGTTCGACCTCACCAAGGTGTGGCCGCACAGCGACTACCCGCTGATCGAGGTGGGCGTTCACACGCTCAACAAGAACCCGGAGAACTTCTTCGCCCAGATCGAGCAGGCGGCGTTCTCGCCGGCCAATACGGTCCCCGGCATCGACATCAGCCCGGACAAGATGCTGATGGCGCGCGTGTTCTCCTACCCGGACGCCCAGCGATACCGCGTCGGCACCAACTACAACGAGCTGCCGGTCAACGCCCCGGTCGCTCCGGTGCACAACTACTCGCAGGACGGCGCCGGCCGTCACGGCTTCAAGGCCGCGACCGCCCCGGTGTACGCGCCCAACTCGAAGGGCGGACCCGTCGCCGACGCGGACCGCGCCGGTGAGGGCTCGTGGGAGTCGGACGGCGCCCTGGTGCGTTCGGCGGCGACCCTGCACGCCGAGGACTCCGACTTCGGCCAGGCGGGAACCCTCTACCGCGATGTCTACGACGCCGCGGCCAAGGAGCGCTTCCTCGAGACCATCACGGGAGCGGTCGGCGGCGTGAAGAGCGCCGAGATCCGCGAGCGCGCCATCCAGTACTGGACCAACGTGGATGCGACGCTCGGCGCCGCCCTCCGCGCCAACCTGGAGAACGGCGGCACGACCCCGGACGAGTCCGCGGAGTACGTCGGCGTCGCCGGCTAGTCCAGCGCATCCAGCGCCTCCACCGGAACGGCCCCGGATCGCCTCCACGGCGGTCCGGGGCCGTTCCCGTCTGCGACCGGTGCGGCTAGGAGGGCACGACCTCGGCGAGCGCCCCGGATTCGAGCGCGACCCACACCGTGCCGTCCGGTGCGACGGCCAGGCCGTGCGGCTCGGAGTCCGCGGTCGGCAGGTCGTGCAGGGTCATGTCGCCCGCTGCCGTGACGTGCGCGAGCTGGTTCGCTCCCCAGAGCGTCGCCCACACGCCGCCGTCGCCGTCCGCCGCCACCGCGTGCGGCTTCGCGCCCTGCTTCAGCTGCACCGTGCTCAGTTCTCCCCGGTGGATGCGCGCCAGTGCGTCCCCGAGAATCAGCGCCACCCACACGCCGCCGTCCGAGGCGACCGCGATCCCGACGGGACCGGACGGGTCGCCCGGCAGCTCGGTGAACGCGATCGCCGCATCCCCTCCGCGCACGTGGCCGACCAGCCCGGCGGCGTTGAGGGTGAACCAGAGGCTGTCCCCCGTCGTCGCGATCATCGACACGAACGAGCCTTCCCGCCCCACCGGGAACTCCTCCACCCTGCCGAGGATGTCGATGCGGCCCAGGGCGTCAGCGCCCAGCTCGGTGAACCAGGCCGTGCCGTCGTCGAGCGCGACCACGCCGAACGGCTGAGCATCCGGAGTCGGCACGGCGACCTCGCCGATCAGCTCGACCCGCGCATCCCGCACCCCGAGGTGCACCAGGCGGTTGCCCGTGCTGTCGGTCACCCACACCGTCGACTCGGTGGCGGCGGCCAGCAGCGACGGCTGCGACCCGTCGCCGAGCGACAGGTACGCGACCGTGCCGTCCGGGGACAGCCTCCCCACCCTGCCGCCGTGCACGAGCGTGAACCACACGCCGCCGTCGCGGGTGACGGCGACGCCGTACGGGCCGTCACCCGGCTCGCCGACCGGATGCTCGATCACGCGCACCGCCGAAACCTCCGCCGTCACAGCGTCGCGGTGATCGTGCGGTCGTACACCGTGCGGCCGCCGACGCCGATGCGGTCGTCGCCCTCGATGGCGGTGACCAGCTCGGAGCCCTCGCCCTGGCTGATGTGCAGGTCGCGGCCGAGCCGCGCCGTCAGTGCGATGGCGGCGGCGCCGGTGGCCTCATCCTCGATGATGCCCATCGCCGGGGCGAACATGCGCGAGCGCAGGTGGGCGACCGACTCGTCGATCCAGGCGTACGCGTAGTGCTTGCCCTCGGTGAACGCGTACGCGTCGAGCGCATCCACGTCGGCCGGGGACTCCAGCGGCAGCCACTCGAACGTCGGCGCCCACTCCGCCTCCGCCGTGATCCAGGTGGGCTCGTCCTCCGAGCCGTACGTCACATCCACGATCCCGGCGGGCTCGCGCAGCATCGTGATCGGCGTGCCCTGCTCGGAGAGCCACCAGGCGGTGCCCACGCTCGGGTGACCGGCGAACGGCAGCTCGGCGGCCGGGGTGAAGATGCGGATGGTCGCGACGCGGCCGAGTTCGCCGTCCTCGCTCAGCGCATCCAGGAACACCGTCTCGCTGAAACCGAGCGCAGAGGCGATCGCCTGCTCCCGCCCGGCCGTCGCCGTCGAACTGCGCACGATGCCCAGCTCGTTGCCGTTCGCGCCACGATCGTCCGTGAAGACGCGCACCACCACTACCTCGATCGATTCGTCCATGCAGCCAGCCTCCCACGAACGCGGCGCGTGCGGATGCTCCTGCGTATAGTGGGGGTGCTCGAAGCAGTGAGGAAGCGCATACATGGGCCGGAATCCGACCGTCTACGATGTTGCGACGCACGCCGGTGTGTCCATCGCGACGGTGTCGCGCGTGTTCAGCCGCCCGGACACCGTGAAGCAGGAGACGCGCGAACGCGTGCAGGCCTCCGTGGATGCCCTCGGCTACGTCCCGAGCGGAGCCGCCCGTGGACTCGCCGCCCGCAAGACCGGCGTGCTCGGCCTGTTCTTCCCCGGCCTCGACGCGATGGACGGCATCTCCGACGTGCCCATCGACGGCGAGGACGACGACGCCAGCCGCACCACGATCATCCGGGATGTCGGCGGCGTCGCGGACACCAGGCCGCTGAACCTGTACTTCGACGAAGTGCTCCGCGGAAGCGAGCTGGAGGCGTGGCGCAACGGCTTCGTGCTGCTCGTCGGCGTCGGCCGCGGCACCACGTCGGCCGAGACGGTCAGGGAGATGGCCGGCCGGGTCGACGGGCTGGTGGTGCTGGCGGGGAGCGCGAGCGAGGACGAGCTGGCGCAGCTGGCCAGGCGCATCCCGGTCGTCGTGATGGCGGGGGCCCGCGGCGGCGACACGTTCGACCACGTCTCCGTCAGCAACAGCGAGGGGATGCGCGCCCTCGTCGGCCATCTCGTCGACGATCTCGGTGTGCACGATCTCGTGTACGTCGCGGGAAGCATCGACTCGCCGGACGACGCGGAGCGCTGGGGCGGCTACCGGTCGGCCCTCGCTGAGCGCGGGATGCCTGCGCCGGACGCCCCGCTGCTCCGCGGCGACTTCACCCGCGACGGCGGCCGCAGGGTCGGCCGCGAACTGCTCGCCTCCGGCACGCTGCCGCGCGCTGTGGTGTGCGCCAACGACCAGATGGCGCTCGGCGTCATCGACGCTGCGCGCATCGGCGGCGTGGAGGTGCCGGCCGACCTCATCGTGACCGGTTTCGACGGCATCGACGCCGGCCGGCTCTCCACGCCGCGCCTCACCACGGTGAAGCAGCCGATGGAGCTGCTCGGCCGCGCGGCCGTGCAGCTCCTGGTGCGGCGGCTCGCCGACCCCACGCGCCCTGCGGGCTCCGTCCGTCTCCCCGTCGAGGTCTACCTCCGCGAGAGCTCCGAGCCCGCCTGACGCCCAGAGACAGCGGGTCAGGCGGCGAGGACGACGCTTTCGAGGAGGAGGTCGGTGACGGTGTGCGGGGTGCGGCCGCCGACGCAGACGAAGAAGACGAAGTCTTCCTGCGCGTCGACCGTGATGACCGCATCCACCGCGTGCCAGACGTCCTCGGGCAGGGCGGCGAGGCTGAGCATCTCGAACGAGCGCCGTTCGGCGTCGCGCGCGGTGCCCTGCACCGTGTAGAACGCGTCGACGCTGGCGTCGTCGCTCGGGTCGGCGAGCCAGCCGACGAGCGGCGTGGCCGTCGCGGCGCTGATCGGGAGGACGGGGAACAGTGCGGCCGTCAGCCGTTCGATCGAGACGCCGCTCGCGAGCCCGGCGCCGCGGGAGGCGTCGAGCGACGAGATGGCGATCCACCGGCCGGGGGCGACGTCGTCGACCACGGACAGGAGGGGTGCGGGCATAGGGGTGTCAGAGATTGTGGACATGGAAGTTCGGGTACTTTCCATTGAATTCACGCCGATTGATGGGTCACGGAGACGCTTCCCTAGCACGTTCCCCCATGCACCGCATCGAACAGACGAAGCGGGTAAACGCTCTCGACGGTGCCGAGAGGACTCCACCGGCTTTTCGGGAAGCCGATGACGTACCCCGACTATAGCGGTCTGTCCTCCATTGTGCGGACCCCCATTCGGGGGCATCTTGCAAAACTTAATGTATGCGCTTACAGTGGTCCGCGTACCAACAAGGATGGTGGCAATGACGCACACGAAACACACCGGCGCCCGGCGCCGGGGACTCGCGATGCTCGCGACGCTGGCCGCGGCCGCGCTGGCCCTCTCGGGCTGCAGCATCAAGATCCAGAGCCAGCAGGACCCGTCGATCCCGGCGGACACCATGCTGCTGGCCGCAGACAAAGGCACTCCGATGATGGAGCGCAACTTCAACCCGTACCTCGTCAACAAGAGGGCGGCATCGAGCTACATCTACGAGCCCCTCGTGGTCATCAACGTGCTCGACGGCAAAGGAACGCCCTGGCTGGCCTCGAAGATCGAGCTCCCCGACCCGCAGACGATCGACTACACCATCCGGAGCGGTGCGACCTGGTCGGACGGCACACCGTTCACCGTCCAGGATGTGAAGTTCACTCTCGACCTCATCAAGAAGTTCCCGACGCTCGACCTCAAGGGCGCGTGGCAGCACATCAAGAGCCTGGAGGTGAAGGGCAATCACCTGATCGTGCACCTCAAGGAGGCGGACGCCCCGGCATCCGACATCATCTCCCAGACGCTCATCGTGCCCCAGCACATCTGGAAGGACGTCAAGAACCCGGACACCTGGCGCGACCCGAACCCGGTCGGCACCGGCCCGTACACGCTCGGCAACTTCTCCTCGCAGCAGTACACGATGGACAAGAACGAGTCGTACTGGCAGGCGGACAAGGTCGAGGTGAAGCACCTCGTGCTCCCCTCCGCCACCAGCGAGCTCGACATCGCCACCAAGGGCTTCGACTGGGCGTACGCCTTCATGAGCGACGTGCAGGGCACCTGGGTGTCCGCCAACAAGAACAACAAGTACTGGTTCCCGCCGGGCGGCGTCATCAGCCTGATGCCCAACCTCACGGTGAAGCCGTTCGACAACCTGGATGTGCGCCGCGGCATCGCGCTCGCCCTCGACAGGGACAAGATCGCCGACTCAGCCACCGAGGGCTACATGAAGGCGGCGGGACAGACCGGGCTCATGCTGCCCAACCAGCAGGCGGAACTCGACCCGAGCATCCCGGACCAGGGGATCATCTCCCAGAACACCCAGGCGGCGCTGGAGGCGTTCGCGAAGGCCGGATACACCAAGCAGGGCGACAAGCTGGTGGATGCGAACGGCAAGCAGTTCTCGTTCTCCATCACCACCGCGAACGGATACTCCGACTGGCTGCGTGCCGTGCAGGAGGTCCGCAAAGAGCTCGGTGCCATTGGCATCGACGTCTCGATCAAGCAGCCGCAGCCGCCGGGATATCAGGCGGCCATCCAGAACGGCGACTTCCAGGTGGCGATGGGCGGCATGGGAGGCGGCATCATCTTCCAGGCGTTCAACGGCCTGCTTTCCAGCGAGTTCGCCACCCCGATGGGGAAGGCGACCGCCAGCAACTTCGGCAGGTACAGCAACCCGGCGACCGACCAGCTGCTCCAGGAGTACAAGGTCACCACCGACGAGACCGCCCGCCTGCAGCTCAGCCACGAACTGCAGCGCGTCGTCTACGACCAGCTGCCCGTGATCGGCCTCTACTACGGCGGCCTCTGGGGGCTGTACAACGACGCCAAGTTCACCGGCTGGCCGGATGCGAAAAACCCCTACGCTCCGCCGCAGACCTACGACCAGACCCCGCTGCTCGTCTTCACCCATCTGAAGCTCCGGAAGGACGGTGAGTAGGCCGATGGCGTACGCGCTCCGCAAGCTCGGCCTGTTCGTCCTCACCCTGTGGGCGGCGGTCACGCTGAACTTCATCCTGCCGAGGCTGATGCCCGGCTCCCCCACCGACGCCGCCATCGCGAAGCTCTCGCAGAACGGCCCGGTCACCGCCGCCACCCGCGCGGCCATCGAGGCGCAGCTCGGCGTCCCCGGCGGCAACCTCTGGGATCAGTACGTGAGCTACCTGCACCAGGTGGTCACGTTCGACTTCGGTGTCTCGTACACGTTCTATCCGCAGAGCGTGTCCGAGCTCGTCGGCCAGGCGTTCCCGTACACGATCGTGCTGCTCGGCATCGTGACCATCGTCGCCTTCGTGCTCGGCACCCTGCTCGGCGTGCTCGCCGCCTGGCGCCGCAACACCTGGCTCGATTCGCTGCCGACCCTGACCGGCACGTTCGCCAGCACGTTCCCGTACTTCTGGACGGCGCTGCTCCTGCTGTTCTTCCTCGGCTATGTGCTGCACTGGTTCCCCACCTCCGGGGCGTTCGGCCCGACGGCGACGCCGGCGTGGAGCTGGGACTTCATCGTCGATGTGGCGTACCACGCCGTGCTTCCCGCGATCACCATCCTGATCACGTCGATCGGCGGCTGGATCCTCGGGATGCGCAACGCCATGATCAACACCCTCGGCGACGACTACGTGACGTTCGCGGAGGCCAACGGTCTCAAGGGCCGCACGGTCGCGATGAAGTACGCGGCCCGCAACGCGATCCTGCCGAACCTCACCGGTTTCGGGCTGGCCCTCGGCGGCGTGGTCGGCGGCTCCATCCTGGTGGAGCAGGTGTTCGGATACCCGGGTATCGGCTTCCTGCTGTTCAACGCGGTGATCGGCCAGGACTACCCGCTCATGCAGGCGCTGTTCCTCCTCATCACCGTCAGCGTTCTCGTCGCCAACTTCCTCGTCGACATTCTGTACGGCGTACTCGACCCAAGGACCCGCCGATGACCACGACACAGAGTTTCAAGTCCATCACCACGGACGCGGCCTCCGCATCCGGAGGGTCGAAGCCGCCGCACCGGCTCGCATTCATCGGGCGGGCGGCGTCGACGCTCTGGTCGAACTGGAAGTCCAGGCTCGGCCTCATCATCCTGGCGTTCTTCGTGCTCGTCGCGATCTTCGCCCCGCTGCTCGCACCGTACGGCGCGACGCAGGACGGCTTCCCCCGCAACGCGGACTCGAGCCCCGAGCACTGGTTCGGCACCACCGCCGCCGGAGAGGACGTGCTCAGCCAGCTCATCTACGGCGCTCGGGTGAGCGTGGCGGTCGGCTTCATTGCCGGCTTCCTCTCCACGGTCGTCGCCGTGCTGATCGGGCTCAGCTGGGGCTACATCCGGGGCTTCGGCGCCGAGGTGGTCAACTTCTTCGTCAACCTCTTCCTCGTGATCCCCGGCCTGCCGCTGATGATCGTGATCGCCGCATACCTGCAGAACGGCGGCCTGTTCATGATCGTGACGGTGATCGTGATCACCGGATGGGCGTGGGGCGCCCGCGTGCTGCGCAGCCAGACGCAGTCCCTGCGGTCGCGCGACTTCGTCACCGCCGCCCGGTTCTCCGGCGACCGGCCGTTCCGGATCGTGTTCAACGAGATCCTGCCCAACATGACCTCGCTCATCACCGGCAGCTTCTTCGGAGCGGCGACGGCGGCGATCCTGGCGGAGGCCGGTCTGGAGTTCCTCGGACTCGGAGACTCCTCGATCGTCAGCTGGGGCACCATCCTCTACTGGGCGCAGAACTCCAACGCCCTCCTCACCGGCCAGTGGATCCTGCTGTTCGCCCCCGGTCTCTGCATCGCGCTGCTCGCGATGAGCCTCACGCTCATCAACTTCGGCGTCGACGCCATCAGCAATCCGCGCCTCCGCGAAGGCCGCCCCGCGAAAGAAAAGAGCGCACGATGAGCGAGCTTCTCGAGGTCCGCGACCTCTCCGTCATCTACGAGTCGGCCGGGCAGACGCCCGTGCAGGCGGTCGACCACGTCTCGTTCACCGTCGGCGCCGGCGAGTTCATCGGCCTGGTCGGCGAGTCCGGCTCCGGCAAATCGACGCTGGGCTTCGCGCTCACCCGGCTGCAGAAGCCGCCGGCGCGCACGAACGGCGGCGAGATCCTATTCGGCGGGCAGGACATCCGGGAGCTCGACGCCGAGCAGCTGCGCCGCCAGCGCCAGGGCGGTTTCGCGATGGTGCTGCAGTCCGGCATGAACGCCCTCAACCCGGTCCGCACGATCCGCAAGCACTTCGCCGACATCTTCCGCGCCCACGGCCACGTGCCGAAGGAGCGGTGGGACGCCAGGATGCGCGAACTCGTGGGCAAGGTCGGGCTGACAGAGCAGGTGCTCGCCCGTTTCCCCGGCGAACTCTCCGGCGGGATGCGCCAGCGCGTTTCGATCGCGCTCGCCCTGTCGCTCGAACCCCGCCTGATGGTGTTCGACGAGCCGACCACCGCGCTCGACGTGCTGGTGCAGCACGCGATCATGGACACGATCACCGAACTGCAGCAGTCGGAGGGCTTCACCGCCATCCTGATCAGCCACGACCTGGGCGTCGTGCTCGAAGCGACGCAGCGCGTGCTCGTGATGCACGACGGACGCATCGTGGAGGACGCGTCGAGCAGACAGATCCTCGAGGCGCCGCAGCACGAGTACACGCGGATGCTGCTGAGCCACTACGCCGACCCGCGCGCCGAGGTGGTGGAGCTGCCGGGGTTCCCCGCGAGGCGCGATAGTGCAGGCACGACCGGTGCCGGCGCATCCGGCTCAGGCGCGACCACGGCGGTGCGCGAGCGCGACGGCCGTGCCGCGCAGGCGGCCATCGTGGTCGACGGCGTCTCCAAGGTGTACCCGGCTCCCCGCCGCGGCGAGAGCGAGGTGACCGCGGTCGACAACGTCTCGTTCACGCTCGAACCGGGCCAGTCGCTCGCGCTCGTCGGCGCATCCGGCTCCGGCAAGTCGACCATCGCCAAGCTGCTCACCGGCGTCGAGAAGCCGACCTCCGGCACCGTCACCTTCGGTGACGCGGATGTGGCGAAGCTCGGCCGCCGTGGCGTGCGCGACCTGCACAAGAACGTGCAGATGGTGTTCCAGGATCCGTACGCGGCCCTCAACCCGCTGCACACCGTCGAGTACGCCCTGACGCGTCCGGTGGTCAACTTCACCGGTTTGCACGGCTCTGCCGCCCGCGCCCGCGTGCTCGAACTGCTCGAGACGGTCGGCCTCACGCCGGTCGAGCAGTTCGCCTCCAAACTGCCGCACCAGCTCTCGGGCGGGCAGCGCCAGCGCGTCGTCATCGCGCGCGCCCTGGCCAGCGACCCGCAGGTGCTGATCGCCGACGAGCCGGTCTCCATGCTGGACGTGACCCTGCGCGCCGGAGTGCTCGCCCTGCTCGAAGACCTCAGGGAGCGGTGGGGCGTCTCGCTGCTCTACATCACGCACGACCTGCTCTCCGCGCGGCTCGTCACCGACGACATCATGGTGCTCAACTCGGGTCGCGTCGTCGAGCGGGGCAGGACGGCGGACGTGCTGCGGCACCCGTCGGACCCGTACACGGTCGAGCTGCTCGACGCCGTCCCGAACCCGGCCCGCGCCAGGGAGGCGCTCGCATGACCGGCGCCCTGTTCTCGCCGATTCCCGCGTTCGGCGCGCTGCCCATCCCGGACGGCGTCGAGGTGGTCGGCATCCCCGCCGCAGTCGGCACGCTCACGGCGCTGCACGCTCCGGCACGGGATGCCCGGGGCACGGTGCTCTTCGTCCCCGGCTTCACGGGGTCGAAAGAGGACTTCCGCACCTTCCTCCCCCTGCTCGCCGCGCAGGGCTGGGACGTCTGGGCGTACAGCCAGCGGGGCCAGGCGGACTCCGCCGCCCCCTCCGGCATCGACAGCTACCGGCTCGACACCCTCGCCGCCGACACCGTCGAGGTGGCGCGCCTGATCGCCGACGGCCGCCCCGTCCACCTGATCGGCCACAGCCTCGGCGGCGTCGTCGGGCGCGAGGCGATCATCGCCGCACCGGAGGCGTTCGCCTCGTACACCATGCTCTGCTCCGGCCCCACCGGCTGGCCCGGCCGCCACCAGGAGACGACGGACACCGTCACCGCCTCCGGTTCGATCGGGATGTGGAACCGCGACAACCCGCACACCGTCGGGCAGCCGGACTCCGCTCTCACCGCCGACGAGGCTTTCCTCCGCCTGCGCGCGGAGCGCACCTCGAGCGAGAACCTGCTCGCCGGGGCCGAGATCCTGCGCGCAGACCACGACACGACGGACGCGCTGCGCGCATCCGGAGTCCCCGTCCTCGTCGCTCACGGCGAGTTCGACGACGCGTGGCCCATCCCGATGCAGCAGCACATGGCGGAACGGCTCGGTGCGAGCTACGCCGTGATCCCCGGCGGCCACCACTCCCCCCAGCTCGAAGCGCCCGAGGCCACCGCCTCCGCGCTGGACGCTTTCCTCTCGACCATCCACTGAAACAGGAGAACTGTGCTCACCTTCCCCGACGGATTCCTCTGGGGCGCTGCCACCGCTGCGCACCAGATCGAAGGCAACAACATCAACAGCAACTGGTGGGTGCTCGAGCACACACCGGGCACGACCATCGTGGAACCGTCGGAAGACGCGATGGACAGCTACCACCGCTACCGCGAAGACATGAAGCTGCTGGCGGACGCCGGACTGAACACCTACCGGTTCAGCGTCGAGTGGGCGCGCATCGAACCTGAGCGCGGCTTCGTCTCCCGCGCGGAGATCGACCACTACCGCCGCATGGTGGACACCGCCCACGAGTTCGGCCTGAAGCCGGTGGTGACGCTCATGCACTTCACCGTGCCGCGCTGGTTCGACCGCGACGGCTTCTGGCGGGCACCGGATGCGGCGGACCTGTTCGCGAGGTACACCGAGCTCGCGCTCCCCATCGTCTCCGACGGCGTCGAATACGTCTGCACCATCAACGAGCCGAACATCGCGGCGATGCTCGCGGGTGGAGAGGACGCGGCCAACCTGGTCGCGTACGGCCTGCCGAACCCGGACCTCGGGGTCGCGGATGCGCTGCTCGCCTCGCACAAGCGCTCCAGGGAGGTGCTGTCGCAGGTTTCCGGGCTGAAGTCGGGCTGGACCATCGCGACGCAGGCGTTCCGCTCCAACGGAGAGCCCGGCTCGGAGGAGATGCTGCGCGAGTACGGCTACCCGCGCGACGACTGGTACCTGGAGCAGTCGGCCGGCGACGACTTCGTCGGAGTGCAGGCGTACACGCGCACGTTCATCGGCCCGAACGGACCGCTGCCGGTGGCCGACGACGTCGAGACCACGCTGACCGGCTGGGAGTTCTACCCGCCCGCCGCCGCAGAGGGCGTGCGGAGCGCGTGGGAGCTGTCCGGCGGCGTCCCGGTGATGATCACCGAGAACGGGATCGCGACCAGCGACGACGAGCGCAGGATCGCGTACACGGACGCAGCCCTGCGCGAGCTGCACGCCACCATCGAGGACGGCATCCAGCTGGAGGGCTACCTGCACTGGAGCGCCCTCGACAACTACGAGTGGGCGAGCGGCTTCCGGCCGACCTTCGGCCTGATCGCCGTCGACCGCGAGACCTTCGTCCGCACCCCCAAGCCGTCCCTCGCCTGGCTCGGCTCCGTCGCCCGCGCCAACGCCCTCTAAGTAAAAATCGAGTCCGGACTTATGCACGCGACACGCCGAGCGTGACCGTGCATAAGTCCGGACTCGTTTGCGTCTAGCTGGCCGGGATGAGGGTGTACTTCGTCGAGAGGTACTCGTGGATGCCCTCCGCGCCGCCCTCACGGCCGAGGCCGGACAGCTTGATGCCGCCGAAGGGGGCCGCCGCGTTGGAGACGAGGCCCGTGTTGAGCCCCATCATGCCGGTGGCGATGGCGTCGATCATGCGCTGACCGCGCGCCAGGTCCTCGGTGAAGACGTAGCCGACCAGGCCGTACTCGGTCTCGTTGGCGCGGGCGACGCCCTCCTCCTCCGTGGCGAACGTAG
This sequence comes from Leifsonia sp. NCR5, assembly GCF_002105485.1. NCBI lineage: Bacteria > Bacillati > Actinomycetota > Actinomycetes > Micrococcales > Microbacteriaceae > Leifsonia > Leifsonia sp. NCR5. Next base: position 86,308 of record NZ_NCSR01000005.1, read on the forward strand.
TGATCGCGAGCACCGGCCCGAAGATCTCCTCGCTCAGGATGGTGCTGCCCGGCTGCACGTCGGTGATCACCGTCGGCTCGAAGAAGTGCCCGTCGCCCTCCGGCGCGTTTCCTCCGGTGAGCACGCGGGCGCCGCGGGAGACCGCATCCCCCACCAGCTCCTGCATGGATGCGACGGCCTTGGCGTCGATGAGCGGCCCGATGGTCACGCCGTCCTCCGTGCCTCGGCCGAGCCGCAGGGCGTTCACCTTGGCGGTGACCTTCTGCGCGAACTCGTCGGCGACGGACTCGTGCACGATGAACCGGTTGGCCGCGGTGCAGGCCTGGCCGATGTTGCGGAACTTCGCGAGCATCGCGCCCTCGACGGCCTTGTCGACGTCGGCGTCGTCGAACACGACGAACGGCGCGTTGCCGCCCAGCTCCATCGAGGTGCGCAGCACGTTCTGCGCCGCCTGCGCGATCAGTCGCTGGCCGACCGGGGTCGAGCCGGTGAACGACAGCTTCCGGAGGCGCGGGTCGGCGATGATCGGACCGGACACCGTGCTCGACGTGCTCGTCTGCACGACGTTCACGACACCGGCCGGCACGCCGGCGTCTTCGAGCAGCTGCGCGAAGAACAGGGTGGTCAGCGGGGTGAGTTCCGCCGGCTTGACCACGACCGTGCATCCCGCCGCCAGCGCAGGCGCGATCTTGCGGGTGGCCATCGCCAGCGGGAAGTTCCACGGCGTGATCAGGAAGCACGGCCCGACCGGGCGCTGCGAGACGACCATCGTGCCCGTGCCCTCCGGGTTCTGCCCGTAGCGACCGCCGATGCGCACGGCCTCCTCGCTGAACCAGCGCAGGAACTCGCCGCCGTACGTGACCTCGCCGTTGGCCTCCGCCAGCGGCTTGCCCATCTCGAGCGTCATGAGCAGGGCGAAGTCGTCGCGGCGCTCCTGCAGCAGGTCGAACGCCTTCCGCAGGATCTCTGCGCGGGTGCGGGGCGGGGTCGCCGCCCACGCCTCCGCGGCCGCGTCCGCCGCATCCAGTGCCCGGATGCCGTCCTCCGGCGTCGCGTTCGCAATGCGCTTGATCACGCGTCCGGTGGCCGGGTCGCTGACCTCGATGGGGTCGCGCGTCCCCTGCTCCCAGCGCCCGTCGATGTACAGGCCGTCCGGCACGCGCGAGAGCAGGTCGCTCTCCCGCTCGGACAGGGTGGATGCTGTGGTCTGCTCTGCGATGCTCATGCGTTCTCCAATGCTTCCGCGACGATGTCGAGTCCTTCGATGAGGAGGTGGTCCGGGATGCTCAGCGGCGGAAGGAACCGGATGACGTTCCCGTAGGTTCCGCAGGTGAGCAGCACGACGCCCGCGGCGTGGACGGCGGCCGCGACGGCGGAGGTGAGTGCAGCATCCGGTTCGCCGGTCTCGTCGACCAGCTCGATGGCGACCATCGCGCCGAGGCCGCGCACCTCTGCGACACGCGGGTCGGCATCGCGCAACGCACCGAGCTTCTCGAACAGGATGGCGCCGATCTCGCGGGCGCGCGCGGCGAGGTCGTCCGTCTCGTACGTCTCGATCGCGGCGAGCGCCGCGACGCAGGCGAGCGGGTTGCCTCCGTACGTTCCGCCGAGGCCGCCGACGTGCGGGGCGTCCATGATCTCGGCGCGGCCGGTCACGGCGGACAGCGGAAGGCCGCCCGCGATGCCCTTGGCGGTGACGATCAGGTCGGGCACGATGCCGAACTGCTCGGAGGCGAACATCGTGCCCGTGCGGGCGAACCCGGTCTGCACCTCGTCGGCGATGAAGACTACGCCGTTCGCGGCAGCCCACTCCGCGAGCGCGGGGAGGAAGCCGTCCGCCGGCACGATGAAGCCGCCCTCGCCCTGGATCGGCTCGATGATGATGGCGGCGAGGTTGGAGGCGCCCACCTGCTTCTCGATCATGGTGATGGCACGCTTCGCGGCCTCCGCCCCGGTCAGGCCGCCGTCGCGCAGCGGGTAGCTGAGCGGAGCGCGGTAGATCTCGGGCGCGAACGGGCCGAAGCCGTTCTTGTACGGCTGGTTCTTGGCGGTCAGCCCCATCGTGAGGTTGGTGCGGCCGTGATACGCGTGGTCGAACGCGACGACGGCCTGCTTGCCGGTGTAGTGCCTGGCGATCTTGACCGCGTTCTCCACGGCTTCGGCGCCGGAGTTGAAGAGGGCGCTGCGCTTGGCATGGTTGCCGGGCGTCAGCCGGTTGAGCGCCTCTGCCACCTCGACGTACGAGTCGTACGGGGTGATGGTGAAGCAGGTGTGGGTGAACTGGGCGACCTGCGCGGTGACGGCATCCACGACGCGCGGCGCCGAGTTGCCGACGCCGGTCACGGCGATGCCCGAGCCGAAGTCGATCAGCGAGTTCCCGTCGACGTCGACGAGCACACCTCCGCCGGCGGCGACCGTGTACACCGGCAGCGTGGTGCCGACGCCCGCCGCGACGGCCTGGGCTTTGCGCTCGGCGCGCTTGCGCGACTCCGGACCGGGGATGGACGTGACGAGCCTGCGCTCCTGAGGGAGCGATGGCCCGCCGAGGACGGCGGAAGGGGTCTCGACGATGCTCATGCTGGAATCGTAAGGACGCGCCCGACGCAGGCCATCAGCCACGTTGTACAATCGCCTCGCCGGTTTTGTACATACTGGCGGATCGGAGTCGCTCGTGCCCGCCACCGTCGCCCAGCTGCTCGCCCGGCAGGATCTCGGGCTGCGGCTGCTCACCCCGAGCGGGGCCGCCGAGCTGGATGCGCGCATCCACTGGGCGCACAGCTCCGACCTCGAAGACCCGACGCCGTTCCTCGCGCCCGGCCAGGTGCTCCTGATCACGGGGGCGCCGGACGACGTCGAGCCGTACGTGTCCCGCCTGGTCGCGCACGGCATCGCCGGCCTCGGCTTCGGCACGGAGGTGGTGCGCGCCGGGACGCCGGACGCCTTGGTCGACGCCTGCACCCGCCACGGCCTGCCGCTGTTCGAGGTGCCGTACCGCACGCCGTTCATCGCCATCGCGCGGTTCGTCGCCGATCGGGTGGCGGCGGACACCTACGCCCGCAACACCTGGGCGCTCCGCGCATCCAGGGCCATCTCGCTGGCGGCGCTCCGACCGGATGCGCTCGGCGCGGTGCTCGCGGAACTCGCCAGGCAGATCGACCGCCCTGTCGCCCTCGTCGGCGCGGACGGCGAACTGGACAGGGCGTATCCGCCCGGCGGACTGTCCACGCAGGATCGCGCGGCGATCACGACGGCGGCCGAGCCGCTGCTGCGGGCGCGCCGCCGCGCGGCGGGGACGACGGGTGGTGGCGCAGGTGGTGGCGCAGGGGCGGGAGACGACGACGCCGACGACGGCGCGAGCGCGAGCGCGACGTTCGCCCTGCAGACCCTCGGCGCCGCCGGGCGGCTGCGCGGGGTGCTCGCCGTCGGGTCAGCGGCGCTAGACCAGGCCGCGCAGCAGGTGGTCACCGGCGTCGTTGCACTGGCCGGTCTCGCTCTCGAACAGAGCAGGGCGACGGATGCGGCGCGGACCCGCCTGCGCACCGCGGTGTGGCGGGCGCTGCTCGCCGGAGACAGGGCGCTCGCGGAGACGGTGGCGGAGCCGGTGCTCGGCGCGCTCCCCTCCGGCCCCGTGCGCGTGGCCGTGCTCGGCGGCACGGCCATCGCGTCCGCCGCCGACATCCTCGAGTCCCGGCCAGGACTGTTCTTCGCCCGCGACGGGCACGACCTGATGGTGCTCGAAGAGGATGCCGCCCCGTCCGGCCTGCCGGAGCTCGCCGCCCGCTTCGACCTCCGCGGCGGCATCTCGGCGGCCGGACCGCTCACCGAGCTCGCGTCGGCGCTCGCGCAGGCCTCCGCCGCGCGCGACCGGGCGGACGCCGACCGGCCCCTCCGCGGCTTCGACGACATCGCGGGCGGCGGGATGCTCGCCCTGCTGGACACTCCGGACGCCCGCGCCGTCGCCACGGCGGCCATCGCCCCGCTCGGCTCGGCCGACGCCGACCTCCCCCGCGTGCTCCTCGTCTGGCTGGACCACAACGGCGTCTACGACGTGGCCGCCCGCGAGCTCGGGATGCACAGGCACACCCTCCGCACGCGCGTGGCGGAGGCAGAACGCATCCTCGGCGTCGACCTCGGCAGCTTCGCCGCCCGCGCCGACCTCTTCGCGGCGCTCCGCGCCGCGTACGCCTGACCGGCCCGACCAGCCTCCCCAGCCCGACCTTGCGGACGCACGACTGAGCGGGGTGGACGGCTCAACGTCCACCCCGCTCAGGGTCATGCTCGGTGTCGCGGGATCAGCGCGTTCCGTATGCCTTCCTTCGACGGATCAGCAGCAGCACGGCACCCGCGAGCAGGAGCAGCCCGCCGATCCATCCCGCCAGCGTGGCGACGGTCGAACCGGTGTTCGCCAGCCCGTCCTTCTGCCCGGCCGTGGTCGATCCGTTGTTCTGCGAACCCAGACGAGGGGCGTCACTGCGGTTCACCGTCGGAGGAACGGACGGGCTGGCCGACGGAGTGGCGGTCGGCGTGGGGTCGCCCACCTCCACCTCGGTCTCGTCCAGCTCATCGTCCAGCTCACCCGGCTTCGGAACCTCGACCGTGTCCGTGTCCGTCGAGCTGCACCGAGCGTCGTCGGCGCATCCGTGCTCGGTGGTCACGGTCGCCGTGTTGACGATCGTGTCCCCGTCCTCCAGGCCGTCCACGACCCGCGCCGTCACGCTGACGGCCCGCTCGCTGTCGGCGTCGAGGGTTCCGAGCTCCCAGGTGATCGTCCTGGTCTCCTCGTCGTACTCGCCGTCGTCGGTCGCCGAGACGAACTCGACGGTGTCCGGCAGCACGTCCGTGACGACGGTGAGCGGCGCATCCCAGGCCGCACCATTGGTGACGGTCAGGTCGTACGTGAGGTCCTGGCCGATCGCCACGACCTCTTCGTTGTCGTCCTTCGCGATCGAGACGTCCGGCGTGTGGTCGACGTCCTCGGTGCGGCACTCGTCGTCGACGATGCAGCCCTCGGTGGTCTCGACGGTCGCGGTGTTGGTGATCGTCGATCCGGCCGGCGTCGTGACGGCGACGGTCGCGTGGACCTGCACCACCCGTCCGCTGCCCGGCGCCAGGTCGCCCAGGGTCCAGGTGACGGTCCTGGCGTCCTCGTCGTACACCCCGTCGTCCGACGCGTCGACGAACTCCAGGTGCTCTGGAAGCGTGTCGACCACGGTCACGCCGGTGGCGGTGGCCGACGACGAACCGTTCTCGACGAACAGGTCGTAGCGGAGGGTCTCCCCGTTGCCGACCGTGGTGCGGTTGTCGTCCTTCACGATGCTCACGCTCGGCGGCGTCCTGTCGACGTCGCTGGCCGCGCAGTCCGTGACGCAGTCGAAGGTGCCGGTGATGGTCGCCACGTTCGCGATCTCCGTGTCCGGGGAGATGTCCTCCCAGACGGTCGCCGTCACTTCGAGGATGCGCGTCTCGCCCGGTGCGAGGTCGCCGAGCGCCCAGGTGATCACCCGGTCGTCCTCGTCGAACGCGCCGCTCTCCGTGGCGCCGACGAAGTCCAGCTCCGCGGGCAGCGCGTCGGCGACGGCCACGGCTTTCGCGACGGCCTGCGCCGCCGTGTTGGTCACGGTGATCGTGTACGTGATCGACTCACCAGGATGAACGACGGTCAAACCGTCGTCCTTGGTGATGGTGACTCCGGCGCGGACGAGCCCGGCATCGAGTGTCGTGACGATGTTCGCCCCTTCACCGTTCCTGACGGGGTCGGCGATGGTCACCGGTGCGGTGGCGACGCCGACGCCCGTGAAATCGGAGTCGGCGGCCGTGTCGGTGCCTGCGTGGTGCGCGGTGAGCTCGTACTCGGCCGGCAGCCCGACGATCGCGACGCTCCACGTGCCGAGCGGCACGGTGAACACGTACTCTCCGTTCTTGTCGGTGCTGGTGCGCACCGGTTGGCCGTCCGCGGCGGTGACCGGCTGGCCGTTCTCGTCGCGGAGTTCGAGCGTGATGCCGGGGACGCCGACCTCACCAGCGTCCTGGACACCGTTACGGTCGGCGTCGAGCCAGACGCGGTCACCCAGCTGCCCGGCGACGCGCCTCGCGCCGACGACCGGCGCCTCGGACGCGAGCACCGCAGCCGTGGCGCCCGCATTGGTGACGCGCGACGTCTGCCAGGCCACGTTGTTGTTGGCGACCGCCGCAGGATCGGTGACCGCGAGGTCGTTCGCCCCGCTCAACGCCGGCGCGATGGTGCGGTACTCGATGTACTCCGGCGTGAGTGCCGGAGCCAGGTCGGCGAAGACCACCCTGAGTGCCCTGACGCTCGCGGGATCCTCCGGCAGGGTCGCCGACCAGTCGGCGTCGCAGCCGGCAGGCAGCGCCTGACCGGCTGGACGGTCGAACAGCTCAGGACGGCACGGGTCGTTCGACGTCGAGTACTCGATGGTCGCGCCGGCCGGCATCGACAGGATCGAGCCGAACGTCACCTCCCACGCGCTCCCGCGCTCTGCGCCTTCCAGGACGCCGCTGATCGCCGTGTCGCCGACGTGCGGCAGCACGTCGTAGATGACGAGATCCTTGAGCGCGGTGTTGTTCGGGTTGGTCACCGCGAGGCGGTAGTCGACGTGGGTTCCGTTCCCGTCGAACGTCGCGTTCGTCAGTCCGCCGCGGGTCCAGTCCGCGTCGAGCGCTCCCTTGACCGTCTTCTCGATGGCGGCGCCGGCGCTGGCGAGGACGGTCCAGCCGACCGTGCTCTCCGACACCATCTCCTCGGTGTCGCCGTTGCCGTTCAGGTCGTCGACATCCGTCGCCACGCCCGTGCCCTTGTTGCTGAGGGTGTAGTCCATGTCGAACAGCACGGCGCGCTGGGCATCGTCGTTCGCGTGAGCGCCCTCGGTCGCCGCGAGGGTGACATCCGTGTCGAACGTCACCGTCGGCTGGGGGTCTCCAACGCCGAGCGCCGTGCCTTCCGGCCACGTCCAGGTCAGCGTCCGATGGCTCCGACCACCGATCGTCACGGTGCCCTGCTTCAGCGTCGGCTTGCCGACCGCATCCAGGTTGGTCCAGCTGATGGTGGATTCGTCGAGCTCCAGCCCGATCGGCAGGACGTCGACCAGCATCGGTCGCAGCGGCACCTTGCCGTTCGCGCCGTTGGCGATCGTGATCGTCCAGGACGCGGCGACGCCCGGGCGCAGACCGCTGACATCGGAGGCCGCAACCTTCACGACCTGCGGATCCGGCGACGGGGAGGCGAAGTACTCGGCTGCCGCGCGCGGCGACCCCGTTCCGGCGATCCCGGCGACCGGGCTGGCGCCCGGCGCGAACTCGACGCCGTAGAACGGCACGTAGGTGTTGGCCATCGTGAGCAGGCCGGTATCGGCGAACGCCTGCGTGTTCACACCGCGCACCGCCCACCAGTCGCCGACATTGTCCTCGCCGATACTGACGATGCGGAGGTCGGTGACCACCTCGCCGACGGGAAGACCGAGGGTCTCCTCGTTCGGCGCACCGCTCGGACGGTGGATGTTCAGGCGGAACGGCTCGACCTTGTCTGCCGGCTTGACGTAACGGTGCGTCTGCGGCATCACGCCGTTCCAGGTGACGACCTCCACCTGCACGAGGTGGCTCGCCGTCCTCTCGTCGAAGCGCAGCTGCTCCGTACTGAAAGCGGGGTTCGTGCACTGGTCGGACGGGATGCTGATCGCACCGGGGAACGACATGCCCAGCGGATCGCTCGCCGGCATGGCGGGCGAGACCGCTTGCCCGCCGACGAGACACGGCATCCGGTCGAGGACGACGGCCGGACGCAGATTCGCCGAGTCGTAGCCGGGGACGTTCCCGTGCCAGTGCGTCAACATCCCCCACTGGTACTCACTCGTCGTGTCCGAGTGCAGATAGTTGTTGTGCGAGGCGTTCTTGTTGGCCACGAACTCGTATTGCCGCTCGCTGTCCGGCGCGAGGAAGGTGTGGTTGCGCTGGTCGAACGCGGAGAGCTTCGTGCCGTCGAGCGCCACGGCGGTGGCCTCCACCTTGTTCTGGAAAGCGTTGATCAACTCGCCCTTCGGGATCGACTGGACGAACGTCTCGTCGGAGTAGATCACTGTGAGCTCGCGGACCTGCGTGGGATTCATGCAGTCGTCGCGCGCCGGCGCCGGAGTGGTCCAGGTGACGGTCTCTGCGATCGGATCGTAGACGCCGCCATCGGAGGCGGAGACGAAGGTCGTCCCCTTCGGGAGCGAATCGACGAGCACCAGGTCTGTGTAATCGAGCGCGCCGAGGCTGGCCGCGTTCGGGTTGCAGCCGTAGATGGCGTAGGTGACCGGTTCGTCCGGTCGCACCAGGGTCTCGCGGATCGGCGTCTTCATCTGCTTGACGACCGTGAGGGCAGACTTCGCCTCGACGACGACCGGCCGCGCAGTGGTGACCTGCGTCGTCACCTGTCCGTCGGGCGCTGCAGCGTCGGCGTAGCCGAGTCGGATGGTCGCCGGGAACGTCGTTCCGGGGAGCGTCGTGAAGTTGGCTACCGGCCAGGAGATGGTGAACTCGCCGCTCTCGCCGGGGCCAAGATCGCGCAAACCGATGGTGAGCGGCGATCCGGTGGCGGAGACGATGTGCGCTCCACCGCCGAGAACCGCTTCGCCGCCGAACGCGGCAGGCTCGCCGTTCGGCCCGGTGCCGCCCGGTGTCGGGACCGTGAAGGTCGGAGCGATGCAGCTGTCCGTCGTCAGGTTGGAGCATTGATAGGCGACCCGGTAGACCGCTTGGCCGCCGGACTTCACGGTGTCGTCGATCGCCTCGATGGTCGCGGACATGGCGGCGGAGGAGGCCAGAGCCGGCAGGGCGGGGAGGGAGGCGGCGAGCAGCGCTGAGAGCGCGATGGCCGCCCACCCGATCCGCTTCTTCCGCGTCCCTAGCCGCGAAGAATATGTCACGTTCATGAGGCATTATTACCACATTGTGGATGCCTATATTTCATATATACTGATGTTCGTTGGGGCGGAGTCCGAACCTCCCACCCCTGCGGGTGTGCGCGGCACGCGCCCGTACAACAGAATGGACGGATGACTACTCCCCTCTCCGGAACGCATTTCGGCCTGACCGCCGGCGACTACCACGCCACGATCGCCTCCGTCGGTGCATCGCTGCGCACGCTCGAGTACAAGGGGCGGCCGCTCGTCGTGCCCTTCGACGCGGACGAGGTGCGCCCGGCATACCGCGGGGCGACGCTCGCGCCGTGGCCGAACCGCGTGGTCGACGGGAAGTACACGTTCGCCGGGGTCGAGCAGCAGCTGCCACTCACGGAGCCGAACCGCGGTCATGCGCTGCACGGTCTCGCGACCTGGCTCGACTTCGCCGCCGTCGACCGCTCGGCGAGCAGCGTCACCTTCACCGCCACCATCGAGGCACAGGCCGGCTACCCGCACCGCGTCGACGTCGTGGTGGCCTTCGAACTCGACGAGGACGGCCTGCATACCGCGGTCACCGCGACGAACACCGGACACGACGACGCCCCCTGGGGCACCGGACCCCACCCCTACCTGGTGGCGGGCGACGGACGCGTCGACGAGTGGACCCTGACCCTTCCCGCGGCCACCGTCCTCACCGTCACGGAGGATCGCCTGATCCCGGTCGGCCTCGCCGACGTGGCGACAGAGGGAGACGGCGTCTTCGACTTCCGCGAACCGCGTCCGATCGGCGACACCTTCATCGACCACGCCTTCACCGGGCTGCAGCGCGACGAGACGGACACGGCGACGGTCTGGCTGCGCGCCGCGGACGGAAGCGGAGTCGCGATGAGCTGGGACGACGCCTGCCCATGGGTGCAGGTACACACGGCAGACACGGACGACGAGGCGACGAACCGCATCGGCCTCGCCGTCGAGCCGATGACCTGCCCGCCGGACGCCTTCAACTCCGGCACCGACCTCGTCGTCCTCGCCCCCGGCGCCTCCACGACCGCCGGATGGACCATCCGCGGAGTCTGACGCAGACATCTGACGCAGGCATCTGGCGCAAACGAAGGGATGCCCCCAGCTGAACCCGAAACAGCTGGGGGCACCGACGCGGCGCTAGGACGCTCGCGCAATCCGGACGGTGCCCGTACCCGTTCAGGCGATCCGTCCGTTCGAGGGCCGGATTACTCACGGTCTCGTTTGGTCCATCCTACATGCCGGATGCCAAATTTTACGACTGCGTCCGCGCTATGAAGGCGTTTCAGGTCATCAATGCCCGAAGTCGTCACGCCCTGCCAGGCGCGCGCGCAGCGATCCGAGGAGGAGTTCGACCCCGAGGTCGAAGGCGCGATCGGCCCGCACATCACCCGGCTCGCCAGTGTCGACCAGGCGGGCGAGGGCCGTTCCCTGCCGCGCCCGCCACACCTGCGGAGGGGCGGACAGGTCGAGCCCTGATCCGAGCGCGAACGCATCCAGGATCGCCACGATCACCAGCACGTCGCCCTCGGGGAAACCGGCGTCGAGCAGCGCCTCGGCGAGCGCTTCGTAGTAGCCGAGCACGGTCGCGTCGGTGACCGGCTTGCCGACCAGCAGCGGCAGTACGAGTGGATGCGCGGAGAACATCGCGCGCTGCTCCCGCACCACGTACTCCACCACCGCATCCCAGGCCAGGCCGTCCGGCACCACGATGGCGGCGCGCTCCGCCAGCCGCCCGCGCATCAGCTCGACGATCGCATCCCGCCCGTCCACGTGGTTGTAGAGCGACGACGGCGTGACGCCGAGCTGCCGGGCGAGCGCGTTCACACCGAACGGCTTGCCGGCGTCGACGAGCTCGATGGCGGCGTCCGCGATGCGGTCGGGGCTCAGAATGGGCGATGACGGCCGTGGCATCTCTGCTCCCCCTCTTCCGTCGGTGACGTCTCCTGTGCATAATAAACGAACACTATTCGTTTTAGCACGTTCCTCAAACGGGATGGCCCAGATGACTTTCGCACTCGTCCGCGCGACGACCCCGCCCACCTCCCTCGCCCGCGTCGCAGGCAGCCGCGACGACGCCGCTCCCCTGCGCATCGGCGTCGTGCAGCACGCCTGGCAGCCGGACATCGCCGCCCTCACCGCCGAGCTGGACGAGGCCGTCGCCCTCGCGGCCGCGGAGGGAGCGCAGATCGTCTTCCTCCCCGAGCTGACGCTCTCCCGCTACCCGGCGGACACCCTGCCGGACGGCCGGGCGGACGTGCTCGCCGAAGACTTCGAGACCGGCCCGACCCGCGCGTGGGCGGCAGCGGCCGCCGCGGCGAACGACGTCTTCGTGCACGCGTCCCTCTACGAGCGCACCGGGGACGACGACGGACGCGGCCTCAACACCGCCATCGTTGTCGCTCCGACCGGTGAGATCGTCGCGAAGACCCACAAGCTCCACATCCCGGTCACCGCCGGATACTACGAGGACAAGTACTTCCGCGCCGGACCGGCAGAGACGCCGTATCCCGTGCACAGCATCCCGGGCATCCCGGCCAAGCTCGGGCTGCCGACCTGCTGGGACGAGTGGTTCCCCGAGGTCGCACGCGCGTACAGCCTGCAGGGAGCGGACGTGCTCGTGTACCCGACGGCCATCGGGTCGGAGCCCGACCACCCCGAGTTCGACACGCAGCCGCTGTGGCGCCAGGTGATCGTCGGGAACGGCATCGCCAACGGCACCTTCATGGTCGTCCCGAACCGGACGGGCTCGGAGACGCGCCCGGACGGCACGCCGGGCAACACCTTCTACGGCTCGTCGTTCGTGAGCGACCCGTACGGCCGCATCCTCGCCGAGGCCCCGCGGGACGAGGAGGCCGTGCTCGTGGTCGACCTCGACCTGCCGCAGCGTTCCGACTGGCTGGAGTTGTTCCCGTTCCTGTCGACCCGCCGCCCGGACACGTACGGCGTGCTCGGCGCCGACGGCACCGGCTCCGCGACCGAGGCCGCGGGGACCGCCCGATGAGCTGGCGGATGCCGCACGAGGGCGCGCGGCACGAACGCACCTGGCTCGCGTTCCCGACCGCGGGATACACGCTCGGCGACACGGCCGAGGACGCCGAGGAGGCGCGCAGTACCTGGGCGGCCGTTGCGAATGCGATTGCCGAGTTCGAGCCGGTGTCCGTCGTGATCGACCCGCGCGACCGCGCCATCGCCCCGCGCTACCTCTCCGGGGACATCGAGCTGCACGAGGCGCCGCTCAACGACGCCTGGATGCGCGACATGGGCCCGACGTTCGTGTTCGGCGACGACGGAGAGCTCGGCGCCGTCGACTGGGTGTTCAACGGCTGGGGCGCCCAGGACTGGGCGCAGTGGGACCTGGATGCGCGCATCGGCGGCGTGGTCGGGTCGCTGGCCGGAGCATCCATCGTGTCGAGCGCCCTGGTGAACGAGGGCGGAGGCATCCACGTCGACGGCGAGGGAACCGTGCTCGCCACCGAGACGGTCCAGCTCGATCCCGGCCGCAACCCGGGCATCACGCGCGCCGAGGTGGAGGCGGAGTTCGCGCGCACCATCGGCGCGACCACCACCGTCTGGCTGCCGCGGGGCCTCACCCGAGACTCGGAGCGTTTCGGCACCCGCGGTCACGTGGACATCGTCGCGGCGTTCGCCCGGCCGGGCGTCGTGCTGCTGCACACCCAGCGCGACAGCGATCATCCCGACCACGCGGTGACGCGCGAGATCCGGGAGACCCTGGAGGCGGCACAGGATGCGGCGGGCAGGCCGTTCGAGATCGTCGAGGTGCCCGCCCCGGCGACCCTCCGCGACGACGACGGCTGGACCGACTACAGCTACATCAACCACCTGCTCGTCAACGACGGCGTGATCGCGTGCAGCTTCGGCGACGACAACGACGAGGAGGCGGCCGGCATCCTCGCCGACGCATACCCCGGCCGTCGCGTGGTGACCGTGGATGCGCGCCCGCTGTTCGCCCGCGGCGGCGGCATCCACTGCATCACGCAGCAGCAGCCAGCCCGCTAGTCGAGCCGGGCTACGCGCGCGCGACGATGGCCGCCGCCGTCTCCCGACCCACCCGGATCGCGCCGTCGACGTGCTGGTATCCCTTGCCTGCCATGTCGCTGCAGGAGAAGTGGATGGGCCCGACCGGCGTGCGCAGATCGGCGCCGTAGCGCGCCAGCCCGCCCATGTCGAAGCTCGCGGCGTACGCGCCCCTCGTCCACTCCTCGCTGCCCCAGTCGCTCTCGTAGTAGACCACCGTGTCGAGCGCCTTCGGGCCGTAGTAGTGCGACAGCGATTCCAGGATGCGCGCCTTCCGCTCCTCCGGAGACAGGCGGAACACCGCATCCGCCGCCTCGTCGGACACGAAGCCGACGAGGGTGCCGCGCTGGTCTCCGTCGTAGCAGTTGTCGTACGCCTCGTGGACGAGCTCGTACGGGCTGAACGCGGTGCCCGAGTATCCGTCCTCGCGCCAGAACGGCGTCTCGTAGACCGCGTGCACCTTGATGACGAAGCCCATCGAGAGGTGCTGGTGCAGCTGCTGCTGGAGGCGCGGCAGCGGGGGCTCGTAGGAGATGCGGCTGATCAGCACGGGCGGAAGGGCGAGGATCGCGAACCGTGCCTTCACCTCGACGCCGTCCGCGATGGCGGTCACGCCCTTCTCGTCCCAGCGCATCGTGCGCACGGGCGCGTTCAGGTGCAGGTCGTCTCCGAGGCGCTCCGCGAGCAGCAGCGGCACCTGCTGCAGGCCGCCCTTCACCCGCTTGTCCAGGATGAAGTCGGCGTCGACCAGGTGCGAGAAGCTGCCGGCGGAGGCGGCCATCAGCAGCGCCTGCAGCGCGGAGAACGCGTGGGCGGGCTTGGTGAGCATGGCGCCGGCGATGAACATGCCGATGTTGAGGCGGGCCTCCTCGTCGTCGGTCTGGGTCTCGAGCCAGCGTCGGAACGAGATCTCGTCAAGCTCCTCCGCCTGCGGGTGCTCCCAAGGCCGGTCTGGGTCGATCTCCGCCACCAGCGCGTCGAGCTTGTCGATCAGGCTGACGATCTCGTGCTCGGTCTTCGGGGGCACGGGGAAGATCTCGCCGTCGAAGGTGCGGCGCTCTCCGGTGGGGCTGATGTAGATGTTGGTGCCGTCGCGGTAGCGCTCGTACGTCTCGAGGCCGAGCTCGTCCAGGGTGGCGATCAGCGCATCCTGGTCGGGTGAGACCCACTGGCCGCCGATCTCGAGGGTGGCGCCGTCGACGTCGTCCGTCCACAGCCGTCCGCCGACGCGGTCGCGCGCTTCGAGGACCGCGACGCTGAGCCCGGCCTTCCTCAGCTCGGTGGCCGCCGTCAGCCCGGATGCTCCTGCTCCGACGATCACGACGTCACGTTCGATGCTGCTCATGGTGTGTCTCTCGTTCACCGGGCGCGGCGCCCATCCACTGGCCTGGCCGATGGATGAGCGCCGCGACGTTCGTGGACTCAGCCGCCGATGCGGATGAGCTTCTTGTTGACGAACTCGTCAGCGCCGAACCGGCCGAGCTCACGGCCGGAACCGGAGCGCTTGACGCCGCCGAACGGCAGCTCGGCGCCGTCGGCGAGGACGACGTTCACGAACACCATCCCGGCCTCGATGCGGTCGGCCACCCTGTCAGCCTGGGCGGGGTCGGTCGTGTACAGGTAGGAGCCGAGCCCGAACGGGGTGTCGTTGGCGATGCGCACGGCGTCCTCCTCGTCCTTCGCACGGAACACCTGCGCGACCGGTCCGAAGAACTCCTCCTTGGATGCCGGGTTGTCCTCGGACACGTCGGTGAGGACCGTGGTCTCGAAGAAGGCGCCGTTGCGGCCTCCACCGCGCACCAGGGTCGCGCCGTTCTCCACGGCCCGCTTGACCTGCTCGTCGAGGTTCTCCGCCGCGCGGAGCGACGAGAGCGGCCCGAGCGCCGAGTCGTCGCTGGTCGGGTCGGTGGCCTCCACCTCCGCGAGCTTCTCGGTGAACTTGGTCAGGAACGCGTCGTACAGCTCGTCGGCCACGACGAACCGCTTGGCGGCGTTGCAGGACTGGCCGCTGTTGTCCAGCCGCGCGTCGACCGCGTTCTGCACGGTCGCATCCAGGTCGTCGGTGGACAGCAGGATGAACGGGTCGGAGCCGCCCAGCTCCAGCACGACCTTCTTCAGGTTGCGTCCGGCGATCTCGGCGACCTTCGCGCCCGCACGCTCCGAACCGGTGAGGGAGACGCCCTGGACGCGCGGGTCGGCGATGACCTGCTCGATCTGGTCGTGACCGGCGTAGATGTTCACGTACGCGCCCTCGGGGAAGCCGGCATCGAGCATCATCTGCTCGATCGCTGCGGCGGACTCCGGGCACTGCTCCGCGTGCTTCAGCAGGATGGTGTTGCCGATGATCAGGTTGGGCGCTGCGAAGCGGGCCACCTGGTAGTACGGGAAGTTCCACGGCATGATCCCGAGCAGCACGCCGAGACCGGAGCGGCGGATGACCGCGGAGCCGTCCCCGTCGAGCAGCGTGATCGGCTCGTCCTTCAGGAACTCGGCGGCGTGGTCGGCGTAGTACTCGTAGATGGCGCCGGCGAAGTCGACCTCGCCCAGCGCCTGCTCGATCGGCTTACCCATCTCGCGCACGATGATCTCGGCGAGTTCCTGCCTGCGCTCGACGTGCAGCTCACCGACGCGACGCACGAGGACAGCCCTGTCCTCGACGGTCGTGCTCTTGGCCCAGGTGCGGTATGCGTTGTCGGCCGCCGCGATGGCCGCCTGCAGGTCGGCATCGCTGATGGTGTCGTAGGTCTTGACCGTCTCACCGGTGGCGGGATTGGTCACGGCATAGCTCATAGCGTTCCTCGTTCTCGTGTGGTGGTGCATGGTCGACAGAGACGACACTAGATGCGCGCCGCCGGATGCGCACCTGTCACCCTGGATTGCCGGCGGCCGGGATCAGCGCTTCGCGGCCGCCACGACCGCATCCACGGCGGCTTCCGCTGTCACCGTCTTGGCCTGCGCTTGGGCGTCGGTCGTCTGGTCCGTCGCGATCGTGGTGGCCGAGATCAGCAGGTTGCCCCACACGGCCTGGACGACGGTGCTCACCGCGGACAGATTCTGCCCTGCGGCCTCGATGGACATGGTCTGGCGCAGTCCGACGGTGGTGTCCGCGGTGGTCGTGGCGGTGGCCTTCGCCGTGATGACCTTCGCGGAGACCGACTTGCCCGCGATCTCGAACGACAGCGACACCGTGCCGCACTGGTCGAGCACGCTGTCGACGGTGGTGGTCCACGACGCCTTCTGCGCGGAGGTCAGCGGCGTGCCGGCGAAGGATGCGGCCGTCACCGCGCCCGTGGAGGTGCGGAACTGCGCGGCGATCGCATCCTCGGGCACCCCGCCCTGCATCGCCGTCGCCAGCAGGTCGCCGCACGCCTGCGGAGAGTACGTGACGTTCGACCCGCCGAGCAGCTGGGCGAGTCCGGCGGCCCCGCCCACCTTCGCGGCGGCGTCCTTCAGCTCGCTGTCGGTGACAAGGGTGCCGTCGACGCCGAGCGCGGTGCCCGCCCTGTCCAGGATGTTCGCGAGATCGCGGGCGGAGTATGTGCGCTCCGAGGCGCTCGCGCCCGCGCTCGGGCCGGTGCTTGCGCCTGGGTCTGTTCCCGCTGTGCGCCCCGTCGCAGAACATCCGGCGAGGAATGACGCCCCCACCGCCAGCACGCACACAACGAAAACGGACCGACGACGTGTCTTCACCAGATTCTCCCCCGCGAGACGAGCGCCGCCGGGTCGCGGCGCACGGACACCTCCACGCTACCCGAGATGCCCGAGATGCCCGGCGGGGCCCTGTATCGTGATTCTCCCCATCGCCACTGATCTGGAGAACGAGTGACCTTTCGTACCGTGCCCGCGTTCCTCCTCGCCGCCGCGGCGCTCGTCCTCACCGGCTGTGCTGCGTCCGGAGAGGGCGAAGCAGCGACCTCAGCGCATCCGGCCCCTGCGCATCCGGCCGTTGCACTGCCCGCAGCCGGCGCCCGGTTCGACTACCAGCTGGGCGGTGCGTACACGCCGCCCGAGGGGGTGACCGTCGTCGAGCGCGACCGCACATCCGAACCGTCGGGTGCCGGCTACGACATCTGCTACGTCAACGGGTTCCAGACGCAGCCGGACGCGTCGAAGGCGTTCGCGGCCGAGCATCCCGAGCTGGTCGTGCAGACACCGGATGGTCCGCTCGTCGACGAAGGATGGCCGGACGAGTACATCTTCGACACCTCGACAGAGGACAAACGAGGGTCGCTGGCCGCAATCGTCGGGACGTGGATCCGCGGGTGTGCGGACAGCGGCTTCTCCGCCGTCGAGATCGACAACCTCGACTCGTACACGCGCTCCGACGGCGCCCTTTCGGTGAAGGACAACCTCGCTCTCGCCGCCGACTACGCCCGGATCGCCCACGACGCCGGCCTGGCGATCGCGCAGAAGAACACGGCAGATCAGTCGGCCGAGCTGAAGGCCGCCGGGTACGACTTCGCCGTGACGGAGTCGTGCTTCCAGTTCTCCGAGTGCGAGTCGTACACCGACGTCTACCCCGTGGTGCTGGACATCGAGTACACCGACGAACTCGGCGAGGATGCGTTCGGTCGCGCGTGCTCGAGTTCGGAGCGACCGCAGACCATGATTCTGCGGGACCATTCGCTCGTCACCCCGGCCGACGACGGGTACGTGTACCGCAGCTGCTGAGTCGGGGCGGGAGCGTCAGGACCGCGCGAGGAACGGGTCGATCGCCGCCCACGTCGCTTCGGGCGCTTCCAGGTGGGGAAGGTGCCCTGCTGCGGGGATCTCGGCGAACTGCGCACCGGGAATCGCGTGGGCGACCGCCCGTCCGTATGCCGGGGTCACGATCCGGTCGCTCTCGCCCCACACCATCAGGGCGGGATTCCGGATGCCGCCGAGCCGGCCGAGCAGGGCAGGGTCGCTCATCCCGGCGCCCGCGATGACGGCCATCGTGCGACCGTTCGACTGCTGCACGGCGCGCTGCGCGTCTGTCGCCAGAGCGGGATCCCGGTAGCCGCGCTCCGGATCGTGCCAGGCGAGCTCGGCGAGGCCGCGGGCGTCGAGGGCGAAGAAGTCCGCGACCGGCTCACCGTCCACCACCGCCCCGACACCGTCGATATCGACCACGGCGCCGATCAGGCCGGCGTACCGCTCGTCCGCGGCGGCCTGCACCGCCATCTCGAGGGCGAGCCAGCCACCGATGGAGGAGCCGATCAGCACGACGTCCCGCTCACCGCCGGCCAGCAGGCGCCCGAGGTAGTCGGAGGCGAGGTCGGCGACGGAGGCGGTGGATGCGGGGAGCGGCGTCCCCTCCCACCCCGGGTGCGTCGGGGCGACAGCGTGCATGGTCGGCGCGAGGTGCCCGACGATCGGAGCGACGGTCTGCGGCCCGCCCCCGCCGTGGAGCACGAGCGCCGTGCGCGACGCGGGGTCGCCGGCCTGGACGAGGGGGAGGTCTTCGAACGGGGAAATGCTCATCATGCTCCTAAGTCAATATGCTTATTTACGGATGTTGATACGCTAGCACTGTGACGACGAACCTGGAAGTGCTCGGCCAGACGATCAAGCGCGCGCAGTACCGCAACCACCGCACGATGGACGCCGCCCTGCGCGACGTCGGCATCAGCCTCGTGCAATGGGACGCGCTGCGCGCCATCGAGCGCATGCCCCACGCCTCCGGGCACGACCTGGCCCTGGCGACCTTCCAGAGCGACCAGTCCTTCGGCACTCTGGCGACCCGCCTCGTCTCCCGCGGCCTCATCTCCCGAACGGCAGGCAGGGGCCGCCGCATCGAGCACGCCCTGACCGACGCGGGTCGCGCGGCGCTGGCGGACGGCTACCGGGTGGCGTCCGGGGTGCTCGACGGCCTCTTCGCGCCGCTCGACGAGGATCAGCGCGCGACGCTGCTCGCGGTGCTGCAGGTGCTGACGGCGGATGGGGCGGAGTCTCCGGGGCCGATTCTCACGCGTCGGTGATCAGCCCTCCGGGGCCGCGAACAGCGCATCCGGTTCGAACTCGGTGGGCGCTGCCGGACGACGAAGACGAGCAGGATGGCGCGGTAGAGGCCGAAGCGTCACGCGAGAGCCGCAGCCAGGTACGGGGCAGAAGCGCTGGCGGCCGCACCGGCGACCTCCTGGGGTGTCCCAACGGCGACGACCGTCCCGCCGAGCTCGCCGGCGCCGGGGCCGAGGTCGACGACGTAGTCGGCGGTGGCGACGACGCGCATGTCGAGTTCGACCACGACCACCGTGTTTCCCGCATCCACCAGGCTCTGCAGGTGTTCGATCAGGCGGTCGGCGTCTGCGCAGTGGAGGCCGGAGGTCGGTTCGTCGAGCACGTACAGGGTGTCTGCGCGCTGGGCACGCTGCAGCTCGGAGGCGAGCTTCACCCGTTGCGCCTCTCCACCGGACAGTTCGGTCGCCGGTTGCCCCAGCCTCAGGTAGCCGAGTCCGACATCCATGAGCGCCGTCAGGGAGCGCATGATCTCGTTCTCGCCGCCGAAGAAGTCATGGGCCTGCTCCACCGACATCGCGAGGATCTCGGCGATGTTCCGGTCACGCCAGGTGATCTCGAGCGTGTCGTCGTTGTACCGGGCGCCGTGGCATTCGGGGCAGACCGTGTACACCGATGGCAGGAACAGCAGCTCGACCATCACTGCACCCTCGCCTTCGCAGGTCGGGCAGCGGCCCCCGGCCACGTTGAAGGAGAACCGGCCGGGCCGGTAGCCTCGCGTGCGCGCCTCAGGGGTCTCGGCGAAACGACGCCGGACATGGTCGAACAGGCCCGTGTATGTCGCGACGTTGGAGCGCGGGGTGCGGCCGATGGGCTTCTGGTCGATGTTGACCACCCGGCGGACGCCACGAAGGTCGCCGGACACGGTGCCTTCGAGCAGTTCAGGGCCGTCGGCGAGGAGGAGGTCGTCGGATTCCGGAGCACTGTCGGCCAGGTCGACCGGGCGGCCGAGGTGGTCCCCGAGCAGCGCGGGGAGCACCTGGCTGACCAGGCTGGACTTTCCCGAACCGGACACTCCCGTCACCGCAGTGAAGGCCCCGAGTGGGATCGAGACCGACACGTCGCGCAGGTTGTTGCGGGTGATCTGCTCCAGCGTCAGCCATCCTGTCGCCGCGCGCGGAGTCCGTGGAGCGAGCCCGCGCCGGCCGAACAGATAGTCCCTGGTCACCGACTCATCGACGTCCGCCAGCCCATCCGGTGCTCCGCTGTAGAGGACGCGACCGCCCCGTTCGCCCGCTCCCGGACCGATGTCCACGAGCCAATCCGCGTGCCGCATCACGTCGACGGAGTGTTCGACGACGAACAGGCTGTTGCCTCGTTTCTTGAGCCCCTCGAGGATGCCCAGGAGGGCGTTCACATCCTGCGGGTGGAGGCCGGCCGACGGTTCGTCGAGCACATATACGACCCCGAACAGCTCGGAGCTCAGCTGGGTGGCGAGCCGCAGTCGTTGCAGCTCGCCTCCGGACAGGGTCGGCGTCGTGCGGTGCAACGACAGATACCCCAGCCCGAGGTCGATGATGGGGCGCAGGCGCTCCAGCAGCTCGGCGGCGAGGCGGGCAGCCGCCGCGCGCTTCTCCACCGCCTGGTTCGGGTTCCGCACCAGGTCTGCGAGCCGTACGGAGAGCTCGCGCAGCGGAAGCCGGGAGAACTCGGCGATGTCGAGCCCTTCGAACGTCACGGAGAGCGCCTCCGGCTTGAGCCGCTTGCCGTGACACACCGGGCACACGGCGGAGGTGAGATATTCCGCGACCCGCCTCTTCATCGACGCGCTCTTGGTCGTGGCGAACGTGTCGAGCACGTAGCGGCGGGCGCCCACGAAGGTCCCCTGATAGCTCGGCTCCGTCCCTGCGGAGATCGCCCTCCGCGTCTGCTCGGGAGTGAACCCCGCGTAGACCGGGGCGGTCGGGCGTTCCTCGGTGAAGAGGATCCAGTCGCGATCCTCGCGCGGAAGGTCGCGCCAGGGCGTGTCGACGTCGTAGCCCAGGGACACCAGGATGTCCCGCTGGTTCTGCCCGTGCCACGCCGTCGGCCAGGACGCGATCGCCCGCTCCCGGATCGTGAGCGATGGGTCGGGGACCATCTGCTGCTCGGTGACGGCGTACACCCGGCCGATGCCGTGGCATTCCGGGCAGGCGCCCTGCACGGTGTTGGCCGAGAAGTCCTCCGCGTAGAGCATCGGCTGACCGTCCGGGTAGTCCCCGGCCCGCGAGTACAGCATCCGCACGAGACTGGACAGCGTCGTGATGCTGCCCACCGTCGAGCGGGGGCTGCGCCCACCGCGCTGCTGCTGGAGCGCCACCGCCGGCGGCATTCCGGTGATCGAGTCGACGTCCGGGACACCGGCCTGGTCGATCAGACGCCGGGCGTACGGGGCGACGGACTCCAGGTACCTGCGCTGCGACTCCGCGAAGAGCGTCCCGAAGGCCAGGGACGACTTCCCCGACCCGGACACCCCGGTGAACACGACCATCGCATCGCGCGGGACGGTGAGGTCCACGTTCTGCAGGTTGTGCTCGCGGGCGCCTCGCACCCGAACATCCGGCTGAACATCCGGCTGAATCACGGACGGGTCTTCATTCGTCATGGTCTCCCGACCCCTCCTTCACCGCGGGATGCTCACAGCGTCGGCGCCCGAGAGGGTGCGCAAGCCGATCCACCCATACTCCCCGGGAGGGCGACGAATCGGTAGGGGGAGACCCCAGACCCACGGGGATGCGATCCGGCGGGCACAAAAAAAGCCCCGAGATGGCGAGATCTCGGGGCCAGTAGCGGGAGCGGGACTCGAACCCGCGACACCACGATTATGAGCCGTGTGCTCTAACCACCTGAGCTACCCCGCCGCTGCCTCCCGCTGTCGTGCCGGGAGGAGGGAGCCCCCTGTGGGAATCGGACCCACTACCTCTTCCTTACCAAGGAAGTGCTCTACCAATGAGCTAAGGGGGCGAAGCCTGCGCAGCTTCCGCTTCGCGTTTTTGGCAACCGTACGAGGATACCATCTGCGCGAGGGTGGTTTGTACACGCGCACGCCCCCGGCCCGGAGTGGCGACCACCCCGAGCCGGATGCCGTGGGTCAGGCCGCGTCGCGCTCCTCGGAGGCGCCGGACAGCGCATCCAGTTCGTCGTCGGTGAGGTCGAGCGTCACCGACGCGAGGAGGTCGGGGAGCTGGTCGAGGGTGCGCGCGCTCGCGATCGGGGCGACCACTGTGGGCTGTGCCGCCAGCCAGGCGAGGGCGACGGATGCGACGGACGCGTCGTGGGCGGCCGCCACGCTGTCGAGGGCATCGAGGACGGCGCGGCCGCGGTCGTCGAGGTACTTCGACGCCCCGGCGGCGCGGGCGCTGTCGACCGTGACGCCGTCGCGGTACTTGCCGGTGAGGAAGCCGGCGGCGAGCGCGAAGTAGGGAACGACGCCGAGGTTCTCGCGCTCGGCCAGCGCGCGGTACTTCTGCTCGAAGTCGCGCTCGACCAGGTTGTAGTGCGGCTGCAGGGCGACCGCGCGGTGCAGGCCCTCCGCCTCGGTGATCCTGAACCACTCCTCGATGCGCTCCGGAGAGTAGTTGGAGATGCCGATGTAGCGCACCTTGCCGGCGTCGACCAGGCTCGAGAGGGCGGCGACGGTCTCCTCCAGCGGAACCGTCTCGTCGTCGAAGTGTGCGTAGTAGAGGTCGATGTGGTCGGAGCCAAGACGTTCGAGGGATGCGTCCGCCGCGCGCAGGATGTTGTCGCCCGCGAGCCCCTTGAAGTCGGGGTGCTGGCTGACCTTGGTGGCGAGCACGACATCGTCACGGTTGCCGCGCGCCTGGAACCACTGGCCCAGGATGCGCTCGCTGTCCCCTCCGGTGTTGCCGGGCACCCACGCCGAGTATCCGTCCGCCGTGTCGACGAAGTTGCCACCCGCAGCCACGTAGCCGTCGAGGACGGCGAACGACGTGTCCCGATCGGCCGTCCATCCGAAGACGTTGCCCCCGAGCGAGAGGGGGAAGACCGAGAGGTCGGACGATCCGATGGTGCGGCGTGGTGCTGTCATTCGTATTTCTCCTTCGATGGCGTCGATTGACGGTGCTCTCACGCTAACGCGGAGTGCTGACGGCTATTCCGGGATCGTCTGAAGATGTGGAGAAGTTACGGCGGATGCCTACTGTGGAGGGATGCAGATCTCCGCGCGCCCCGATCGCGCCGACCTGACCGCCGATTGCGCGCGGTGCGTCGGCCTCTGCTGCGTCGCCCTCGCGTTCGCCCGCTCCTCCGAGTTCGCGTTCGACAAGGCGGCAGGCGAACCGTGCGTCAACCTCGACGACGGCCACCGTTGCCGCATCCACCCGGAGCTGCGCGAGCGCGGCTTCTCCGGATGCACGGTCTTCGACTGCTTCGGGGCCGGCCAGCAGGTCACCCAGCACACCTTCGGCGGAGGCGACTGGCGTGAGCGCCCGGAGCTGCGCGGCGAGATGTTCGCCGTTTTCCCGATCATGCGCCAGCTGCACGAGCTGCTCTGGTACCTCGACGAGGCCATCCTGATGCCCGCGGCGACCCCGCTGCGACAGCGACTGGATGCGGCACGCACCGAGGTCGCGCTGGTCGCCGACTCCCCCGCCCACCGCATCCTGAGCGTCGAGGTGGACGACCTGCGGGCACCCGTCGCCGAGCTGCTGCGGGCCGCGAGCCGCCTCACCCGCGAGGCGAACGTCGCCGCTGCACCGCGCGATCAGCGCCTCGCCCCCGGCGCCGACCTCGTCGGGGCGAACCTCGCCGGACGCGACCTGCGCGGCGCCGAACTCCGCGGCGCCCTCCTGATCGCCGCCGACCTGAGCGGGACCGACCTGTCGTACGCCGAGCTGATCGGCGCCGACCTCCGCGACGCGAACCTCCGCGGCGCCGACCTGGGCACGGCGATCTATGTCACCCAGGTGCAGGTCAACGCGGCGAAAGGGGATGCGCGCACGCTGCTCCCCGCAGGGCTCGTCGCCCCGTCGCACTGGGCGGTCTAGAGCGCGCCGATACCTGGCAGCGCCCACGCCGTGAACGCCGGGCCGCTGGAGGTGAACCGGATGCCGTCCTCTCCGCCGGAGACGATCGCATCCCCTACCAGCGGCGTCGCTGCGGCCACTCCACCGAGAGCGGCAGCATCCACCGTGAACGACACGTCGGCCCGCGCTGCCAGCACCAGCACCGACTCATCCTCCGCCTCGCGCACGAAGGCGAGCGCGTCGTCCCCGACGTGCAGCCACCGCATCCCGCCGCTACTGAGCGCCGGGTGCGCGCGGCGCAGGCCGATGAGCGTCGCGTAGAGGTCGACGGAGGCTGCGGCGGTGGTGTGTTCCGTCCCCCACGGCAGCGGCGTCCGAGATGCCTCCCCGTCGATCCCGGTCAGCCCGAACTCGTCGCCGGCGAACACCACGGGGATGCCCGGCAGCGTCACCGAGAGGCCGAGCGCGACAGGCACGGTGCCCGGCCGGGCGTTGGTCAGGAAGCGCGGGGTGTCGTGGGTGTCCAGCGCGTTCATCGTCCCGAGCCTGGTGCGCCACGGGAATCCGGCCGTGAACTGGCGGTGCGCTGCGAACACCTGACCGCCCGTGTACGTCGGGATGGTGCCGAACGGCAGCCCGAAGTAACTGGATGCGCTGCCCTCCTTCGACAGCCAGCCCCAGACCGGCCTGGTGAAGTTCGCGTACGTCATGGCGCCGTGCCAGGCGTCGCCCTGGAAGTCGCTCGACGCGTCGTTGGTCGACTCGCCCAGCAGGATCGTGTCCGGGTTGACGGCGAGCATCGTGGCGCGGATCATCCGGCGGACGGACTCGTTGAGGTCCTGATCCCCGTACCGTCCCGTCATGTTGGCGACGTCGATGCGCCAGCCGTCGAGGCCGTACGGTTCCTGCAGCCAGCGGCCGACCACCGAGTCCGGTCCCTCGATGAAGCGGCGGCGCAGCTCGTTCGAGTTCCAGTTCAGCTTGGGCAGGCTGGGGACGCCGAGCCAGGAGACGTACTGCGTGTGCTCCTCGTTCAGCCAGAGGAAGAACTCGCTCTCCGGCGCATCCGGGTTGCCGTACGCAGCCGTGAACCACTCGTGGCCGACGCCGCAGTGGTTGGAGGTGAGGTCGCCGATCACGCGCAGGCCGCGCTCGTGGGCGGCGGCGGTCAGACGCGCGAGCGCCTCGTTGCCGCCGAGCAGCGGGTCGACCATCGCGAAGCTGGAGGCGTCGTAGCGGTGGTTCGAGCTTCCCGGGAAGACCGGCGTGAGGTAGATGGTGGTGATGCCGAGGCGTTCCAGGTGGTCGAGGTGCTCGATCACGCCGTCGAGGTCGCCGCCGTAGAACTGCTGCGACCGGCCGGGCGGCACGTCGTCCACCGGGTCGGACCAGGCCGCGGGGATGGCCCAGGCCGGCGCGGGCCGGGAGTCCGCGGCGGCCGAGCGCGCGAAGCGGTCGGGGAACACTTGGTAGAGCACGGTCGCCTTGACCCACGCCGGCGGAGCGGAGAACGCGACGAGCTTGAAGTCCTCGGAGTCGAGTGTCTCGATGTCGTGCACGCCGGTGGCGTTCACCCACACCTTGCCGCCGTCTGCGCGGGAGATGAGGAACCGGTAGCCGTGCACCGGGTTCTCGACGATGACCGGAGCCTCCCACCAGTCCCAGCCGTCCGCGGACGCGACGAGCTGCGCGTCGGAGAACCGCGGCTCGTGGTCGGGGTTGGAGCGGGTGCGCACCGCATCCACTGCTCCCCAGCTGTGCGGGATGCGGAGCCGCACCTGCACGTGGTCGCCGAGCGACGGCTCCTGGGTCGACACGTGGAGCGGCGAGCCGTCGTGGTGGGGCAGGTGGAACGAGGTGGTCATTTGACGCTCCCGGCCGTGAGTCCGCCGACGATGTATTTCTGCAGGAAGAGGAAGAGCGCCATCACCGGAAGCGCGGCGAGGACCGCGCCAGCAGCGAAGATACCGTAGTTCTCGGAGAACTGCTGCGACACGAACTGGAACAACCCGACCGCCAGCGTCTGCTTCTCCGGCGTGATCAGCACGGTGCTCGCGATGACGAACTCGTTGGTCGTGCCGAGGAACGACAGCAGCGCCACCACGGCCAGGATGGGCGCCACGAGTCGCAGGATGATCGTGAAGAAGATGCGCGCGTGCCCGGCGCCGTCGAGCTTGGCCGCCTCGTCGATGGAGGTGGGAACCGTGTTGAAGAACCCGTACATCAGGTAGGTGTTCACCCCGAGCGCTCCGCCGAGGTAGACCATGATGAGGCCGAGCTGGCTGTCCAGGCCGAGCGCGGGGAACACGTTGCCGATGCCGTCGAGCAGCAGGAAGATCGCGACCATCGCGAGCAGCTGCGGGAACATCTGCACGAGGAGCAGCGTCAGCAGGCCGATACGCCGGCCGCGGAACCGCATCCGAGAGAAGGAGTACGCGGCGAGCGCCCCGAGGAACACGGAGCCGACGGAGGTCGCGATGCCGATGACGAGGGTGTTGCCGAACCACGCGGCGTACGGCTGCTGAGGCAGCTGGAACAGCGTGACGTAGTTGGCGGGGTCGATCACCGAGAACGGCGCGTTCGCGGTCATCAGCGTGCCGCCGGGGCGCAGGGATGCGGAGAGCACGTAGACCAGAGGGAACGCGGAGAAGATCACCATGACCACGCCGACCACGTGCCGCCACCCTGTGGCGCGGAACCATTTCCCGAACGTCGGCCGACGGGATGCTGTCAGTGCTGGTGCGGTCATCAGGTCAGCTCCTCGAGGGCTTTGGTCTGGCGGAAACTGATCGCGGAGATGACGGCCACCACGATGAAGATGATGATCGACAGCGCGCTGGCGAGGCCGTAGTCGCGGTTGGCGCCGACGAAGGCGACCTTGTAGACCATCGAGATGAGGATGTCCGTCGCCCCGACGTTGATGCCGGCGCTCGCATCCTGCGGTCCGCCGTTGGTCAGCATGTAGATCAGGTTGAAGTTGTTGAAGTTGAACGCGAACGAGCTGATCAGCAGCGGCGCGAGCGAGACGAGCAGCAGCGGGAACTTGATCAGCCGGAACGATGCCCAGGCGCTCGCCCCGTCGACGCGCGCCGCCTCCTGGAACTCGTCGGGGATGGACTGCAGCGCACCCGTGCAGACCAGGAACATGTACGGGAAGCCCATCCACAGGTTCACGAACAGGATGCTCGCCTTCGCCAGCCACTCGTTCGTCAGCCACGGGATCTCCGCCCCGCCGAACAGCACCTGGTTGACGAACCCGAACTGCGGGTTGAGCATCCCGGCCCAGACCAGGGCGGAGAGGAAGGCGGGGAACGCGTACGGCAGGATCATGGCGATCCGGTAGAACTTGCGGCCGCGCATCCGCATGTCGTTGAAGACGATCGCGAGGAACAGGCCGAGCACGAACGTGGTCGCGACGGAGAGGATGGCGAACGCGAACGTCCACAGGGTCACTCCGAGGAGCGGTCCGCGGATGGACTCGGTGGTGAATGCGCGCACGAAGTTGTCGAAGCCGACCGTGATCTGCCAGCCGGGCATCAGCTGCTTGCCGTTCGGCGCCGTGAAGGCACCCTGCCCGGTGTCGGAGTAGACGGTGCCGGTCTTGCTGTCCGTCATGGTCCCCGCCGCGGCGTCGTAGCTCAGCGTCGACCGGTAGAGGTAGGCGCTGCTGCCGTCCGACGTGCGCAGTGCTCCGTCGTTGGGGTCGCTGCTGACGGCGACGCTCAGCTTCGCGATCTCGTCCTGCTTGTCGATCACCTGCGCGAAGTTCAGGGTGCGGTAGCCGGGAGCGGCCACCGCCGTCCCCTCCTCGTCGAGCGTCGCGCCGGACACCTTCTCGAGCGGGCTGTCCGCCGTGCCGACCTCGACGGAGCCGTCCGGGTCCGTCACGAGGAACCCGAGCTGCCCTGCGCGCTCGACCACGCTCAGGCGGTAGGTCGGCGAGTCCGGCACTCTGGCCTGCGCGGACTGCAGGAGCGCGGTGACCGCGTCCTCCTTGGTGCTGTTGTGCCCTGTGCCGTAGTTGGTGAACGCGATGTAGCCGGAGTAACCGATCACGAACACCTGGAACACGAGCAGGAAGATCACGCCGGGGGTGAGGTATTTCGCCGGAAGCTTGCGCTTGCCGAAGTAGATCCAGTTGACGACGAGCGTCACCGCGAGCACGATGCCGAACGGCAGCCAGCTCTTGTTGGCGAAAAGGACGAACAGCGCGTAGAGGCTGGTCGCGTCCACGATGCCGAGCAGCAGGATCTTCAGGATCAGCGTCTTCACGCCGACAGACGCCTCCTCCGCGACCCGCGCAGCGCGCAGGGAGCGCTTCGAGCGGGGAGTGGGGTCGTCTCCGCCGTCCGGACGCGACCGCTCGTCGCTGTCCGGTGCTGTTCGCTGGGTTGTCGTCATCGCGCGGCCCTCCTCGACCACGGCGGCGTCCCGGCCGGTCTGCTGACCGGCCGGGACGCGCATCCGGTTACTGGGCGATCGCCGTCTGGATGTCGGTGGTCATCTTCTGCCAGAGCGCAGCCGGGTCGCCCTTGCCGTCGATGATGGCGGCCTGGGTCACGCCCCAGAACTGCCACACCTTGCCCATCGCCGGGATGTTCGGCATCGGCTCTCCGGAGGCGCCGACCTTGCCGAAGCCCTCGATGATGGGGTCGCTGGCCGCCTTGTCGAACGCCGCGGTCAGCGCCGGCGGGCGAGCGCCCACCTTGTAGAGCGCGGTCTGCACCTTCTCGGTGCCGATGTAGTTGGTGAGGAAGTCGTTGGCGGCGAGCTTGTTCTTCGTCTTTGAGCTGACGAAGAAGCCCTGCACGCCCACGAACGGTGCGGAGGGCGCGCTGCCGACCGAGGGGATGGGGTCGACGGCCAGCTTGATGCCCGCCTTCTCCGCGTCAGCGACGTTCCACGGACCGGTGAGGAAGAACGGCGCCTTGCCGGAGTTGAACTTCTCCTTGGCGATGTCGCCGGTCACCGAGGTGCTGAGCACCCCGGCCTTGCCCTGCTCGGCGAGCCAGGCGGCGAAGGCATCCCCGGATGCTCCACCGATGGTGAGCTTCTTCGGGTCGTAGCTGCCGTCGGCGGCCGTGCCGAAGACGGGGGCGCCGAACGAGGCCTGGAACGGGTACAGGTGGTACGGGTCGGACTGCGGCCCGACCTGCACCACGAAGCCCTTGGAGACCATGTCGGCGTACGACGACGCCGGCTCAGGGGCCAGCGCGGTGTTGCGCAGGATCGCGATGTTCTCGATCGAGTACGGCAGGCCGTACGTCTTGCCCTCGTAGGTCATCGCGCTGACGGCGACCTTCTCGAAGCCGGCGGCCTTGTCGCCGAGCTCGATGGGCTGGACGACGCCGTTGGTGACGAAGTTGCCCGTCCAGTCGTTCGCGCCGATGGTGATGTCCGGGCCCTTGCCGGTGGGGACCTGGGCGACGAATTGGTCCTGGATCTTGGCGAAGTCCTTCTGCACGAGAGTGACCTTCACGCCGGTCTCCTTGGTGAAGGAGGCAGCTGCGTCCTTCATCACCTTGGCCCGGTCCGCGTCGACCCAGACGGTCAACGGGGTCTTGCTCTCAGAGCCGGACGTCGAGGAGGAGCCGGCTCCTCCCGAGCATCCGGCGAGCGCGAGCGCCGCCGTGATGGCGACCGCGCCTGCGGTCAGAAGGGTGCGGGGTTTCACCGTCATTGGTGTGCCTTTCGTTGGAATGCTGCAAGCGTTTTCATTGTTACCCGACTTCTGCGTCGTTTGCAAGCGCAGAGAATACGTGGATGTTACGGGTCTCCCGAGTTTGCGCGAGCAATGCTGCACGCATAGGATCGCTCGATCATGGAAACGCTTGCACGATCCTCGCACACCCGGTCCCGGGCGCCGCTAGGATCATCAGCGACCGAAGGCGAGGAGAACATGGCGGGCATCGAAGACGTCGCGCGTCTCGCCGGAGTCTCCACCGCGACCGTCTCCCGGGCGCTCAGCGGGAACGCGCACGTCTCGGATGCGACGCGGGCGCGGGTGGCTGAGGCCGCATCCACGCTGGGCTACGTGGTCTCCTCGTACGCGTCGAGCCTCGCATCCGGTCGCACCAAGAACGTCGGCGCCGTGGTGCCGCACCTCAACCGGTGGTTCTTCTGCTCGGTCATCGAGGGTGCGGAACGCGCGCTGCTGCGCCGCGGATACGACCTCACGCTCTACAACCTGAGCGGAAGCGGCGACGAGCGGCGCACGGTGTTCGAGAACCATCTGCTGCGGCAACGCGTGGATGCGGTCATCGCCGTCTCCCTCGAACTCACCGACGACGAAGTGGGCCGCCTGCTGCGCATCGGCAAGCCGCTCGTCGGCGTCGGAGGGCCGCTGCGCGGGGTGCCGTCGCTCACGATCGACGACGTCGCCGTCGCGGAGCTCGCCACGGCGCACCTGATCGCGCTCGGCCACCGCCGGATCGGCCACATCGGCGGCAGCCACGAGTTCGACCTCGACTTCCACATCCCGACCAACCGGAGGCTCGGCTACGAGCGGGCACTCGCCTCGGCGGGCATCCCGGCCGAGGACGCCCTCTACCGCAAGGCCGATTTCACCATCGCGGGCGGATACGGGGCAGCGAAGCAGCTGCTCGGAGCCCCGCACGACCGGCCGACAGCGATCTTCGCTGCGTCGGACGAGATGGCCATCGGCAGCATCCTCGCGGCCCGCGACCTGGGGCTCACCGTGCCGGGCGACGTGTCGGTGATCGGCATCGACGACCACGACCTGTCCGACTTCTTCGGCCTCAGCACGGTCGCGCAGTTCCCCGACCGCCAGGGCGAGCAGGCGGTGGAACTGCTGATGCGGTCGCTGCAGCCGTCACCGCAGCCCTCATCGTCCACGAAGGCGGAGGCGGCTACCATGTCCGTGAGCGCCGACGATGCCGCCACGATTCCGGTCCCATACGAGTTGATCGTCAGAAGCAGCACGGCCGTCCCGCCCGCACACTGAGCGGAACCGCCCTGTCGATCGGCCCGTTCCCAGCGCCGCCATCGCCCGAAACCACCCCATCCCCCTTCCGAGTCAGGTGATCGTCATCACGTCCCCAGCATCGTCGCGCGAGCAGCGCACATCCCTCCCCGCAGCATCCACGGGCGCCGCACCCGGCACCGCCCTCGCGCCGAGCAGCCCCGGCAGGGAGTGGTGGCGCTCCGCCGTCATCTACCAGGTGTACCCGCGCTCGTTCGCCGACGCGAACGGCGACGGCATGGGCGACCTGCCCGGCATCACGCACCGCCTCCCCGCTCTCCGCAGTCTCGGCGTGGATGCGGTCTGGCTGTCCCCGTTCTTCACCTCGCCGCAGAACGATGGCGGATACGACGTCGCCGACTACTGCGACGTCGACCCGCTGTTCGGCACGCTCGCCGACTTCGACACGATGCTCGAGCGCGCGCACAGCCTCGGACTGCGGGTCATCATCGACATCGTCCCCAACCACAGCTCAAGCGCGCACGCCTGGTTCCAGGCCGCGCTGGCCTCCGCCCCCGGCAGCGAGGAGCGCGCGCGGTACATGTTCCGCGATGGCAAGGGCGAGAACGGCGACCTCCCGCCGAACAACTGGGAGTCGATCTTCGGCGGCCCGGCCTGGACGCGCATCACCGAGCCGGACGGCACCCCCGGCCAGTGGTACCTGCACCTGTTCGACAAGTCCCAGCCCGACCTCGACTGGGAGAACCCGTGGGTGTGGGAGCAGTTCCGCGGCATCCTGCGCTTCTGGCTCGACCGCGGCGTCGACGGCTTCCGCGTGGATGTGGCGCACGGCATGGTCAAGGAGGCCGGCCTCCCCGACTACACCCCTCCCGCGAACGCCGGCAGCATGGGCGGTGTCGCCCTCGAACCCGAGATCGGCGCTCACGCATCCAGCGAGCCGCCCACTCCCCCGTACTTCGCCCAGGATGGGGTGCACGCCATCTACCGCGACTGGCACAAGGTCCTGGAGGAGTACGAGGGCGACCGCGTGCTCTGCGGAGAGGCCTGGGTCGAGCCGCTGGAGAAGCTGGCCCGCTGGGTGCGCCCGGACGAGATGCAGCAGACCTTCAACTTCGGCTACCTGGAGACCCCGTGGGACGCGGCGGCGCTCCGCACGGTGATCGACCGCTCGATCTCCGTCTTCGCGAGCGTCGGCGCGCCGAGCACCTGGGTGCTGTCCAACCACGACGTCGTCCGCCACGCCACCCGCCTCGCCCTGGAGGGCGAGAACCTGCAGGGCCACGGCATCGGGCCGAAGTCCACGGGCATCCCGGACACGGCGTTCGCGCTGCGCCGCGCCCGTGCGGCGACCGCGCTGATGCTGGCGCTTCCCGGCTCGGCCTACCTGTACCAGGGCGAGGAGCTCGGCCTTCCCGAGGCGATCGACCTGCCGGACTCCGCACGCCAGGACCCGACGTGGTTCCGCACCAACGGAGAGCGGTACGGCCGCGACGGCTGCCGCGTGCCGCTGCCCTGGGAGGGCACGGAGCCGTCCTACGGCTTCGGGCCCGGCGCGGCCAGCTGGCTGCCGCAGCCCGCATCCTGGGCGTCGTACACGCGCGACACCCAGGAGGGCGTCGCCGGCTCGACGCTGACGATGTACCAGGATGCGCTCGCGGCGCGCCGCGAGCACGACCTCGCCTTCGGCACGCTCGAGTGGGCCGACCTGGGCGAGGATGTGCTCGCATTCCGTTCCGGGAATGTGTTCGTGGTGGCCAACGTGGGCACCGCGCCGGTGGCGCTCCCCGACGGCGAGGTGCTCCTCGCGAGCGCCCCGCTCAGCGACCGCACCCTCCCGCACGACACCACGGTCTGGTTGCGCGCCTAGTTACGCCGAGATGCCAGTAACTGCGCCGCCTCCCGGGCGTTTCGCGACAGTTGCTGGCATCTCGCCGTTAGGAGGCGTTGGCGGTGAGCCAGGCGTACGGGTCGACCTGACGGGTGCCGTCGAGCAGGATCTCGAAGTGCAGGTGCGCGCCGGTGGAGACACCGGTGTTGCCGACGAGACCGACGGTCTCCGCCACCTTCACCTGCTGACCGACGCTCACTCGCACCGACCCGGACTGCATGTGGCAGTACTTGCTGCTCACCAGCTGACCGCCGATCATGTGGTCGATGGTCACGTTCACGCCGCATCCGCCGTTGTCGCCGGTGACCACCTCGCGCACGACGCCGTCCGCCATGATCTGGATGGGCACCCCGGACCCCGGCGTGAAGTCGATGCCCATGTGGTTCGTGGATGCGCCCTCGGTCGGTGCCGCCCGCGGCCCGAACCAGTCGGAGATCGGGACCCCGAGCGGGAACGGCCACTGCACGGCCCCCGCCGGGTTGTTGGTGAACGTGTCGGCGATGCGCATGGAACGCAGCCCGGCGACCTTCTCGCGCGAGCTCACCTGCATGCCGTCCCGGACGATGGATGCGACGCCCTGCTGGGCGGGAGCCGCGAACCCCTGCACCCCGTCCGACGGGGCGGCGGGGGCGACCTGCTGCGCCTGGATGGCCTGGGCGCGCACATCCTCCTCGGTGAGCAGCGCCATGGCAGGGACGGACGTGGCGACGCCGATCGCGACGGCGAAGGTCAGGGCGACGGCGCTGAGGCCCCTGCGGGAGCGGGAGGTGGGTGAGGTGCGCGGAGTGGGCGTCGCGCGCGTCGGCCCCTCCGCGCAACGCCGTCCGGCCTCCAGCATCCGCTCGCGCTCGCGCAACGCGCGCCGGGTGAGCGGAACCGCATCCGGAGTCGCCGACACGTCGACCGGGCGCTGGGGCACCGGGGAGTTCAGGCGGTCGGGAGTCAACGGTATGGTCGGCTTTCGATCTTTCTCAGACGATCACAGGGGATTACTCTTGCGCGGCGGCAAGACAACCCTCCCAATGTAACGAATGTGTAACCGACTTCCCAAGCCATTCAGCAAAAATGATGCGAACACATGGGTATTTCAGCGCCAGGCCGAGTAGTACTCCTGAACCAGTGGATTGAGCTTCTGGTACAGCGCGGGCGGTGCGGCCACCAGCAGCTCCGCTCCGGCCTGCAGGTCCCCGAGGCCGCCGACGACCGCCCCCGCCTCCCGCGCAATCAGCGCCCCGGCCGCGTGGTCCCAGGGATTCAGGCCACGCTCGAAGTACGCATCCAGTCGCCCGGACGCCACATTGCAGAGGTCGAGGGATGCAGTGCCGATGCGCCGAACATCCCGCACCTTGCCGATCAGTTGCGCGACGAACGCCGCCTGGCGCTCCCTGATCGTGGCGTCGTAGCCGAACCCCGTGCCGACCAGCGCCAGCTCAAGCGGAACATCCCCGTTGACGTGCAGCTCCCTGCCGTTCAGCCGCGCTCCCCCGCCCGCCGCCGCCGTGAACGCCTCGCCGCTGACCGGGTTGACCACGGCGCCCGCGAGGGTGGTCCAGGTCTGCGGGTCCGCGTCGCCCTCGACCACGGCGATGCTCACGGCATAGGCGGGGATGCCGTAGAAGTAGTTGACGGTCCCGTCGATGGGGTCGACCACCCAGGTCAGCCCGCTCGTCCCTTCACCGCCGCCCGACTCCTCCCCGAGGAACCCGTCCCGTGGCCGAGACGCGGCGATCGCCTCACGCACCAGATGCTCCACCTCACGGTCGGCACGCGTCACGATGTCGGTCAGCGACGACTTGGATGCGGCGATCTCCACCCCCTCCGACCGCCGCAGGTGGGCGAGGTCGGCAGCGCGACGCGCGACAGTGAGTGCGATATCCCGGAGTTCGGCGTTGGAAGGCATGAGGACAGCCTGACAGACGTGGGGTGCCGGATGGGCACGCCACGATCAGATGGCCGGTCGCACCGGATCCGCGTCGTCGGGGAACCCCTGCAGCGTCACCGGCCGGAGGAACCGGTCGATCGCCGCTGTGCCGACTGACGTGCTCGCCGCCGCCGTACTGGCCGGATACGGCCCTCCGTGCGTCATCGCCGGGGAGACGGCGACGCCGGTCGGCCACCCATTCCAGACCAGCCTGCCGCTGTGGCGGATGGCCTCGGCGACAAGAACGTCCAGCCCGTCGTCGCCGGCCGACTCGGCCTGGAAGGTCGACGTGAGCGTGCCTCCGACCGCGCGCGCGATGGTGGAGAGCTCGCCAGGGTCTCGGTAGCCGACGATCAGCGCGCTCGGGCCGAAACGCTCGGCGCCGAGCTCGTCGATGTCGGCGAGGAACACATCGGCGGTGGTCGCATACAGGCTCGGCTCGACGGCGTCTCCGTCCGCGCCGCCCCTCCGCACCACCCGCACGCCCTGGTGGTCCTCGTAGCGCGGAGCGAGCGATTCGTACCCGTCGCGGATGCGCTCGTTCAGCATCGCCGCCGGAGCGACGTCGCCGAGGGCGGCAGCAGCCGCGGCGGCGAACGCATCGGCGTCCGGCACGAACACCAGACCGGGCTTCGTGCAGAACTGGCCGGCACCGAGAGTGAACGAACCGACGAATCCCTGCGCGATGTCTGCCAGTCGTGCCCGCGCTGCTTCGGCGGTCACGTAGACGGGATTGACCGAGCCGAGCTCGCCGTAGAACGGGATGGGAGCCGGTCGCGCCGCTGCCAGCTCGAAGAGCGCCCGCCCGCCCTCCGTCGACCCCGTGAATCCGACCGCGGCGATCACCGGATGCTGCACGAGCGCGGGCCCCGTCTCCCACCCGTCCACCAGACCGAACACACCCGACGGCAATCCAGCAGCCTCGACAGCAGCCGCGATGTGCGCCGCCGTCGCCATCGACAGTGCAGGGTGCCCCGGATGCGCCTTCACGACCACCGGACACCCGGCGGCGAGCGCGGAAGCCGTGTCCCCACCTGCGACACTGAACGCGAACGGGAAGTTGCTCGCGGCGAACACGGCGACCGGCCCGAGCGCCACTAGATAGCGCCGCAGCTCGGGGAAGCCGTCCGGATGGTCCACCACGACCGGCGCGGGAGCGCCGAGCAGCCGCGCGAAGGAGCGCAGCTGCCCCGTGGTCCTCGCCACCTCGCCGGTGAGCCGGGCGGCGCTCAGGTGGGTCTCCTTCTCGGCCAGCGCGACCAGGGCGGCGCTGTCGGCGTCCAGCCGGTCGGCGATGTCGCTCAGCAGAGCGGCTCGCACGCCGGGGGACGTCGCCGCGTACGGCGCCGCCGCTGCGGCAGCCGCCTCGCAGGTGCGGTCGAGTTCGTCCGTCGCTGTCATCGTCTCTCCAAGTAGGTCCACGCCGCCCGTCCGGTGGCGACAGGATTCGTCGTCGTCCCGACGCCGTCGACCGTCACGGTCACCACGTCGCCTTCGCGCAGGGTGAAGTCGTCGGGCGGCACGATCCCGGTCCCCGTGGACAGCCAGACGCCGTCCGGGAAGTTCTCCGCACGGAAGAGCCACTCCACCAGCTCCTCCGGCGTGCGGGCGAGGTTCGCCGTCGATGTCTCCTCCGCGAACGCGGTGGCGCCATCCCGTTCGATCGACAGCCGGACGGCGAGGTCCCTCGCGTCGACCTCCCAGGCCGGACGGATCGTCGCCGCCACGGCGCACGCGCCGGCGAACACCTTGGCCTGCGGCAGGTAAAGCGGGTTCTCGCCCTCCAGAGAGCGCGAGCTCATGTCGTTGCAGACGCCGTATCCGACGATCTCGCCGAATCGGTTCGCGATGACCGCCAGCTCCGGTTCAGGAACGTCCCACGTCGAGTCCCCGCGGATCGCCACCGGCTCCCCGTCGACCACGACCCGCCAGGCCGCCGACTTGAAGAACAGCTCTGGACGTTCCGCCTCGTACACCCTGTCGTAGATGTCCGGGTCGGACGACTCTTCCATGCGCGCGGTGCGCGACCGGTGGTAGGTCACCCCGCTCGCCCAGACCTCGGTGCGCCCGTCGATCGGCGCGCACGGTTCGAGGTCGGCTCGCGAGCCGTCCTGGTCCGTTGCGTCATCGACCAACCGGCGGATCTCCTCCACCGGGCGGCTGAGCAGGTCGGCGAACGACGAGACGGCGACCGTCGCGACCACCCCGTCCCGTTCCGTCATGACACGACCGTCCGCGGTTCGAAACAGCTGCATGATGTTCCCTTCGTCAGACCGCCGGAACGCGGTCGAGGTTGAAATAGCTGCGTGCATCCGCCGGCCGGATGTCAGCGACGGCGTCGTCGAAGATCCTCATGGGATGCGGCGAGTAGGGATGCTCGGCGATGGCATCCAGATTCAGGTCGATGCCGAATCCCGGCCGGTCGGGGATCAGGATGTCGCCCTCCGGAGTGAGCTGCACGGCCTCGTTCGAGATGTCGCTGCGCCACGGGACGTCGACCGCCATGATCTCCAGGTAGCGGAAGTTGGGCATGGCCGCCCCGAGCTGGAGCGTCGCAGCGGTGCTGAGTGGCCCGGACGGGTTGTGCGGGGCGAATGGCACGTAGTGCGCGGCGGCGAGCGTGGAGATGAAACTGAGCTCGAGCAGACCGCCCGCGTGG
The DNA here is from genome assembly GCF_002105485.1 of Leifsonia sp. NCR5. Taxonomy (NCBI): domain Bacteria; kingdom Bacillati; phylum Actinomycetota; class Actinomycetes; order Micrococcales; family Microbacteriaceae; genus Leifsonia; species Leifsonia sp. NCR5. The sequence goes on from NZ_NCSR01000005.1 coordinate 123,636, forward strand.
GTGACGTCGGGCTGGATGAAGTCCACCGCACCCCTCTGCAGCACGGGCAGGAAGGCGTTGCGGCCGAACCAGCGCTCGCCCGCCGCGATCGGCACAGGCGACTTCGACCGGATCTCGACCAGGGCGTCGATGCTGTCCGGCGGGCTCGGCTCCTCGAAGAACACCGGCTGGAACTGCTCCAGCTCCCTGGCGACCCGGATGGCCGTCGGCACGTCGAACCGCCCGTGGCCCTCGATGAACAGTTCGACGTCATCGCCGACGGCGGCGCGCACGGCGGCGACCGGCTCGAGCATCCGCTCCAGGTCCAGCCGCCCGACCGTGAGGTCCACCGCCTCGAACGGGTCCCACTTCAGCCCCCGGAAGCCCTGGGCGACCGTGGCCACCGCCGCAGCAGCGAACTCGTCCGGGGTGCGTGCGCTGGAGAACCAGCCGTTGGCGTAGGCGCGCACCCTGTCCCTGGTCTGGCCGCCGAGCATCCGGTGTACCGGTACGCCGAGCGCGCGGGCGGAGACGTCCCAGAGCGCGAGCTCGATCGCGCTGAGCGCGGTCATCGAGACCGGGCCGCCGCGCCAGTACGAGTCGCGGTTCAGCTCGTACACGATCTGCTGGATGCGCGTCGGGTCCCTCCCGATCAGGCGGTCGGCGAGCTGCCGCACAGCGCCGACGACGGCGAGCTCCTGGCCCTCCAGGGTCGCCTCGGAGACGCCGGTGATCCCTTCGTCGGTGTGCAGCAGCACGAGCACCAGATTGGTGCGGTAGAAATCGACGAGGACGGTGTCGATCGCGGTGATTCTCATCGGGCGGTCATCCCTTCACGGCGCCGGCGGTCATACCGCTGACGACGTAGCGTTGTGCGAACAGATAGAAGGCCACGGCGGGCAGCGTGAACAGGAGCGCGACCGCCATGATGCTCTGGATCGAGGTGTCCTGCTCGCCGATGAACCCCGCGACGCCGACGGACGCGGGCTGAAGACCCTTGTCGAAGACGAAGGTCACGGCGAAGACGTACTCGTTCCACGCGCTGAAGAACGCGATGACGGCGGCGGCGGCGATCGCGGGTGCGATCAGCGGCAGGATGATGCGGAACAGGATGGTCGGCGGTCGGCCGCCATCCACCCGCACCGCCTCGTCGAGTTCCCGCGGAACCCCGTCGATGGCGCCCTTCAGGATGAGCGCGACCACCGGAAGCGCGAAGGCGGTGTCGGCGAGGATCAGGCCGTGCAGGGAGTTCAGCAGCTCGAACCGCCGGAAGATGGAGAACAGCGGAACCACCAGCAGCGCCTCCGGCAGCATCTGGGTGAAGAGCAGCAGCAGCCCGATCAGGACCTTCCCTCGGAAGCCGAACCGCGAGAGTGCGTATCCGAGCGGAATACCGAGGCCGATCGCGAGCACGGTCGTGCCTGCGGCGACGATCAGGCTGTTGAGGAGCCAGCCGAGCACCTCGCCGTTCTCGAGGACGTCGGCGAACACCCCGAGCCTCGACAGGTCGGGCAGCAGGTTCGTGCCGGAACCGAATAGCTCGCTGTCCGGCGTCAGCGCGGTGACGAACATCCAGTAGATGGGGAAGATCGCCAGACCGAGCACGATCAGCACGGCGAGCATCCTGGCGGTGACGCCGAATCGCGTGGTGCGCATCATGACTCCTTTCCTGCCGCGCGCACGACCAGCCGGCCGCCGACGATGACGATGAGCGCGATCACGATGCCGACCATGCCGATGGCGGCGGCGGTGCCGAGCTGCTTGGACTCGAACGCCTGTGAGTAGAGGTCGATCACCAGGGTGCGGGTGGACCCGAGCGGGCCTCCCCTGGTCATCAGCCAGATGAGCTCGAACCGGCGCAGCGACCAGATCGTCATCAGAACCACGAGCAGGCCGATGGTCGGCTTGAGCACCTGCCAGGTGACGACGCGGAACACGGTCCAGCGCCCTGCTCCATCGACGGATGCGGCCTCCACGAGTTCCTGCGGCACGGACTGCATCGCGGACAGCAGCACAACGGCGACGAACGGGACGAGCTGCCAGATCGTCGTGATCAGGATCGCCGTGAGCGCCATGTGCGAGTTGTCGAGCACGCCGCTCGGTCCAGGATCGATCCCGATGGCGCGCAGCAGCTTGGTGAGGATGCCGTACTGGGGGTTGAGCATCCACGTGGCGATCAGCGCGACGGCGATGCCGGGCGCCGCCCACGGGACGGTCACGAGCGAGCGGGCGACGGCGCGGCCGGGGAACCGTCCGTTGAGGAGCAGCGCCACGAGCAGGCCGAGCCCCACGGCTCCGACGACGCATGCGATCACGTAGATCGCGGTGGTCAGCAGCGTCTGACGGAAATCGGGGTCGGCGAACACCGACAGATAGTTCGCGAGCCCCACCCACACGCTCGCGGTGGGATTGAGCAGCGTCGTCCTGGTGAAGCTCAGCCAGACCTCCTGGCCGAGCGGGACCAGCTGGAAGAGCAGGATGTACGCGGCGGCGGGCGCCAGGAAGATGTACGGGGTCCACGGGCTGCCGACCACTCGCCTGCGACGGCGGCGGCTCGGCGACGCGGAGGATGGGGGCGGTGCCGTGGGGTGCGGCGCGGCCCCGGGGACCGCGCGCCCACGCGCGGTCCCAGAGGTCGTGCCACTCACTTGCCGACCAGCTCCTCCGCCTGCTTCTGGGCGTCGCGCATCGCGGTCTTCATGTCCTTCTCACCCTTGAGCGCGGTGAGCACCTGCGTGACGATGATGTGTCGCAGGTCCGGAGTCTGAGCGCCGAACCCGACGACGATCTGCGGAACACCGGTGTCGGTCAGGCTGTCGAGCACCGGCAGGAACGGGTACTTCTCGAGGCTCGCCGCACTTCGTTCGGTGGGCGTGGCGACGCTGCTCGCGCCGAGGATCTCCTGCAGCTTGACCTGCTGGGCCGGCTTCAGGAGCCAGTGGATGAAGTCCAGGGCGGCATCCTTGTGCTTGCTGTTCGCGTTGACCACGATCGGGGCGATGAGCGCGCCCTGCTTCTTCACCGGGAACGGGATGGGCGCAACGGAGAAGTTGAGGTCGGGGTTCGCCGCCGTCGTCGCGGTGACGTACCCGCCGTTGTTGAGCTCCATGCCCACCTTGCCGTTGGCGAACATCTTGCGGAACGTCGCGGCGTCAGCGCCCTTCGGGATCACGTTGTCGTCGTAGAGCTTCTGGTACGCCTCGAGACCTTCGACCACCTTCGGCGAGTCGATCGTGAGCTTCTTGCCGTCCGACCAGTTGCCGCCGAACCCGAGCACGTAGTTGAAGATGTCCTGCCAGACACCGGCCTCCTCGGCCTGGGTCTGCCGGAAGGCGAGCCCGTACGTGTCGCCGGCCGTCAGCTTCTTGGCCGTCTGCACGAACTCGTCGAACGTCTTCGGTGCTTCGGGGATGAGGTCGGCGTTGTAGAACATCGCGTAGTTCGCGTCCTCGAACACGACGCCGTAGCGGTGATCGTCCACCGTCAGGTACTTGTCCGGCGCCGCGATGAGGTCCAGCTTCTTCGCGTCGATCTGGTCGTCGAGGGGCTCGAGCAGTTGCGATCCTGCTGCCGCCTCGAACTCGGGCATGTCGAAGCGCACCAGGTCGGGGCCCTCGCCGCCGCCCATCTGGGTGAGCACCGTCTGCCCGAAGGTGGGATACGGAACGGAGGCCGGCTTGATGGTGACGATATCTTGGCTGGAGTTGTACTCGTCGAGCAGTTTCTGCAGCCCTGGACCGCGTCCGGGGTCACCGAGTGTCGATGCCGCGAAGGTGATCGTCGCCGGGCTCGGCTTCCCGGAGGAGCCGGACGGCTCTCCCGACGAGGACGAGCATCCCGCGAGAGCGAGGGCGCTCGCGCTGATGCCGGCGACCAGGGCGATCATCCGTGCGCTGCGTCGTGAACGTGCGTGCATGGTCTACTCCTTCGTAAACGGTGCGATTGGCGGGTTGGTGTGCAATTAGTAATAATACTAACAATAGGTCTAAACGCAAATAAGCCTCAGAATGCAGTCAGGGGCGGATAGGGTCGCACTCATGGCTGATCTGCACGCCCAACTCGTTGAGAAGCTCGGGTTGAGAATCGTCCGCGGCGACTACCCACCCGGGACGCGCATCGACCTCGATGCGCTGGAGCCCGAACTCGGCGTGAGCAAGACGGCCATCCGAGAGGCGTTGCGGGTGATCAGGGAGAAGGGGCTCATCGACTCCTGGCCGCGGCGCGGCACGATCGTCAACAATCGCGACTCCTGGAAGCTGCTCGACGGCGACGTCATCATGTGGAGGCGCGCCGCCCGCCGTGACGACGACCGCCTGCTCTCCGAACTGTCACAGCTGCGCGACGTTATCGAACCGGCAGCAGCGCGCCTGGCCGCCGAGTACCGTGACGACGACGACATCGCCGCCCTCCGCACCTCGTTCGCCGAGTTCGAGGCGGCCGGCCACGATGTGGAACGTCTGGCAGCCGCCGACCTGGACTTCCACCTCCGCCTGCTGCGCTCCACTCACAACGAACTCCTGATGCGGCTCGACACGGTGGTCGTCCACGCTCTGGATGCCCGTAACCGCATCCAGCACCACCCGGGAGCAGGATGGCTCGACCCCGTGCCAGACCACCGTCGCGTGCTCGAGGCTGTCGAGGCGGGCGACACCGTCGGCGCCGAGGCCGCGATGCGTCACGCGATCCGCGAGTCGGACGAAGACCTCCGCAGCGGAGAGCCGCCGTTCGAGACCCCGGCCTGATCGGCCCCGCGGCAGAGCCCAGAAGCACGGGGTGCGCTGCGTGGGCTCGGGCGGAGCGAGGAAGGCTGTGCTCACGCCGTCGGCGGAGCTCCTACAGCTGCCAGGACGCATCCACTTCGTGGAAGATGTCGAGCGAGGCGCGAGCACGGTCGGGGTCGGCCCTGGCGAGTGCGAGATACAGGGCGTCCACGACCGCCAGGTGCGTTAGGCGACCGGAGAGCGCCTCGAATCGGAACGAGAGTTCCCGTCCGCTGGCGATCAAGGAGTAGTCGGCGCGATCGGCCAGGCGGGAACGCGGAAAGCTGGTGATCGCGATGGTGGGCACGCCGCGGCTCCGCACAGCGTCGAGGCACCGGATGGATTCCCTGGTGGCTCCCGTGTGGCTGATGACCAGGCAGCAGGCGTCTTCGGCGATCGTGCGGCTTTCCAGATACTTCAGGTTGAACTCGAGCGGCGCGCTCACCTTGATGCCGATGGAGGCGAACTGGTCGTGCGCACTCCTGGCAACTTGGTACGACGCCCCGTAGCCGATGATCAGGACCTCGCTCGCCTTGCCGATGACCGAGACCGCTTCCTCGAAGACGAGCGGATCGATGCTGCTGGATGCGTCGCTGATGACCTGGGCAGAGAACGACATCACCTTGACCAGGACATCCCCAGGGGCATCGCTCGGGTCGACCTGGTCGTAGACGAAGTGGGTGAGCGAGGTCGTCTCCCTCGCCAGCGAGATCTTGAGGTCCTGGAAACCGCTGAAGCCGAGGGTGCGGCAGCATCGCACCGTGGTCGACTCCCCCGATCCCGCACGCTCGGCGACCTCTCCGACGGTCATGTGGATCACCTCGTCCGGATGTTCGAGGATGAACAGGGCGACACGCGCTTCGCTGGGCGACAGGGTAGGCAACAGCGAACGGATGCGCGCCAGGATCGACTGCCCGGGGACGGAGTACTGCTTAGACATCGCTGCTCCCCAATTGTTGAAGGTCTCGACACTAGATTCCTGCGTCGCAGCGCCCGCACTGGAATGCCACTCCGACGTCGAGCCATGCGCTTGGAACTTCGCCCGACAGTACCATGTCGCCTCGCGCCCCCTCGCTCATGCAGGCCAGTGCCGCAGCGTCCGAGCCGGCCCCGACGGCGGACAGCGCGGTGCCGCCCTCGGCGAGGACACCCGCTGCCGCAGCGGTGAACGCGTCGCCCGCGCCGATGGTGTCGATCGGGGGCGTGCGCAGCGTCGAGTCGGTGTGCGTCCAGTCCGACCACGCGGACGCGGGCCGCTCCTGGAACCGCACCCCCTGCGCGCCCTCCGTGACGATTCGGAGGCGCGGTTCCTCCGCAGCATCGGCGAAGGCAGCCGCGAAGTGGTCGAGCTCCTCGGAGGAGCACTTCACCGCATCCACCCGGCCTGCGAGGTCGGCGATCTCGGCGTCGGTCGCCTCGCGCAGGCTCGCCTCGTACCAGGTGAGCCCGCGGCTCGCGGAGACCAGACGGCCAGAGGCCGGGCCCGCGACATCCGCGATGACCAGGTCAGCGTCGCGTGCGAACGCCACGACGGATTCCGGCAGTTCGTCCGGGCGCGGAATCTCCAGCCGGTGCCCCCGAGGGCGATCGCAGCGGGGACAGGTCAGCAGGAGACTCGCGGAGCTCGACGACGTCGACAGCGCCTGGAAGACACGCGGAGTCAGATACCCCTCCCGTCGCACGACACCGCTGGTGCCGACTCCCCACCGGCGCAGGTCCTCTTCCACGAGGTCGGCCGCACTGTCCCGTCCGACCAGGGAGACGAACTCGACGTTCCAGCCGGCAGCCGACAGCCGGACAGCGATGTTCGCGCCGGTGTTGCCGACGGCGGCTCTGGCGTGGCTGGAGGTTGCTGACGCCGCGACGAGGTCGAGTGCGACGGTTCCGATGACGACGGCGGTCCTCACGAGGCGCGCCTCGATCTGCTCGCCCCCGACACATAGCGATCGCGAAGGAGCAGTTCCGCCGTTCCGAGCACGGAGTACGCGAGCACCGACAGGACCAGTGTCGCGAAGATTCCGGCCCACATGTCCGGGTACTGGAAGTTCGCGCGGGAGAGGTTGATGAACGTCCCGACCCCGCGGCCGGTCGCGATGTACTCGGTCAGGATCACGCCGGTCAGAGCAGCGGGGAGCGCGAGTTTGGCAGCAGAGAAGATGCCGGGGATCGAGCTCGGTAGACGCACGAGGAGCAGGGTCTTGGCGGGGTTCCCGCCGAGCACGGAGGTGAGGTCGATCAGACTGCGGCTGGGTGACCGCATCCCGGAGACGATGTTGATCAGCGCAGGGAAGAACGTGATGATGACGCAGACCACGACCGAGGTCGCCGGTCCCCGGCCGACCAGCATGAGGAGGACAGGAGTGATGACGATGACCGGAACCACCCCGACGATGATCGCGATCGGCATGATGGCACGTTCGGCGATCCGGCTCACCACGACGACGGAGGCGAGCACGAGCGAGAACACCACCGAGATCACATATCCGAGCACCAGCATCAGAAAGGTGTCGCCCAGGGCCGCCAGCACCGGCACGAAGTGGGCGGGATCGCTCAGCAGCGACAGCACCTCGATCGGACCGTGCAGATAGGTGTTGTGCGGTACCAGCAGGTAGCCGATCTCCCACAGGACGAGGACGACCAGCACGGGAACGAGACCGGCCAGGATCTCCCGCCCGAGAACGCCAACGCCGCTCATCCGACGCTGTTGCAGAGTTTCAGTCGACATCGTGCAGCTCCGAGGTCCAGGGGAAAGCGCGGGAGACCAGGCCGACGACGAGATAGGCCGCTGCACAGGTCAGGGTGATGACCACGCCGAGCGCGTATGCGCGCGGCGCGTTCAACTGGCTGAGAGCGTTAATCATCAGCACGCCGATGCCGTTGGCGCCGCCGAAGTACTCGGCCAGCGTCGTTCCGAGGATCGCCGCCGGTCCCGCAATACGCATCGCGACCAAGAACTCCTTGGTGGCCGCCGGCACCTGAACGCTCCAGAAGTGATGCATCTTCGTCCCGCCCAGCACCTGAGTGAGGTCCTCCCACGCCTGGTGCTTCGCCGTCAGCCCTTGCTCCAGAGCGAGGTAGACCGGGAACACCACCGACGAGGCGGCGACGACGATCTGCGGACCGGGCAGCGGCAGGAGCAGGAAGAGCAGTGGCGCGATGGTTGCGAGCGGCAGGCAGAACAGGATGGTGACCTGCCGCATCATGGGACGGCGCAATGGCACGATCGCGACCGAGATCGCCACGAGGACGACCGCCACCAGGACACCGACGAGGAGTCCGATCGAGGCGGTCCCGAGAGTGAATCCGAGCGCTCGCACGATGATCGACCAGTCGGCGACGAGTGCGCCGACCACCGCGCCAGGCGATGGCAGGATCAGCCCGCCGCCTGCGAGGTTCGCCGACGCCCACATCCACACGGCGATGAGTGCGACGAAGGTGATCGCCCCCGGGGCGACGACCACGACGAGGCGGGAGAGTGGGGAGGCTGTCCGCAGCCCATGCGCGCTACTGGACAAGGCTCGCCCGCAATGTCTCGCTCACGGAGGTGCACACGTGGAAGAACTCTTCGCTGGTGACCAGGGCTGGCGTCCGTGGGCGGGCGAACGGCACGTCGATGATGCGCTCCACCCGTCCGGGTCGGCTGCCCATGACGACGACGGCGTCGCTCAGCAGCACGGCCTCGCTCACCGAGTGGGTGACCATGACCGTCGAGATCTTCTGGTGCATCCAGATGCGCTGCAGCTCCATGTTGAGGCTCTGGCGCAGCAGCTCGTCCAGCGCGCCGAACGGTTCGTCGAGCAGGAGCAGCCGGGGGCGGATGACGAGCGCCCTGGCGATCGAGACGCGCTGCCGCATTCCGCCGGACAGCTGCGCGGGCCGGGAGCGTTCGAAGCCGCGGAGCCCGACAAGACCGATCAGTTCGTCCACGTACTCGGGATCGCGGGGCAGCCCTGCCATCTCGCGCGCGAACTCGATGTTCTTGCGGATCGAGCGCCACGGCAGCAGCGCAGCGTCCTGGAACGCCATGCCCACTTCATGGGACTTGACGCGGACCTTCGGCGCCTCTTTCCCGAGCAGGATCGTCCCCGAGGTCGGGGATTCGAGCGCTGCGAGGCTTCGGAGCACAGTCGACTTCCCCGAACCGCTCGGGCCGACGAGCGAGTAGAACCCGCCGGCGGGAACCGTGAACGAGACGTCCCGGAGCGCTTCGAACGCCCCGTCGGAGGTGGCGAAGGACTTGGAGACGTTCGCCACCTCGACGTCGATGGGCCGGAGGTCCTGACCTGTCGAATTGTTGCTCATGGGTCAGCCGTTCGTGAGGGGAGGTAGCTCGCCGAAGCTCGGGTCCTCCTTGTGGATCTCGTCGAGCAAGGACATGTCGACGTAGCCTTTGCCATCGAGCGGCAGATGGGTGCCGAGGATGCTGTTCAGTGTGGTCATCGCCAGGGTCATCTCGTCCCCTCCCATGTACCCGATCCCCTTCTTCTCGCTCGTCGGCGAATAGAACAGTGGAATCGCGTCTTTCGCGGCCCGTGTCTCGGAGGCGACATCGAGGCCGAGGGAGTCGCCATACCGATCCACCGTGATTTTGCCGGCGGCGGACGGGTCCTTGATCGCTTGCAGCTGACCCTGCAGGTCTGCCTTCAGGAGACCTTTGATGAGCGTGCGCTTGGTCGGGTCTTTCAGGTCTTGCTTGCGGACAGTGTAGACGTTGACGTAGTAGCCGTAGCCGTAGTCCTGCAGGAGGAAGTACGTCGAGTCGACACCGAGCTTGGCGAGCGCGGCGGGTCCCTCGTTGCTGAAACCGAGGTACGCATCGATGTCACCGGCGACGAGTGGGTCCGGTCCGGTCGTGATCGGCACGATCTTCACCTTCGAGGTGTCGATGTCGGCCGTCTTCGAGAACTGGTTCCACACCGAGAGCGCGGTGGTCGAGATGCCGACACGCTTGCCCTCCAGGTCCGACGGCTTCTCGATGCCACTTCCGGCCTTGGAGATGAAGGAGAGCGGGCTCTTCTGGTACATCGTTCCAACGATCTCGAAGTCGCCTCCCTTCTGATTCAGGGTGGCCGGCTCGGTGAATCCGGCGAACGCGACGAGCGCCTGCCCGGAGCTCAGCGCCGCCATGAAGTCGACGTTCGGTCCACCGGTCTGGATGGTGACCTTGAGTCCTTCGTCCTTGTAGTAGCCCTTCTCGTCGGCGAGATAGCTGCCTGCCCAGGTCGCGTTCGTGATCCAGTTCAGCTGCAGACTCGCGTCGGTGAGGCCTCCCTTCCCGTCGGAAGATGTCGACCCGGAGCACCCGGTGAGCAGGGTGGGGACCATCGCAACGGCGATCACGCTCGCGAGGACCATGGACCTCGTGCGGGGGGATATGGCGCGATACTTCATTGTTACTGCCATCCTTTCAATTCAATGTGCGGTGTGGAACGGTGTGAGATCGATGTCGTAGATCACGTCGCCGAAGGTCGACCGGCTTCCCCAGCCGACGTCGATCTGCCGGACGCGACCCAGCGCGCCGACGACGAGGAGCAGCAGCACGATGGAGCCGACCTGTTCAGCAGCGGCGGAGTCTCCGGGAACGAGCAGCCCGACATGCGGGACGTGTTCGGGGAGCTCACCGAGCGTCGCCAGGGCGATGCTTTCCTCGCGTCGGCTGTAGAAGGCGAGCACGCCCGTTTCGCTCTGGCGCGGCAGGATCATCTGGTACCGGCCGTGGGCGAAGTTCCGGTACTCGGAGACGCTGAGCCATCCCAGGTCGGATTCGGCGAACTTCGAGTCGAGGTCGACGGCGGCCGACTTGGTGTCAGGACCGTGGAGGAAGACGAGCAGCTCGCGGCCGAGAGCGGACTCCAGCAGGGTTGCGAGATCGTCGACCGCTGCGTCGACGTCGGTCCACTCTGGCGCAAGACCGGCGAGTGTGCTCGGCAAGGAGCCGAGCTTGTCGGGGAACGCCTCCGCGTATGCTCGCGCCAGGACGATCGCCTGGGCGAGGAGCGAGTTGACGGCGACCCAACCGTGCGTGTCGGGGAGCAGTTCGTATTCGAAGACGGGCGTCTCGGTGCCGGCGAGGAGGTCGGCGCCTTTCGAGTTCCGTTTGCCGGAGAAGACGGCGCTGGGTGCCGCCTTTCCAGCCAGGACGGCGCAGGCGGCGAGCGAGTCGCTGTGCGAACCGCTCGCCGTGACAAGGAGGACGGTCGTGCTGTCGGCCGCGTCGTCGAGCTGGTAGATGTCCATCGGCTCACCGATCGAGGCGAGCTGACCGGTCGCCTTCTTGTGCAGCGCGGCAGCGAGCTGGGCGGCCGCGAGTGAACCTCCGGCCCCTACGGCGAGCAAGGGGGCGTCGGCGCGCGACCGCAGCCACGCGGCGAACTCGCTGACGTCTTCGGTGAAGGACCGCTGGTACGTCAGCGGCATCTCGCGCAACTCGTCCTGGAACTCCATGACGGTGTAACGCTCGAACGTGTGGGTTTGGGTGTTCATCATTCCCTTCGGGGTCGACAGACGTTCGTCTCTCATGCGGTGGCGTAGATGGTGTCGTTGTTCGGGTCCGACGGCGCGTTGAAGACGCTGACGCCGGAGAAGCCCGCTTCGCGGAGCGAGTCGATGTAGTGCTCCCTCCCCCACATCCCGCCTGGCGCGATCCCATCCCTCCTCCGCGCCAACGGGACGCAGTGGAACAGACTGAACATGAGGATTCCCACCGCGTGCGGGTTCGCGATGTTCTCCTCCATGTCGGCGTTCGCGCTCAGCTCGTGGAGGTAGAAGGTGCCGCCGGGGGCGAGGGCGGCGTGTGCTGCGCGGAAGAATCGTGCCGGGTCGCTGAGGTCGTGTGCGAGGTTGGCGGCCATGATCAGCCCGAACGGACCATCCGGCAGACCGTCTTCCACATCCATCACCTCGAACGCGACGTTGGCCAGGCCGTCGGCGCGCACACGTGCGACGGCCACCGCGTCGGGGGACTGGTCGACGCCGAGGAAGGTCGAGGCCGGGTAGGCCGTCGCGAGCGAGATGAGTGCGTCGCCAGTGCCGCATCCGACGTCGAGCATCCGGATGCCCGCTGTCAGAGCCGGGGCGATGCCCAGGACGGGGATGACCTCGTCGTGCAAGGCCTTCGCGAAGATCGGCGCGCTCTCACTGGTGAGTGCTTCGACGATGTCCCCCTCGTAGAGGTCTCCTGACAGGCCGGCTCCTGTCCGCATCGCTTCAAGCAGGGGACCTTCGAGCTGGGCGAGCGCCGCGATCTGCGTGGTGATCCGCGACCAGTGCTGCGGGCCTCCGGCCGCGGTCAGCGCGGGCACGAAGCTCGGGCGCACTCGGAACAGCGGCTCTCCGCCATCGTTGCCGCGCACCTCCAGCAATCCTCCGGCGCACATCGCCCATGCCCACTCCTGCAGATACCGCCGATCACACCGCGAAGCCTCCGCGAGCTCCGGCACCGAACGGTAGACGCCGTCGCCGGCGATCTCGAACAGGCCGAGGTGCTCGCCGATGGACATCCCGAGCACGAGCCATCCGTGGTTCATGATCTCGGCGATCGCATCCGTCGAGGCTGCGATCTGTTCGGCCGAGGGGCTGACGACCGCCGTTGGTGTAGTCATGCGACGATGGTATGGCTTCGAGCACCATGTTGTACAGTAGCAATTGGAATTTTCTTCCAAATCCGTCGAATGGAGCACCGGTGCCCGATACAGACACGGCGAACACAGCGCCCAGAGGCGCTCTCCCACCGGTGGCCGCCATCCTGGTCATCGCCCTGTGCGCCGCGAATCTCCGGACCATGCTCGGCGTGATCGCGGCGGCGTCGGCGACGATCGAGGCCGAACTCGGTGGCAGTGGAGTGCTGGTCGGCGCGCTGTCCACCGGCATGGTCCTCCTGGTCGCGGTCGGCAGCACCGTGGTGCTCGTCGTGAACCGCCGGGTCGGTCCGCGCGCGGCGGTGAGCATCTCACTGCTTCTCACAGCCCTCGCGCTGGTGATCCTCTCGATCCCCGCGACGCCGATGTTATGGGTGGCGATCGTTCCCGGCGGCCTCGGGGCCGGGATGCTCGGCGCCCTCGTTCCCTGGCAGGTGAGGGAACTCGCGCCCGGTTCCACCGGGGCGGGGATCGGCGCGATGATGGCCGGCTCGTCCCTCGGCCTGCTGGCCTCGACACTTCTCGCGGGGTGGGCTGCGTCCGCGCTGGGCACCTGGCGCCTCGCTGCCCTCCTCTTCTGCGGGCTTGCGGTGGTGAGCCTCTGCGCCTGGCTGCTCGCGGCTCGACGCCGGGGAATCGACCGGCCGACCTCGCTCGCTGCGCCGACCGATCCAGGGGGTGAGAAGCGGGTGGGAATCCGCGCAGTACTCGCGCTGCCGTGGTTGGTGCCGCTCATCCTCTTCGCCGGGCTGCAGGCGGCCGCCGCGTTCGCCCTGCTCGCCTGGCTGGGCCCGTCCGCGATCCACGCCGGCTGGGATCCATCGCAGGTCGGCATGCTTCTCGCCATCTTCTCCACTGTCCAGGTCGCCGGTGGAGTTCTCGCCCCGTTCTGGGCCCAGCGGACCGTGGCGCCCGGCCGGCCCGTCATCGTCGCGAGCGCCATTCTGCTGGCCGGCTCGGTGGGGATGGTTCCCCTCTTCGGCTGGGTGGACTCCGCCGGCTCTCCGTGGGCTTTCGCCTGCCTCACGGTCGTCGCCATCGGGCACGGCTCGACGTTCGCTCTGGCCAACTACATCGTCGCCGCGCGGTCCGCGACAGCGGGCGAGGCCGTGGCGGCCGGCGCGATCCTTCTCTTCCTGTCGCAACTGCTCGGCGCGGCCGGACCCGTGGGCTTCGGGATCCTGCGCGACCTCACCGGCGGATTCACGCTGCCGTTCATCGCGTGCGCCGCTGTGAGCGTCGTAATCCTCGGAGTATCGCCCAGCCTCTGGCGGCGCGAACGCCGCGGACGTCACGACGCCGCTGGGCCCCGCGTCCAGGAGAGGAAGCCCGAGGCGAATCCGCACTGAAGCGAGCGGGGCAGTTCCCCTCCTGCGGCGATGGTCCGGATGATGTGCTCGAGGACGCCGGCGATATCGCTCGTCACCCAGGCGGCGTGACCGTCGCCTCGCGAGGAGAATCCGAACGTCGTCAGCCCGTTGGCCGGGGCGAGCTCGCACAGGCGGTCGCCGGCGCGACCGGCGGAGCTGACAACCACCCCATCGGGTCCGGAGCGTTCGAGAATGCCGGGGAACACGCGCGCGGCTTCGGCCTCATCGGTAAAGCTGCCGAGTGATACCCGGTCCACGGAACGGTTGTCCGCTCCCTCTCCGAACGCCGCAAGGAACCCCGCGGCGATGCGCCGCTGCGGCGGAAAGTCCGGGCCCGTCACGAGCGTCACGCGCGGTTCGCCGGGCAGCTCGGCCGCGAGGGAGCCGAGCGCCGCATAGCCTTCGTCCCACGCCCAGTCGATGAAGTGGATGCCCGCGAGTTCCGCGATGTCCTCCGGCCGATCGCTGAGCACCACCGTTCGCCCGCGCGCCCGGGCGCCGATCGCCCAGTCCGTCAACGAGCTGCCGTGCGCCAGGACGGCCATCCAGCTCGGCGGGATGCTCGCCGGTGGCGACGCGCGCACCTCCACGGCGATGCCGTCGGCCGAGGCACGACGGGCCGCTTCGACCCCGGCGTCGACGAAGCCGTCGTCGCCGGGGGGCCCGTCGAGGACGAGGCCGATGACGGCGCTCACGAGTCGGCCGCGAGTGCGGGGCTCCAGTACTGGCGCCCGTGTGCGCGTTTCGTGGCATCCATTCGGCTCAGCTCGCGGAGCCCGGCGACGAGCGTCTCTGCGGCGTTCTCCATGCCTGCCCCGACCATGAGCGTCTTGCCGGACGGGAAGTTGTCCGTCACTCCTACGACAACGCCGGTACGGCGACCGAACAGGGTGCCCAGCGTGACGACTGCGGACGCCTCGCGGTCGTTGCACAGCACGCCGGCCCGGATCCAGTAGTCGAGCACGTCGGCGTGCGAACGCTGGAAATACCCGCCGACCGATGGCCGGCCGTTGCCGAGCGGATCGGAGTCCGTCGAGCGGGTGAGACCGACCCGGTATGGGACCTCCGCGCTCTCCGCGCCGCTCACGAGCGCGGCGACCACGTCATACGACGGGGCGGCGGGGAAGCTCGTGTCGACGTAGGCCTTGGTCATCCCCTCCTCGCGCACGACCCCCGACGAGATCACGACCTGCCCGGGGCTGACGAACGGATGGAGTCCAGCGGCCGTCCCGAAGTAGACGAGCACCTCCGCGTCCGAGTGGTCCATGATCTCCACCAGCGCCAGCTCCAGCTCAGGCGAACCGCTGCCAGTGGCCACCACCGTCACCGCCGTGCCGTCCATGTCGGCCGTGTAGACCTGGAAGAGTCCCGTCGCACCCACTTCTCTGGCGGGCCCGAATTGCCGGGCGAGCCGCAAACCGTGGGGCTCGTCGTGTTCTCCACCGAGCGGATCGCGCACCGTGAACACGACGTAACGACCGACGTCGCGCGGGTCGGTGCCGGTCAGTGCTGGACGGCCGTCGATGGTGAGCCCCCGCGGAGGGAGCACGTCGCGGTAGCCATAGCGCGCCCAGGCCGAACCGCGGATAGCCTCGATCTGCGCGCGTTCGGCCTCGGTGATGTCCGTCGGGTCAAGCTGTCCGGCCATCGTCACCCTCCCGAAAATCCGTCACGCCGATCTGTTCGCGATACCGTCGCCAGCTCGAGCGTGCGAGCGGGCGGTCTTCTGGTGGGCCGATCTGGCCGATCGCGACTGCCGCGGCGGCCATCGCGCTGCGGAGCGCCTCGTCGAGATCGCCCCCAGCTCGCGCGTACTCGGCGATGAAGGCGCCGGAGAAGGCATTGCCCGCCCCGGTGACCTCGACGACCTCCGGGCCGGGCGGGGGCGCAGCTGCACGGATCCGGCCGTCGCGCGAGACGAGTGCGCCCGCCGACCCGAGGCGGAGGGCCACGGTGGCTGCCCCGAGCTCGTGGAGCTCCGCGATCAGGTCGTCCGGCGATCCATCACCGCACAGGCTCACCGCCTCGTCGCGGTTGATCGACAGCACGTCGATGGAATCCAGCACCATCCGGATCCGCTCGCGCTCGGACGGAAAGCACACGCTTCCCGGAATCTCCCAGAGCACGGGCGAGCCGGCCAGACGCTCGCTCGTGAACGCCTCCCAGAATCCCGGATGCCACCCGCGGAAGACATAGTAGGAGAGCGGGCGGCGGACGCCCGCGGTGAACTCGCTCGGCATGGTGCGCAGCGCGACATGCGCATCCCAGTCGGGGATCGGCTCCTCGGAGCGAACCTCGCCGCTGTACGTGACGCGCGTGCGCGATGTCCGCCCGCCGCTGACCAGGAGTCCGTCGTCGCGGATGCCGAGGGACGCCAGTTGCGCGCGATACGGCTCGAAGTCCTCGCCCACTTTGCAGGTGATGGCCACCTCGTCGAGAACCAGCGCGGCACCGAACGCGGCCCAGAACCCCGAGCCGCCGAGGATACCGGCGTCGACACGACCGTCCCTCCGGTGGAGATCATCGAGCACGACCCTCGACACGACGAGAAGATCGGGCTGCGGGCGGGATCTCTGTGGC
Organism: Leifsonia sp. NCR5; assembly: GCF_002105485.1. NCBI lineage: Bacteria > Bacillati > Actinomycetota > Actinomycetes > Micrococcales > Microbacteriaceae > Leifsonia > Leifsonia sp. NCR5. Next base: position 139,962 of record NZ_NCSR01000005.1, read on the forward strand.
ACTTCGCTCATGCACTGCTCCTCACGACGGGGGCCAACTCGACACCTCTATCTCTACCGCAATCTGGCGCAGAATGCCAGCATGTATTGCAGATCATGGAGCCGAGCACCATTGGATGCAGGGGTCAACGCCCGGATGGCCTACCGGGAAACCCGAAGCCCTTCTCGCAACGACAAAGAGAGCCCGGCCGATGGCCGGGCTCTCTGTGATATGACTCGCGACTCGTCCAGAACAGATGTCCCGACTCATCACAGTGTGGCGAGTGAGGGATTCGAACCCCCGAAGGCTACGCCGGCTGATTTACAGTCAGATCCCTTTGGCCGCTTGGGTAACTCGCCGTTGGCGCTCCCGACCACCAGTGTTCTCGTGATCGAAGGCGCTCGACAAGAATACTGTTCCAACGCCCGCAGACGAAATCAGCGCACGCCCAGCCGGTTCCCGGGCGTGGCAGGGTCGGCGCCCGCCTCTGCCGTCGGCAGATTCGCGCCGGGCAGAAACGCTCGCGCTCGGTGGCCATCCCTTCGCAGGATGGGCGCATGAGCACCATGACGGACAACACACCGGACCAACTGATCTTCAAACGTCTTCTCGAAGAGCGGATCGTCTTCCTCGGCAGCGAGGTCACCGACGACTCGGCCAACGAGATCTGCGCCCAGCTCCTGATCCTCAACTCGATCGAGCCGGAGCGGGACATCTACCTCTACATCAACTCGCCGGGCGGCTCGATCACCGCGGCGTTCGCGATCTACGACACCATGAACTTCGTGCAGGCCGATGTCGCGACGGTCGCGCTGGGCTTCGCCGCGTCGGCCGGGCAGTTCCTGCTGTCCTCCGGCGCGGAGGGCAAGCGGTATGCGCTGCCGAACGCGAGCGTGGTGATGCACCAGCCGCACGGTGGCTTCGGGGGGACGTCGGCGGACATCCAGACCCAGGCGAAGCAGATCCTGTACTTCAAGAAGCGCATGGCCGAACTCACGAGCGTGCAGACGGGCAAGCCGATCGAGCAGATCCTCGAAGACGGAGACCGGGACCGCTGGTTCACGGCCGACGAGGCGCTGGCCTACGGGTTCGTCGACCACGTCGTCGGGTCGACCCGCGCGCTGCCGAAAGGCTGAGCCGTGCTGCACGTCGAGGTGGAGGACGAGACGGCGGCGCAGCACCGACCGGTGGATGCGCGGGATGCGCAGCGTATGCGGGATGCGTCAGGCGGCCAGCAGTACCGCCGCGGCCGGCCCGTCCTGCGGGGGCTCGGCGATGCGGAGGTCGGCGGGCTGCGCGTCGAGCAGGTCGGCGAGGCGGAGGTCGACGGAGATGCCGGGCCCGAAGGCGCCCGCGCTGCCGCTGCTGCTGCCGATTCCCGCGGGAGCGAGTTCGCGGACCGGCGCTGCCGTGCGGGTCTCGACGGGACGAAGACCGACGCGGTCGGCGGTGGCGAACTCGGCGGCGACCCTCGTGAGCAGCTCGCCCTCGCTGATGTCGAAGACACGGCACAGCGTGGCGAGGATCTCGGAGGAGGCCTCCTTGCGACCGCGCTCGATCTCCGACAGATACGGGATGGAGACGCTGGCCGTCTCGGACAGCTGACGCAGCGTCTCACCGCGTTCCAGCCTCAGCCGCCGGAGCACGGCCCCGATCGCATGTCTGAGCAGCATGTCCCCTCCTCGTCCGTCGACGTGTCCGCCAGCCTAGGCGCGCACCCGCCGACGCGCCCGCACCTCCGCACGATTCTGCTCACGGCAGAATCCGCGACCCGGGCGCCGCCGCCGCACGCGCCAGCGCGAGCGCGCCGACCACGAGCGCGCATCCGGTGACCCACCCGGCCACCATCGCCCCGGCCAGCAGGATCACGAGCACCCCGCCTGCTCCGCACGCCACAGACAGCGCCACCAGCCCGGGATGCGCGCCGACCCCCGGCCGCACCGCCGCACGTTCCGCGCCGGCACCACCAGCCGTCGCGCGCCCCGCCGTTCCACGCCGCGCCCCACCGCGCCCCGCCTCCGCGCGTCCGGCCACCGCGACCAGCGCGGCCACCGCGACGCCCACCGCCGCCAGCCACATCCCGCGGGTCGCCCACCAGTCCGGCGTCAGCGGCTGCGGCAGCGAGACCCCGGACAGCAGGAGCAGCCCGGCGAGCGCGATCAGCGCGAGCATGTGCCAGGAGTAGATCGTCATCGCGCGGGCGTTGACGGCCTGCACGACGGCGGAGAGCATCCGGTTGCCCGCGAGCCTGCGCAGGGTGGGTCTTGCCAGGGAGAACAGTGCCAGCTGGGAGACGCCGAGCAGCACCAGGGCGAACGTGGGCGGGTTGAGGTTGGCGAGCAGGTCGAAGGAGTACACCCCGGTCGCCGCGAGCACGAACAGCGTGGCCGTCGCCCCTGCGGCGAGCGCGACGAGCGTGCGGCGCTGCAGGCCGGAGACGGTGCCGTCCGCGAGCCAGAATCCCAGCTGCTGCACCAGCAGCCAGACGAAGAGGAGGTTCGCGAAGCCGACAACCGTGACGCCAGTGGATGCGCGGACCACGTCGACACCGACCGCGAGCGCCGCCAGCACGGCCACCGTCGCAACGGGGAACCGTCTGTGCGCGGCGACCAGAGCCGGCACCGCCGCCGTGCACAGCACGTACACGCCGAGGAACCAGAGCGGCTGGCTCAGCCGGAACCCGGCGACGGCGACCAGCTCCGGCGGAACACCGCACAGCGTCAGCACCGCCAGGACCACGGCCGAGGCGGCGATGGCGGTGGCTGCAGGGAGAAGGAGGCGGCGCATCCGGCCGGCGAGGTAGGCGGCGGGCGTCGTGCCGCCGGCGCGCATCCCGGACCAGTGCAGGAAGCTGGAGAACCCGCCGAGCACGAAGAAGAGGGGCATGACCTGCGCCAGCCAGGTGAGCGCGGGGAGGCCCGCCCAGCCGTCGAGGGCGTTCTCGAGCACGGGTGCGCCGTCGTGTACGCTCACGCCGACCATCAGCGCGTGCAGCAGGACCACGACCACGAGGCAGGCGGCCCTGGCGAGGTCGACCGCCGCATCCCGTGCGCCCGCACGAGCACCCGCACCGCCACCCGCGGCCGCACCCGCCCGACTCCGCGCTGTGCCGCTCGCGGCATCCCGCACCGCCTCCGGCGCGAACGAGACCGACATAGGTTTCCCCTTCCGTCCGGCCCCCTGTGGGCCGTCTCCGGAAGGTTCTCAGCGGGCTCGGCCGGCGGTCGTCCGCCCGGGGAGCCAACCCGTCCCCCTACCGCGGTAGGGGTCCAGCGGCAGGGGTCCAGCGCCGTTACGGCGCCGGTTCCACCAGCCCGGCGTCGAACGCCAGGATCACCGCGTGCACGCGGTCGCGCAGTCCGAGCTTGCTGAAGATGCGGCTCACGTGCGTCTTCACCGTCTGCTCGGCGATGAACAGGTCCGCCGCGATCTCGCCGTTGGACTTGCCTCGGCCGATCAGCACCAGGATCTCGCGCTCCCGCTCGGTGAGGTCGGCGAGTTGCAGCGCGTGCCTGCTTCCGGCCGGGCGCTGGGCGGCGAACCGTTCCAGGAGCCGTTTGGTCACGCGCGGGGCGAGCAGCGCATCCCCTGCCGCCACGATGCGGACCGCCTGCACCAGATCGCCGGGGGTCGCGTCTTTCAGGAGGAAGCCGCTGGCGCCGGCCGAGAGGGCCTCGTGTACGTAGTCGTCGGCGTCGAACGTGGTCAGGACGAGCACGAGCGGCTGGTGCGGTTCGCCTCTGCCCGTCGGGTGGATGAGCTCGCGGGTGGCGTCGATGCCGTTCATCCCCGGCATCCTGACGTCCATGAGTACGAGGTCGGGCTTCAGCCGCCGGGCGAGCGTGACCGCCTCCTCGCCGTCCGCCGCCTGACCGACCACCGTGATGTCGTCCTGGGCGTCGAGGATGGCGGCGAACCCTGCCCGCACCATCGCCTGATCGTCGGCGATGAGCACGGTGATGGTCATACTGTTCCTCTCGACACGACGGGGATGCGCGCTCGGACGACGAAACCGCCGTCGTCCATGCGCTCCGCCTCCAGACTGCCACCCAGCAGGGCGGCGCGCTCGCGCATCCCGCGGATGCCGTGTCCTCCGGTGTCCGGAGCCGGTGCGGAGGCCGGTCGCCCCGGCGCGCGCTCGTTGCGCACAGACACGTCGAGGGCGTCCCCACTGCGGTCGAGCGTCACGACCGTGGATGCGCCCGTCGCGTGCCTGGCCACGTTGCTGAGGGCCTCCTGCACGATGCGGTACACCGTCAGCGACACGGCGGGGTCGAGGGCGGCGACGTCCTGTGCGGCCACCCGGTCGTCCAGGCGCACGGCCCCACCGGCTCGGGATGCGCGCGCCACCAGCCCGGCGATCTCGCCCACCCCAGGCTGCGGCGCCGTCTCCACCACCGTGTCCTCGCTGCGGAGCACACCGAGCAGCGTGCGCATCTCGCCCATCGCCGCACGCGCGGTGGCCGCGAGGTCGTCGAACTCCTCGGCCGCCTCCTCGCTCAGCGACGGGATGCGGTACCTGGCACTCGACGCCTGCACCTGGATGGCCGACATGCCGTGGGCGACCACGTCGTGCAGTTCCCTGGCGATGCGGGTGCGTTCCTCCGCGATCTCGCGGCGGGTCAGCTCGGAGGCGGAGATCTGCTGCTCCCTGAGCAGCTGTCGGCGCACATCCTGCCAGTTCACGACCAGCGTCGCGCCCAGCATGGCGGCGGCCGTGATCGACCAGAAGACGATGAGGTCGGCGGTGATCGCGCCGGAGGTCGCGGGCGGCCGGGCTGCGACCAGGGCGACCAGGATGCTGCTGAGGGCGCCGCCCGCCCAGCCGACCAGGCCGACCCGCCAGTCGGAGCGCAGCGTCGCGATCACCAGCACCAGCGCGCTGGCGACGATCGTCGGCACCGCGACCGGCCACGGGCTCGCGCCGTCCGGCACGGACGCGAATCCGGCGGCCACCAGAGTCACCACCGAGATCACGACGGCAAGGCGCGGCGAGACGATCGCCAGCACGATCGACGCCGCCTGAGCCACACCGAGGCCGAGGGCGATGACCACCGGGATGCCGTACAGCGTCGAACCGAGCGCAGAGGTCAGCGCCAGGATCGCCACGGCGGCGGTCGAGCCGATCCCCCAGAGGAGGACGAGCATCCCGTCGAGCCTGGTGCGCAGCGGTGGATGTTCGGCCGTCATCGTCATCTCCTTGGTCCGTCCGCGCACACCAGCACTCCGTCCGGCCGCGTCTCCGCGGCCTCGACCTCATCCAGCACCGCGGCGGGCGCGGCCGCCGCAGCACGCTTCGCGCGCCGCCGGGCTGCGAACCGCATCCCCGCGTCGAGCAGCACACCGGTCAGGAGTCCCATCGCGATGCCCGCGAGCATCCCGAGCAGCGGGTTGCCGTGCAGCCAGTGCCCGGCGAGCAGTCCCACCGTAACGCTGTACGCCGCCCAGGACAGACCGGCGAGGACCGACAGCCCGAAGAACCGGCGGCGCGAGAACCCGGATGCTCCCGCGACGAGGTTCACGGCGACCCGTCCGACCGGGATGTAGCGCGCGGTCAGCAGCAGCACGGCGGCACGGCGGTCGAGGCCGTCGCGCGCCCAGCCGAGGGCCGCCTGCATCCTGGGCCTGCGCATCCAGCGGAACCGGGTGAGCCCGACGCCGCGACCGATCGCGAAGGTGACGTTGTCGCCGACGATCGCACCGATGGCGGCGCAGGCGACGATGATGGCGATGTTCGGCTGGCCGAGCGTGATGCTCGCCGCCGCTGCCGCGATCACCACCGACTCGCTCGGCACGGGAGGGAAGAACGCGTCCACGAAGACGACGGCGGCGACCAGCAGGTAGATCCACGGCGACGACACCGCCTGCGCGATCAGTTCGTTCAGTGCGTCCATCCCGTGCTCCCCTCGGATACGGGCGGAGATTTCCGCCCGTATCCGACGTTAGGGAGACGGGATGCCGCAGCGCGTCACCCGGCGGTACCCCGGCACCCCTACCGGAGGGGGATATCTCCGGATGCCACGGCCTGCGCCGGAGCGAGCGGCGCCGTCTGCTCTGGCGCTGCTGCGGCGGGCTGCGCGGCCGGGCGTCCCGGCAGCAGAGCGGACAGCCCGATCGCCAGCACGGTGAACCCGACCGCCCACCAGAACGCCTGGTCGAACGCGTCCGCGATTCCGTCCAGCGACGTGGCGCCCACCGCTGCGCCCTGCAGGATCACGGCCAGAAGCGCGACACCGAACGAACCGCCGAGCTGCGAGGTGATCCTGGTCAGGATGCTTGCGTGCGGCACCTCGCTGCGTTCCAGTCCGATGAATGCGACCGCCATCAACGGGATGGTGACGGCTCCGAGACCGAAACCGCGCACGAAGAGGGCGGCCATGAGCATCCACTCGTTCGTGGTGGGGGTGGTGAAGGCGAACGGCACGGTCGCGATACCGACGATCGCGAAGCCCGCCATCGACACCCAGCGTGCGCCGAGGCGGTCGGTGAGTCGTCCGGCCGTCGTGCGGCTGAGCAGGGTACCGATGCCCTGCGGCACCAGGAGCAGACCAGCTCCGAGCGCATCCGCTCCCCTGACCTCCTGGAAGTAGAGGGGAAGGAGCAGCATCGCGCCGTAGAGCGAAGCGCCAGACAGGAAGAGCAGCGTGGAGGCGGAGGCCACGGGGCGGTGCCGGAACAGCCGCACGTCGACGAGCCCTCCCTCTCCGCGCCGCAGCGCCCAGAGCACGAAGGCCGCGAGCAGCAGGGCTCCGGCGATGAGGGGCACGAGCACGTCGCCGCGGCCGAAGCCGCCGTCCTTGCTCACATTGGACAGACCGTAGAGCAGGCCGACCACCGCCGGCGACAGGAGCACCAGCCCCACCCAGTCCAGTCTCGGCCGGGCGCCGAGGGTGTCGCGGGGCAGCATCCGGATGGCGAGCACGATGCCGACGACGCAGAACGGGACGTTGACCCAGAACAGCCAGCGCCAATCGAGGTAACTGAGGATGAGGCCGCCGAGCACCGGGCCGAGGATGGGGCCGAGCACGGCGGGGAGGCTCACCGCCGACATGATGCGGCCGAGGTTCTGGCCGTGCGCCGCCTGCATCACGAGGGTGGACATGAGCGGGAGCATGATGCCGCCGCCGATGCCCTGCACGACACGGAAGGCGATCAGGCTGGGCGCATCCCACGCCAGGCTGCAGAGCACGGAGCCGAGCAGGAAGATCGCGAGGGCGATGATCCAGAGCCGCTTGCCGCCGATCCGTTGCTGCGCCCAGCCGACGATCGGGATGGTCACGCCGAGCGCCAGCAGATACCCGGTGCTGACCCACTGGATGGTGTCGACCGAGGTGTGCAGGTCGGTGGCGAGCGTGTGCAGGGCGACGCTCACGATGGTCGTGTCGAAGATCACGGCGAGCGCGCCGACGATCACGACGACGGCGATGCGAACGACCCCCGGGTCGAGCTTGGACTTCTCGGTCACCATGTCTCCTTAAGGTACGCGCCTGTATCTTATTGGGATCATAGGTCGACGCGATAAGATACGCAAATGGATCTTGTTGAGCAGCCGACCCCGGAGGCGGACGCACCCGCCCGGCGACGCCGAGGGGCCGAGCTGGAGAACGCGATCCTCGATGCAGCCTGGGACCAGCTCGTCGAGCACGGCTATGCGGCCTTCACCATCGACGCGGTCGCGGCGCGCGCCGAGACCAGCCGCCCGGTCGTCTACCGTCGCTGGCCGACCAGGCAGGAACTGGTCAGGGCGGCCGTCGCACGCGCAGGGTTGCGCGACCAGCCGGCGACGCCGGACACGGGCAGCCTCCGCGGCGACCTGATCGCCCTCCTCACCACGGCCAACGAGACCAGGATCGGCTTCGCCGCCGCCATGAGCGTCCACCTCGGCGGCTACTTCGCCGAGACGGGAACGAGCCTCTCCGACCTCCGCGACGTGCTCATCGGCGGAAGGACGACCAGAGTGGACACCGTCATCCAGCGCGGCATCGACCGCGGAGAGATCGACCCTGCACGCCTCACCCCGCGCATCGCGACGTTGCCGTTCGACCTCTTCCGGCACGACGCCATCATGACCCTGCGGCCGGTGCCGGCGGAGACGATCGAGGAGATCGTCGACACCATCTTCCTGCCGCTGGTGCGACCAGTGGATGCGGGTGGTGCTGGGGCGCGCTAGTGCTCGTCGCTTGGTGCTATGCGCTACGCGCTACGCGCTTGGCGCCCTGCGCCCTGCGCTCGCCGCTACGCGCGGCTCGACCGCTCCGCGGCCGCGAGCACGTCCGGCCGCAGCACGAGGTGCGCCCCGAGCACCTCGAACCCGACGAGGAACCCCGCCGCGTCGAACTCCGCATCGATGTGAGCGCCAGCGGCAGGAGCATCCGGGACGGCCGAACGGTCGGGCAGGGACGGATCGGTCGAGACGTCGAGGCGGAAGTGCGCGACGTCGAGCTCCGGGTCGTAGGTGAGTCGCATGACTCCGAGCCTAGGAACCGCGCGGCGGCGTGTCGTCGGACCGTCGTACCACCTCCCGTTCGACCGCAGGAGGAGAAGTCTTCGGCGGCGTCGGCCGATCCGCGACACCCCGCATCCACTGCCCGCAATGTCGGTGGTGCGGCGCAGAATCGTCGGCATGAGAACGTTGGAGATTTGCGAACGGTGCGACGGAACCGGCGCCGACCCGTTCCAGCACGATGAAGAGATCACAGTGTGCGTGGAGTGCAGCGGCGACGGCTGCCACGTGACCTACCTGGCCGAACTGCAGCAGACGGCGTAGCAGCCGCAACCTTTACTGCGTACCTGTCGTTAGTAAGGCTTATCCGCTAAACTTTACTAACGACGAGGTCGGAGGTAAGGGTGAGCACCGCTGTGACGTTCGAGGAGCGCACGCTTCCCGCACCCGAAGAGGCGCTGATGTCGTCGCGTCGACTAAACCTCGAGCGCCGCCGGCCCTACCAGGCTGCCGTCGTTCCCGAGATCGCCGACGCAGTGTTCGACCTCGCACCGGAGATTCTCGCCGACGTCGACGACGCCACGGCCGAGCTGGTGCGCTTCGACGCGCACATGGGCGACTTCCCCGCTCCGTTCTCCTCCGTGCTGCTGCAGACGGAGTCGGCGTCGAGCTCGCAGATCGAGCAGTTGACGTCCGGTCCGCGCGCGATCGCCGAGGCGGCGATCGGCGAGCGCTCAGACGGCAACGCGCCGCTTATCGTCAGCAACGTCCGGGCGATGGAGGCGGCTCTCGCACTGGCCGACGATATCTCGAACGCGTCGATCATCGCCATGCAGGACGCGCTGCTCCGCGGCTCGCACCCCGACATGGCCGGTCAATACCGTCGCGAGCAGGTGTGGATCGGTGGGCGGCTCCCCCACTCCGCCAGCTTCGTTCCTCCCCACCACGACCGCGTCGACGCCGCGATGGACGACCTGGTCAGGTTCGCGGTCCGGGCCGACCTCCCTGTGCTCGCTCACGCGGCCATCGCTCACGCACAGTTCGAGACCATCCACCCGTTCCCCGACGGCAACGGGCGCACTGGGCGGGCACTGCTGCACGCGATGCTGCGGCACGGCGGTGTCTTGCGGAACCTGACCGTCCCCGTGTCCGCTGGGCTGCTGACCGACGTCGAGTCGTACTTCGACGCGCTCACCGCATACCGCAGCGGCGACCCGGGCCCGATCGTCCAGGTCTTCGCCGAGGCGTCCCTGGTCGCACTCCAGAACGCGAAAGTCCTGGCACGCGACATCGCCGAGTTTCAGGAGGCGTGGGACGAGAAGCTGGCCGGTCTCCGTGCCGACGCTGCCGCGCGCACACTCGCCAGGCTGACCATCGAGTACCCGGTGCTCAACTCCCCGACCGCGGTTGCGGTCACCGGCCTGAGCAAGCCGTCCGTGAGCAACGGTTTCGACGAACTGGTGAAACGCGGGGTCCTCGCCCCGGGAAACTCGAAACAGCGGAATCGCGTCTGGGTCAACCAGGATGTGCTCGACGCCCTGGATGCGTTCGCGGTACGCATCGGACGCCGACGCCAAGGTTAACCGTTTCCCGCCCGACCCTGTTTGAATTGTCTGGTGCCGCACGGCACCCGTAGTTCTCTCAGGAAGGTGGCGACGAATGGCAGACTCATCGTTCGACGTGGTCAGCAAGGTCGACAAGATGGAGGCCGACAACGCCCTCAACCAGGCTCGCAAAGAGGTGGAGCAGCGTTACGACTTCAAGAATGTCGGCGCATCCATCGAGTGGAGCGGCGAAAAGGTTCTGATGAAGGCCAACACCGAGGAGCGCGTCAAAGCGGTCCTCGAGGTGTTCGAGTCGAAGCTCATCAAGCGGGGCATCTCGCTGCGCTCGCTCGACACCGGTGAGCCGTACCCGTCCGGCAAGGAGTTCCGCATCGAGGCCGGCATCAAGAACGGCATCGAGCAGGATGCGGCGAAGAAGATCAACAAGCTCATCCGCGACGAAGCGCCGAAGAGCGTGAAGTCGCAGATCCAGGGCGACGAACTCCGCGTCACGTCGAAGAGCCGTGACGACCTGCAGGCCACCATGAACCTGCTCAAGGGCGCCGACCTCGACGTCGCGCTGCAGTTCGTCAACTTCCGCTAGACGACCCGGGATGCGCGGTCGCCGGAGACGCGGCGGCCGCGCATCCGGCGCATCCCGCGCATCCGCAGCACCCCGCGCTCAGCGCAGGTAGCCGCGCAGCCACCGCCGCACTTCGGCGTACGCCGCCTGCCGCACCGGCTCGCGCGACAGGAAGATGTCGTGGATCGCCCCGTCGATGCGCGAGACCGTGACCGTCGGCGCCAGCTTGAGCGCGCGCTGAGCGATCTCATCCACGACCAGAACGATGTCCGAGCTCATCATGTCCGGCGTCCACCGCGGGAGGATCGTCGACCGCGCAGAAACCATCGTCAGCACCGGGACGTCGATGTGCAGGCCGGCCGCCACGCGCGCATGCCCGGCCATCACCGCCGTCAGCCACGCCGGCAGCACCGCGAAGCCTCGCACGGGCCGCCAGTCGAGGTTGTAGTCCCACTCGCCCTCCATCGTCGACGACACCGTCCTGGTGTAGAAGCCGAGGTCGACGTTCGGCAGCGGGGCTTTCGGGTCGACGCGCGCCTGCAGGCCGATCAGCGGCGCCAACGCGGCCCGCCCCGCCGAGTGCGCCTGGAACTCGAGCCACGGGCTGTTCAGCACCAGCGCATCCGCTTTTCCGGGATGGCGGTCGGCCCAGAGGCTGAGCGTGAGGCCGCCCGTCGAGTGGCCGAGCAGGATGAGCTTGCGGTCCTTCTGCGCGCTCTCGCGGATGACCGAGATGGCCGCATCCAGTTCCTCGTCGTACGTCGCGAGGTCGTCGACGAAGCCCGGCGTCTGCCACGGACGCAGGCTGCGGCCGTACTTGCGCAGGTCGATGGCGAAGAAGCGCGCCCCGTTCTCGTGCCAGAACCGGGCGAGCTCCTTCTGGAAGAAGTAGTCGGACCAGCCGTGCACGTAGAGCACGTCCGCGTCGGCCGCGACGGCGCGGAGCAGGCGCAGGTCGGCGAGGTGCGGTGGGGGCGCATAGCGGACGAGGGTCGCGACGACCTCGCCCTCCGCATCCGGTTTCAGCGGCAGCGTGAGCTGCTCGAACGGCTCCCCCAGCACATCCGGCGACCACTCCTGTGCGCGCGTCATGACCCCAGCGTGGCAGGCGCGGCGGGTTCGCGCGACCGTCAGCTCTCGGTGGACGCCTCGACAGGGGTGGCGTTCGACACCCTGACCATCTCGTCGCGCGGGACGACCTTGACGCGGGCGCGGCCCCGTTCGGCGCCGAGTGCCTGCTCGTGCGTGTCGAGATTGTGCCAGCCGTCGAGGTTCGTGTACTCCACACCCCGCTCGCGCAGCAGGTTCTCCACAGATTCCTCGGAGGGGTCGGTGGGCGACCACCAGTTCCCTTGATCATTGATCACATGCTTGATCGTTTCCATGGCGTCCGACTTGGTGTGGCCGATGAGACCCACCGGTCCACGCTTGATCCACCCGGTGGCGTACACGCCGTACATGCGCTCGTTGTCGCCCTTGCGCAGCACCTGGCCTTCGTGGTTCGGGATCACGCCGTGCTTCTTGTCGAACGGGATGCCCGGAAGCGGCGACCCGAAGTAGCCGACAGCGCGGTAGATGGCCTGGATGGGCACCTCGCGGATTTCGCCGGTCCCGCGCACGCCGCCCTCGCCGTCCGACTCGGTGCGCTCGTACCGGAACGCGGCCACGTGACCGTTCCCGTCGTCGACGACCTCGAGCGGCTTGGCGTAGAAGTGCAGGTGCAGGCGACGGGATGCGTTCCCCACCTCGCGCTGACGCCACGGCTGCAGCACGCGGTCGATCACCATGACCTGCTTGTTGCTCGCGATGGCGGCTTTCGACTGCTCGTCGTAGTCGAAGTCCTCGTCGTAGAGGATCATGTCGACGTCGCGCAGTTCGCCGAGCTCGCGCAGCTCCAGCGGGGTGAACTTCACCTGGGCCGGCCCGCGGCGACCGAAGACGTGCACGTCGGTGACGGGAGAGTTCTTGAGGATCTCGTAGACGTTGTCGGGGATCTCGGTGGGCAGCAGGTCGTCGGCGTGCTTGGCCAGGATGCGCGAGACGTCGAGGGCGACGTTTCCGTTGCCGATGACGGCGACGGACTCGGCCTCCAGCGGCCAGGTGCGCGGCACATCCGGGTGACCGTCGAACCAGCTGACGAAGTCGGCGGCACCGTACGAGCCCTCCAGCTCGATGCCGGGGATGTCCAGCTCGGCGTCGTGCACGGCCCCGGTCGCGAAGATCACGGCGTTGTAGTGGCGCTTGAGGTCGTCGAGGGTGATGTCCTCGCCGTACGTGACGTTGCCGAAGATGCGGATGTCCCCGCGGTCGAGCACCTCACGCAGAGCCGTGATGATGCCCTTGATGCGCGGGTGGTCGGGGGCGACCCCGTAACGGACGAGGCCATACGGGGCGGGAAGCTGCTCGAACAGGTCGATGGAGACGTCGAAGGCGCGCTCCGCCTTGAGGAGGATGTCCGCGGCGTAAATGCCGGCGGGGCCTGCACCGACGATGGCCAGTCGCAATTTGGTCATTCGTTGTGTCTTTCTTGCTCAGCTGGAACGTTCGACGATGGTGTCCGCGAAGCGGATCAGCGCCTTCTTGACGGGGCCGGTCGGCAGCGGTTCGAGCGCTTCGACGGCCTCGCGGGCCCAGCGGTGGGCTTCCTGCAGGGTGTGGGCGGTCACTTCGTGGTCGCGGAGCGCGGCGATGGCAGCCGTCGCCTCCGGGGTGATCTCGCCCTCCTCCGCGGTGCCGATCACGTCGCGTTCGAGCCGATCGAGCAGCTCGCGCGCACCCTGGTCGGTCTCGGCGAGCTCGCGCAGCCGCAGCACGGGAAGGGTGGCGACACCGGCGCGGAGGTCGTTGCCCGGCGTCTTCCCTGTCTCCTTGACGCCCTTCGACGACAGGTCGATCACGTCGTCGATGATCTGGAAGGCGACGCCGATCTTCTCGCCGAACGTCACGACGGGCTGCTCGTACTCTTCCGGAGCCTTCGCGAACACCACGCCCATCTGCGCCGCGACGGCGATCAGCGAGCCGGTCTTGTCCTCGAGAACGCGGATGTAGTGCTCGACGGGGTCTTCGCCGTCCTGGGGTCCGATGGTCTCGTGCAGCTGCCCGAGGCACAGCCGCTCGAAGGTGTCGGCCTGCAACTGGATGGCGCGTTCGCCCAGCGAAGACACCATCTTGCTCGCGCGGGCGAACAGCAGGTCTCCGGTGAGCACGGCGACGGAGTTCCCCCACACGAACTGCGCGCTCGGAACCCCGCGCCGCATCTGCGAGTCGTCCATGACGTCGTCGTGATAGAGGGATGCGAGGTGCGTGATCTCCACGGCCTCCGCCGCCTGCAGCACCTCGGGGGTGTTTCCCCGCCCGAGCTGCGCGGTGAGCAATGTCAGCATGGGGCGCACCCGCTTGCCGCCGGCCTCGAGCAGGTAGCGTGCGGTGACGTCGGCGAGGTTGTCCGCGAACCGCATCTCTGCGTGCAGGCCCTCCTCCACGAGCGCGAGCCCCGCATCGACGGCGGCGGCGAGCTCCCTGTCCTGACCGGATGCGAAAATCCGCTCGGTCAGACCGATCTGGCTGGACAGCGACGCGGTACGCCGCACAGCGGGGACGCTTGGTGGCACTACTCCCCCTCGGGTGGGACGCCGGAAGCCGATGCCCCCGTGGTGCCCGTCGCTCGGTCGGAGCTGGCGGGCTTGGTGGTTGTGGGCTTGGCCGTCGCGGGCTTGGCCGTCGCGGGCTTGGTGGGCTTCGCGGGTGCGGGCTTCGCAGTCGTGGGCTTCGCCTTGGCGGGTGTGGCTTTCGCGGTCGTGGGCTTGGCCGTCGCGGCCTTCGCTGTCGTGGGCTTCGCCTTTGCGGGGGCAGGCTTCGTCGTTGCGGCCTTCGTCGTGGCGGGCTTCTCCGTCGCAGGCTTGACGGCTGCGGGCTTCCCCGCTGCGCTCTTTTCGGCGGGCTTCTCCGCCGCAGGCTTCCCCGCCGCAGGCTTCTCTGCCGCAGGCTTCTCGTCGACCGCGGCCGTGGCGGGAGCGGCGACCTCCGCCGCGCGCGCTCCACCCGCATCCCGCGGCTTGTAGCCACGGTGCAGGGCGACGATTCCGGCGGTCAGGTTGCGGTATGCGACGTGCTCGAACCCGGCCTCGCGCAGCCAGTCGGCGAGCACGGGCTGGGACGGCCATGCCTCGATGGAGTCCATCAGGTATTCGTATGCGGCGGGGTTGGAGCTCGCCAGCTTGGCCAGCACGGGCATCCCGAACCGCAGGTATGCGGAGTATCCGGTGCGCACGATGGATGCCGGCGGCTGGGAGAACTCGCAGATCACGACGCGTCCGCCCGGCTTGGTCACGCGGTAGAACTCGGCGAGCGCCTTCTTCGGGTCGACGATGTTGCGGAGGCCGAAGGAGATGGTGACGGCGTCGAACTCGTCGTCGTCGAACGGAAGCTGGGTGGCGTCGGCCTGGACGAAGCGGACGAACGGGTTGTCGGCCTGGCGGCGTCGTCCGACCTCGATCATCCCTTCGGAGAAGTCGGCGGCGACGACGGTCGCACCGTTCTTCGCGAGGGACGCGCTGGAGGTGCCGGTGCCCGCCGCGACATCGAGAATGGTCTCGCCGGCGCGCGGGCCGACGGCTTTGGTCGTCGCCACACGCCAGAGTGCCGCGTTGCCCATCGAGAGGACGTTGTTGGTCCTGTCGTAGTGCGTCGACACCTGATCGAACATGGCGGCGACCTGGGCGGGCTGCTTGCTGAGGTCGGCCTTACTCACCCCCCTAGCTTAGGCGGCACCGCTGCGCCACGCATTCCAGCTCCCTGTGAGGCGGCAGTGACAGCTGCAGCGGCCGTCGCGATCATGTCCACACGAGGTCCGACGGGGGCTTCGCGGTCGGCCCAGCCGAACTTGAAGCCCAGCCAGTCGACGGCGCCGGCGGCGGCGATGGCGTCGCGGAGGAGGTCCTCGGTGAGCATCGAGGACGGTTCGCCGTACGGGAAGGAGGAGGACGGGGTCATCGGGTGGTGCGCATCCACCCACGGTCCGCCGAACGGCGACAGTTCCGCCGACGCGCCGGACAGCATCAGCCCGCGGAGGCGTCCGGATGCTGCCGCCTGGCGGATGTGCGCGGTCACGAGTTCGCCGTCGCGCAGCTCGATGGCGGAACGTCCCCAGTTGATGCTGAGCCCCACCCACGCCGGCCGGTCGGCGATGGCCGCGAGCTCGTCCGTCAGATCGAGGAAGCCCTTCTCCGGCTGGTGCGACGGCACGAACGCGTCGCAGTGCTCGATGGCGATCGTCGCGCCGTCCCACGCGTCGGCGTCCGCGGACAGCTCGGCGATGGATGCGGCGAGCGACGCTACGTCGCCCCTGCCCGCCGACGGTGCACTGTGGAGTTCCACCGCGGTCACCGCGCGTCGCCCGACGGCGTCGTTGAGACGGCGGACCGCGCCGCGAATGCGTCCGGCCTCGGCGAGCGCGGCGGCCCGACCGTCCGCATCGCGGGAGGCGAGACCGTACAGAGGAGTGGTACCCAGCCGCTTCATCGTTCCGGGGATGCTCGTGAGCACGGCGTCGAACCGGCGCGGGAACGAGCGCAGCAGCCAGGCGTCGTCGTGCGGATGCAGCGCACCCATCCACGGCAGCTCGACGCCCCGGAGCTCCGGCACCGCATCCAGCTCGTCGAAGAACTCGGACTCGAGGCGCGCGTCCCACGCCGAGTGCGCCGGAGAGGCGGCGTACGCTCCGACGAACACGCCCGTCGTCTCGACATCCGACCCCGCCGACATCCCGGACGCACCGGGTCGGCCTGGCGCGACGAGAGGGCCCGGACCGGCGGCGTCGCTCATCGGGCGACCGCGTCCGCGAACCAGCGGGTGATCGTGGCGGGATGGGTGATCGCGGTGCCGACGACGACCGCGTACGCGCCGGCGTCCACGGCGGCAGCAGCCTGCTCCGGGGTGTGGATGCGGCCCTCGGCGATCACCGGAACGTCCACAGCCTGCGCGACCTCGGCCAGCAGCTCCAGGTCCGGTCCGTCGGTCTTGGGACGGTCGGGGGTGTAGCCGGCGAGCGTGGTCCCGACGCAGTCGGCACCGGCCTCGACCGCGGCGATGGCGTCGGCCAAGGAACCGGCGTCGGCCATCACCGTCGCGCCCGTGAGCTCCTTCAGGCGGTGGATCGTCTCCGCGAGGGTCAGACCGTCCGGGCGTTCGCGACGGGTGCCGTCGAGAGCGACGATCGACGCGCCCGCGGCGTGCACGCTCACGGCGTGGCGCAGGGTCGGGGTGATGAAGACGTCGGCGTCGCCCGCCTTCCACAGACCGATCAGGGGAAGGTCGACCCGCTCCCGGATGAGCGCGATGTCCCCAGGACCCTGCGCCCGGATGCCCGCCGCGCCACCGATGACCGCCGACTGTGCGATCTGCGCCATCGTCTCCGGGCTGCGCATCGGCTCGCCGGGGTACGCCTGGCAGGAGACGATGAGTCCGCCCGCCAGGGATTCGAGTGTCTGGGCGATTCTCATCGTGCTTCTCCTGAAACGTGTCGGTCGTTCGGTGCGGTGGACATGGAGGTGGAAGTAGCGGCAGCGGTGCCGGCGACGGCAGCAGCGGACGCCAGCGCCGCGCCGACGATCGCTGCGTCGCCGCCCAGCTCCGCGGCGACCACAGGTCGTCCCGTGGCCGCGGGGATCGTCTCCAGGTCGATCCCGGCGCGCAGCGGCGCCCACCAGCGCGCGCCCGTCGCCGAGAGGCCACCGCCGATCACCACGATGTCGGGGTCGATGGCGTTCACGAGTCCGCCGATCGTGCGGCCGAGGGCCGTCGCGGCCACCCGGATGGTCGTCGCCGCGCACTCGTCACCCTGGTCGGCGAGGGCGAAAACCGCGCGGGTGTCCAGGGTGGATGATGCTCCCCCGTTGCGGAGGTACTCGGCGAGGATCGCGGGTCCTGCCGCGATCATCTCCACGTGACCAGCCCGTCCGCAGGTGCACGGCAGACCGTGCGCCTCCTCGGATGGCAGGTGGCCGTAGTGCCCGGCGACGTGCCCGGCGCCCCGGACGAGCGATCCGTCCGAGACGAGCGCTCCGCCGATGCCGGTGCCCGCGGCGACCACCAGCACCGTGCGGTGGCCGCGGCCGGCGCCCCGGCCCGCTTCGCCGAGCGCGTGGGCGTGCACGTCGTTCTCGACCAGTACGGGGAGACCGACGGCCGCCTCGACGGCCTCGCCGATCCTGGTGCCCGCCCAGCCGGGGAGGGTGTCGGTCGCCGAGACGACCACGCGGCCGACGGGGTCGATGACGCCGGCAGCGCCGACGCCGACCGAGACCACGGAGGCGGAGGCGGGGGCGGCGGCGAGCACCCGCTCGGCGAGGTGGATCGCGGTGGCGAGCACCGCATCCGGTCCCGAGGTGGCGGGTGTGGGTGCTTCCTGCCGGGCGACGACGGCCCCGGTGGGGAGGTCGACCAGCCCGGCAGCGGTCTTGGTCCCACCGATGTCGATGCCGACCGCGAACGTCGTGCCGTTCACGGTATCGGCACCGGCACCATCACCCACGGCGACGCTCATCGAACGAGCAGCCCCGACTCCTCGACGATGGCGCGGATGCGGTCGACCGTCTCGCCTTCGAGTGCCGGGACCGGGTGCGCCATCCGGTTGCTCTCGATGATGCCGATGACCTGAAGTGCCGTCTTGAACGCGCCCAGGCCCGCCGCCTCTCCGCTGACGCCGTGCGCTTGGAAGACGATCTCGAAGAGGGACGCCAGCTGGTCCTGGATGCGCTTGGCCTCCGTCCAGTCGCCGGCCTTCGCCGCGTGGTACAGGCGCACGTAGGACGCCGGATCCACGTTGCCGAGACCGGGGACGACCCCGTCGGCCCCGGCCAGCAGCGCGCCGTCGACGACGATCTCGTGGCCCGTGAACAGGATCAGCGGGCGGCCGGCGGCCTCGTTCGCGGCGACCAGACGGCGGAAGCCGACGTCGTCGCCGCTGGAGTCCTTCACTCCGGCGATCACGCCGTCCACGCCGAGGCGGATCAGCAGGTCGCGCTCCAGCTTGACGTTGACGCGCACCGGCACGTCGTAGGCGAAGATCGGCAGGCTGGTCGCCGCGGCGAGCGCGCGGAAGTGCGACTCGATCTCGACGATGTTCGGGCGGACGTAGAACGGGACGGTGGCGACCACCGCATCCACACCGGCGAACTCGGCGATGCGGATCTGCTCGATCACGCGAGCCGTCGACATGTCGTTCACGCCGGCCAGCACGGGGACCCGGCCGGCCGAGATGCGGACGGCCTCCGTCAGCACGACCGAACGGGCGGCGTCGGTGAGGAAGCCCACCTCGCCGGACGAGCCGAGCGCGAACAGGCCGTCGACTCCCGCCGCGATCTGGGATTCGATGAGGCGTTCGAACGACGGGACGTCGAGCGAACCGTCCTCCGCGAACGGCGTGACGAGGGGTGGGACGACTCCGGAAAAGCTGGGCTTGCTCACTGTTCTCTCCAATGGTGGTGCTGGACGGTGCTGATGGCGTGGTGTGGTTCGACGGGTGGCGCTCTGTCAGAGCAGCGATGGCGCGGCGCCGAGGAGTTTCCTCGTGTATTCGTCTCTCGGGTCGTCGAACACCGAGGCGGCTGTCCCCTCCTCCACGATCCGGCCGTAGTACATGACGACGATGCGGTCGGAGACGTAGCGAACGGTCTGGATGTCGTGCGAGATGAAGACCATCGCCAGGTCGAGGCGCTGCTTCAGGTCGCTGAGGAGGTTGAGGATCTGCGCGCGCACAGACACGTCCAGCGCGCTGGTCGGCTCGTCGGCGACCATCAGGTCCGGTTCGAGCGCGAGCGCCCTGGCGATGGCGACGCGCTGCCGTTGGCCTCCGGACACGTGGCTCGGCAGCACCTCCGCCGCCGAGCGGGGCAGCCCGACCAGGTCGAGCAGCTCCAGGATGCGGCGTTCCCGCTGCGCCCCGGTGCCGATCCCGTGCACATCGAGCGGGTCGCGCAGGATGTCGTGGATGGTCATGCGGGCGTTGAGCGCAGTGGAGGGGTCCTGGAAGACGATCGAGACCGCCTTGCCGAGCGCCTTCCTGGTGGCGCGGTCCCTGGTGAGGACGCTGCGGCCCTGGTAGAGCACGTCGCCGTCCGTCGGCTGCTGCAGCCCGACGAGCACGCGGGCGAGCGTCGACTTGCCGCAGCCGGACTCGCCGACGATGCCGATGGTCTCCCCGCGCCGGATGGTCAGGCTCACGTCGTTGACGGCGTGCACCTTGTCCGGTTTGAACAGCGTGCCCGTCCTGGCGGTGTGCACGACGTGCACGTGGTCCAGGGTGAGGATGTCAGCTCCTGTCACAGCGCCGCTCCCTTCTCAGCGTTCGCCGTCTCCGGCAGGGAGGCGACGTAGTGGTCTGTTGTGCCGTCGACGAGGCGCAGCTCCGGTCGCACGTCGAGGCCGACGCCCGGGCGCTCCACCGACCGGGATGCGAACCGGTCGCCCTTCGCGAAGTCGCGCGGTGTCGGGACGGTGCCGGGGATCTGGTGCAGCCTGGTCGCCCCGGACTCGATCGAGAGCACGGAGCCGAGCAGCCCGCGGGTGTACTCGTGCTGCGGGTGGAGCAGGAGTTCGACGGTCTGCGCACTCTCGACCACCTGCCCGGCGTACATGACGGTGATGCGGTGGGCGACCTCTGCGACGAGCGCGAGGTCGTGGCTGACGAACACGAGCGCGAAGCCGAGCTTGGCGCGCAGGTCGTTGAGCAGGTCGATGATCTGGGCCTGCACCGTCACATCCAGGGCCGTCGTCGGCTCGTCGGCGACGACCAGCTTCGGGCTGCGGGTGAGTGCCATCGCGATGAGCACGCGCTGCCGCTGACCGCCGGACAGCTCGTGCGGATAGCTCTTCAGCGTGCGCACCGGGTCGAGCCCGACGAGCTCCATCAGCTCCTCCGCGCTGCGTGTCCCTCCGCGCCGGATCAGCTGCTTCAGCTGCGCCCGGATGAGCATGGACGGATTCAGCGAGCTGAGCGCATCCTGGTAGACCATCGACATCTCGTGGCCGCGCAGGCCGTTCCGCTCCGCCTCGGTCATGGTGAGCAGGTCGCGGCCCTCGAACAGGATGCGACCGGTCACCTCGGCGTTGGACGGGAGCAGGCCCATCACGGCGAGGCTGGACAGGCTCTTGCCGGAGCCGGACTCTCCGACGATGGCCATCGTCTCGCCCGGGCGCACAGAGAAGCTGAGCCTGTCGACGACGTCCACGTCTCCGTGGCGGTCGGGGAACCGGATGCTGAGACTCTGCACCTCCAGCAGCGGCGGCACATCGGAGTCGAAGACCAGCCGGTCGGTCCGCACGCTCTCCGCGGCGCCGAGGCTCTGCAGGTGCCTGGCGAGCGCAGGGTCGGGCGCAACAGGGTCGAGCCTGTCGTCGGCGATGGCGCTCTCCTCGTCCTCTTCGAGGGCTCCTGCCTCGTCGAGAGACTCGGCAGTGACCAGGGATGCGGTCCCCGCGTCGGTGGGGAGCGACTCCGGTGCTGCCGCACGGCGGCGGATGCTCGGCCGCACCATCGCATCCGTCAGGCCTTCCGCGAGCACGTTCAGTGCGAGCACCGTGATGAGGATGAGAAGGCCAGGGAACAGCGTCGCCCACCAGCCGCCCGCGAGCAGCAGGTTCTTGCCGCTCGAGATCACGTTGCCCCACGACGGTGCCGGCTCCTGCACACCGGCGCCGATGAACGACAGGCTCGCCTCGAACACGATGGCGTCCGCCACGAGGATGGTCGCGAAGACGAGGATCGGGGCAGCGCAGTTGCGGAACACATGCTTGAGCAGGATGTATGAGGTGCGCGCGCCGAGCACCCGCTCGGCCGCCACGTAGTCCTCGCCGAACTGGCTGAGCACATTGGCCCGCACGATGCGCGCCAGCTGCGGGACATAGAGGAAGGCGATCGTCGCGATGAGCACGGGGAGGCTCTTGCCGAACACGGCGACGAAGACGATGGCGAGCGCGATCCCCGGGAACGACATGATGACGTCCAGGATGCGCATGATGCCCTCGTTGACCCACCGGTGCGCCGTCGCGGCGACGGCCCCGATGATGCCGCCGACGACCAGCGCGAGGGCCGTGGCGCCAAGGCCGATGGCGAGCGACGACCGGGCGCCGTAGATGAGGCGCGAGAAGATGTCGCGGCCGCTGCGGTCGGTGCCGAACCAGTTGTCGAACGACGGCGGCTGGGCGGGCACGCCCGATTTCAGCGGGTCGTGCGGGGCGATCAGCGGGGCGAAGACCGCCGCGAGCACCACGATGAGGAAGAAGATCAGCGAGATCTTCGAGGACAGAGGGAGTGCCGTGAAGCGCAGTCCGGGGGCGGAGAGGCGATCGGCGAGTGTGCGACGCATCGTTACACCGTCCTGATTCGAGGATTGACCACCAGATAGAGGAGGTCGACGATCGTGTTGACGATCACGAAGGTGAGAGCGATCGTGATGGTGACGCCCTGCACCAGATTGGTGTCGCCCGCGGTGACACCGTTGAGGATGAGCTGGCCCATCCCGGGCAGGTCGAAGATCACCTCGATGACGATCGCGCCGCCGAGCAGGTAGCCGACCCGCAGGCCGAGCACCGTGATCGGGGTGATGAGGGCGTTGCGGAAGACGTTGCGGCCGATCACGACGCTCCGAGGCAGGCCGCTGCCGATGGCGGTGCGGACGTAGTCGCGGTCGAGCTCCTCCACCATCGAGGTGCGCACCACCCTGGTGAGGGATGCGGCGACCGGCACAGCGAGCGCGAGGGCAGGCAGGAACATCGACTGCAGCCAGCCGCCGAAGGAGTCCTGCGGGGACGTGTATCCGCCGGTCGGGAAGATGGGCCAGGTGAGGGCGAACTGCTGGATCAGCAGGATCGCGAGCCAGAACGACGGCACGGCGATACCGGCGATCGAGACGACGCGGATGACCTGGTCCGGCCAGCGGTCGCGGTAGAGGGCCGCCGTCACACCGAGAACGGCGGCGAGCACGATCGCGATGATGAGGCCGAGGAAGGTGAGCTGCAGGGTGAGCGGGAACGCGGTCCCGATCAGTCCGCTGACCGACTGGCTCGGCGGCACGGTGTTACCGAGGTTGCCCTGGATGAGGTGGCCGAGGAACGCGAGGTAGCGGACGATGAGCGGATCGTTGTATCCGTTCTCCTGCCGCCAGGTGGCTTTGGCGGCGTCGCTCGCGCTCTCTCCGAGAGCGTTGGTCGCCGGGTCGGTCGGTGCGAACTGCAGCACGATGAAGACCAAGAGGGTGATCCCGAGGATCATGAACGGCAGGGCGATCAGACGCCTGCCTGCGAGGCGCACGAGTGCGACCATGCGTGACTCCTAAAGGGGCTGGAGGGAGGCGGCGGGGCCGGTGCGGCCGGCCCCGCCGTTGGGCGCTACTTCGTGGGTCCGACGCCGAGGAACGACAGGCCGGTCATCGAGATGGGCTTGAAGTCGCTGAGCGCCGTGGAGTCCCAGGCGGTCGGCAGTTTGCGGTGCAGCAGGGGGTAGAGCGGCACCTCATCCGAGACCAGGTCGTAGATCTGGCTCCAGATGTCGAGCTGCTTCGTGCGGTCGGTCGCCTGGGCGCCGTCGTTCAGGAGTTTCTGCAGCTTGTCGAACTCGGCTCCGGAGTTCCAGCGGTAGCGCTTCTGCGACCAGATGTTGTCGGCGTAGAACCAGCGCAGCAGCAGGTCGGCGTCGTTTCCGAAGACGGAGGGGTCACCGGGGGCGACCATCACCTCGAACTGGTTGTTGTCGACCTTCTTGTACTGGCCGGCGGACTGGCCGATGTCGAGCGTGGTGTTCACGCCCACCGCATCCAGGTCCTCCTTGATCAGCGGGGCGACGTCCTTGACCCAGCCGGTGTCGGTGGTGAGGAGCGTGATCGACAGGTTGGAGACGCCCGCGGCCTTCAGCAGCGACTTTGCCTTGGCCGGGTTGTGCTTGTAGACCGTCTTGGCCTTGACGTAGTCGGGGTGGTCGTTCTGCACATAGCTGGATGCGGCTTCGGCGTTCCCGAGCATCCCGTTCTTGATCAGCTTGTCCATGTCGATCGCGTAGAACAGCGCCTGACGGACGCGCTTGTCGTCGAACGGCTTCATGGTGGTGTTGAACATCATGAACAGCACACCGAACGACTGCACGGAGTCCGTCTTGACGACGCGGGAGAGCCCGTCGACGTTGAGGTACGGCACGTCCTCGATCGCGTTGACGCGCTTGGACTGCATCGCGCTGACGCGGGCGGACGGGTCGGCAAGCAGGTTCCAGGTCATGCTCGCCGCGAGGGCCGGGCGGGAGCCGTTGTACGCGTCGTGACGCTCGAAGGTGAGCTTGTCGTTCGCGGTCGCGGCGGTGAGCTTGTACGGGCCGGTGCCGGTGGGGAGGGCGTCGAACGCCTTCGGGTCCGCGGTGACGATGGCCTTCGGCACGACCTTGACCACGGAGATGCGCTCCGCGAACAGGGGGAAGGGGTACGCGGACTTGAACTGAACGGTCGTGTCGTCGACCTTGGTGACGCTGTCCGGCGAGAGGAACGGGAGGAAGCCGGCGTAGAGCGACGCGTTCGCGGGGTCGAGCACGCGCTGGAAAGAGAAGAGAACGTCGTCGACGGTGACCGTGCTGCCGTCGTGGAAGGTGGCTCCGTCGCGCAGGGACACCGTGTAGGTCGTGCTGTCGACCTGCTTCGGGAGCGCCTTGCCGAGGGCGGCGTACGCCTTGCGGGTGACCGGGTCGAGCTCGACCAGTCCTTCGAGGGTGTGCCAGTTGGCGGCCATCGTGAGGGCGCCGGTGGTGGTCATCGGATCGAAACCGGTGCCGAGCGCGTACGACATGCCCGCTGTGATGGTGCCGTTCTTGTCGACCGATCCCGCTGCTGCCGCGGTTCCGGCCTTGCCGGTGGTCGATGGCGGGCCGCTGCACGCTGCGAGCGCGGCGACGATGCCTGCCGCTCCTGTAGCTGCGAGGAAGGTACGTCTGCTCGTTTGCTTCTGGAGTGAATCTCTCAACATTGAACTGCCTCTCCTGAGATCGGACGTCTGATGTCCTACGTGGGTATACTGAAAGTAGTGCACATCCCGCGGAAAGGTCAAGTCCACAATGGCGATCGAGCCCACCACGACAGGAATGTTCTCCTCGGCCCCCAGCCAACGCCGTTCGTCGGTGACTGACCAGATCAAGGACTACATCCTCATCCACCGCCTGCAACCGGGGGACCTCCTTCCCACCGAAGCAGAGCTGTGCTCCGAACTCGGCGTGAGCCGGTCCAGCGTCCGCGAGGCGATGCGGACCCTCGCCGCCCTCGACATCGTCGAGGTGCGCCATGGGTACGGGACGTACGTCGGACAATTGTCACTCGCTCCCCTGGTGGAAGGCCTCGTCTTCCGAGGCGTGCTCGGCCCCGAGGACGACTTCGCCGCGCTTCGCGAGGTGGTCGAGGTGCGTGAAGCGCTCGACCTCGCGATGGCGGAGCAGATCTGCAGAGCACTGCAGGGCACGAGCGATCCCGTGCTGCACGACGTGGTCGCAGCGATGGAGGACAAGAGCGGACGCGGCGAGCCGTTCGCCGAGGAGGACCGCGCCTTCCACTCCACCCTGCTCGCCCACCTCGACAACGCCCTCGTCGGCCAGCTCGTCACGGCATTCTGGGAGGTCAACACGGTCGTGTACCCGCGGCTTGGGCTTCCCCCGGCGGCCGGGCTCGACGAGACGGCCCGCGCGCACGGCGACATGCTGCGCGCGGCGGAGGCCGGCGATGTGGAGGCGTACCGCGAGGCGGTCGTGAAGCACTACATCCCGTTGCGCAGGGGGCTGGGCACCGCGTCCTGAGGTGCGCCGCGCTCGGCCGCACCAGGCTCGGCGAAAGCGTCGCGCAGCACGCGGAGTGAGAGCACGTCGTCGTCCACGCCACCGCCCTCGTGGGCGTTGTACGTCCAGCTGTGGATGACCTTCTCCCCCGCGTACGCGTTGTATGCGGCGTAGACGGTCGAGGGCGGGCAGATCGGGTCCATCAGCGCGACCGTGAACGTCGCGGGAGCATCGGCACGCGCGGCGAAGTTGACGCCGTCGAAGTAGGAGAGGGTGCGGTGCACCCGCTCCGCGCTGTCGCGGAAGTGCGCGAGGTAGTCGGCGATCTCGCGGAACGGCATCCTGTCGGTGATCACGGATGCGCGCGGGAAGTCGCAGAGGAACGGCACCCGCGCGATGACCTGCGCGATGCCGGGCACCAACCCGGCGACGGCGAGCGCGATCCCCCCGCCCTGACTCACGCCGAGCACCGCCACCCGCTCCGCGTCGACGACCTCGAACGAGCGGGCGGCCTCCACGGCGCGCACCGCATCGGTGAACAGGCGGCGGTAGTAATAGGTGGCCTTGTCTTCGGCGCCCCTGGTGACGAAGCCGGGCATCTGCGGCGCCGTCGATCCGCTGTCCGGGGTGACGCCCCGTGACCCGCTCCAGCCCTGGCCGCGGGTGTCCATCTCGAAGTGCGCGTATCCGGCCGACGCCCAGAGCAGGTTCTCGACGGCGTCTCCGCGGCCGCGGCCGTAGCCGTGGAACTGCACCACGGCGGGCAGCGGGCCGTCCACGCCGCGAGGGATGCGCAGCCAGGCCGCGATCTCCTCGCCCTCGAAGCCGCCGAAGCGCACGTCGAACACGTCGACCGTGGCGAGTCCGGCATCCACCTGGACGACGCTCCTGAGCAGTGGATGCGAGCCGGCAGCGTCGATCGTGCCCGCCCAGAACTCGTCGAAGTCGTCCGGGACGGTCTGTGCACTGCGGTACGCGCGAAGTTCGGACTCTGGCAGGTCGAGGAACATGCTCTCACTTTCGGGGGGGGTTCCGGGGTGGGCGGTGCGGTCGCGGCGGGTGGTCAGTCTGGTTCGGCCGCGCGAGCGGGCGGCGTCTGCTGCTCGTCGTCGAACAGCGCACTGCGCACGATGGCGCGCGGATCGTAGCGGCGCGGGTCGAGTTTCTGCCAGTCGATGTCCTGGCCGACCTCGTCGGCGACGCGCTCCTTGAGACCGTCCGCCGTGGTTCGCAGCCTGCGCACCAGCTCACCCAGCTTCGCCGCGTATCCGGGCAGCCGCGCCGGACCGACGAGGAAGGCTGCGATGACTCCCACGACGATCAATTTGTCGAACGTCAGACCGAACATGGGAGCGACCGTATCACAATTCGCGCTGGACATCAGACGTCTGATGTGCTTGAGTGACCGGGCGGCAACAGCCGCGAACCTCCACGAGAAAGGCCTCCCCCGATGTTCGCGAACCTCAACGGCTGGCACGCCCTCATCATCGTCGCCGTCATCCTCCTTTTGTTCGGCGCCCCCAAGATCCCCGCCCTCGCGCGCAGCCTCGGACAGTCGATGCGCATCTTCAAGAACGAAGTGAAGCCCGAGTTCACCGGCCGCGACGGCGAGCCGAAGACCCAGGGCAGCACCGAGGTCTGACCATGCGGCTGAGCACGAGCACGACGGCGCGCGCAGAGAAGCGCACGCGCACGCCGAAGGCCGAGGCCGGCCGAATGGCCATCGCGCAGCACCTCGCCGAGCTCCGCCGCCGTCTGTTCCGCTCGGCCGCCGCCCTGCTCGCCGGGGTGGTGGCGGGCTGGTTCGTCTCCACCCCGGTTCTGGATGCGCTCCGCGCCCCCATCGAGCAGGTCGCCGCGACCCAGCACCGCCTCGCAGAGCTCAACTACGACACCATCACCGGCGCATTCGACCTCAAGATGCAGGTGGCGATGACCGTCGGCGTCATCGTGTCGAGCCCGGTCTGGCTCTACCAGCTGTGGGCATTCCTCGTCCCGGCGCTCGACCGCAGGGAGCGGCTGTACGGGTTCGGCTTCTTCTTCACGGCCGTCCCGCTCTTCCTCGCCGGGTGCCTCGCCGGATGGTTCGTGCTTCCGCACATGGTCGGCGTGCTCACCGGGTTCGCCCCCGAGCAGGATGCGGCGATCGTGCAGGCCAAGTCGTACTTCGACTTCGTGCTCAAGCTGGTGGTGGCGATCGGCGTGGCGTTCGTGCTGCCGATCGTGGTGGCGATGCTGAACTTCGTCGGCGTGCTGCGTGCCTCCACCATCGTGCGGTCGTGGCGGGTGGCGGTGATCGCCATCGCGCTGTTCACCGCCATCGCCACGCCATCGGCAGACGTGCTCTCGATGGTCGGCCTCGCCGTGCCGATGGTCGCGCTGTTCTTCGCCGCCGCGGGAGTCGCGGCCCTGCACGACCGGCGCTCCGACCGCAGGGCGGCGGCGATCCTCGCCTCGTCCCCCGCCGAGCTCGTCTGAGATGGCACCACAGCCCCGACAACCCCCAGCCCGCGCGCATCCGGCGCCCAGCATCCCGGGCGTAGGCTGATCGGGTGACAGCAACAGCGACCACGCCCCGGACATCGAGCGCAACGGCACTCCTGGTCGAGACCACCCCCATCGACGACGTTCGTCAGCTCATCCCTTTCCTCGACGCCAGGCACCCGCTGCTGTGGCTCCGCAAGGGAGAAGGAATGGCGGGCATCGGCGAGGCGCTGCGGCTCGAATTCTCCGGCAACGACCGGATGCGCGCTGCCGCCGCCGCATGGAGAGAGGTCGTCTCGCAGGCGTCCGTCACCGACGCCGTCGGCAAGCCGGGCACCGGGCTGGTCGCGTTCGGCACGTTCGCCTTCGCCGATGACAGCACAGCGCCGAGCGTGCTGATCGTGCCCGAATTCGTGATCGGCCGCCGCGACGGGCGCAGCTGGATCACGCGCATCCGTCCGGCAGACGACGCAGACGGCGACGGCACCGGCGCGCAGGGCGCTGGCGCAGCCGCGTCGCGGCTCCCCCGCCCCACTCCGTTCGGCGACGAGTACCGCCTCACCCTGCTTCCCGGCTCGCTCGGCAAGGAGGGCTACCGCGCCGCCGTGCAGGCTGCCGTCGACCGCATCCGGCACGGCGATCTGCGCAAGGTCGTGCTCGCCCGCGATCTCACCGGCCACCTCCCGCACGAGTCCGACGTGCGCCGCGCGCTGGTCGAGCTGGCGCTCGGCTACCCGGAGTGCTGGACGTTCGCTGTCGACGGCCTCGTCGGCTCCTCTCCGGAGACCCTGGTGCGAGTCGACCACGGCACCGTCAGCGCACGCGTGCTCGCCGGCACCATCTCCCGCGGGGCCGACAGCGTCAGCGACCACGACGCCGCCGTCACCCTGGCCAGCAGCACCAAAGACCAGGACGAGCACCGGTACGCGGTCTCGAGCGTCGTCGACGCCCTGCGTGAGCACAGCGCGGATCTCGCGGCGAGCGACCTGCCGTTCACGCTGAAGCTGCCGAACCTCTGGCATCTCGCGACCGACGTACAGGGCACCCTGAGCGACGGGTCCAGTTCGCTCGACCTGGTCGACGCCCTGCACCCGACCGCTGCTGTCGCCGGCACCCCGACACGGGATGCGATGGCTGTCATCCACGAGCTCGAACCGTTCGACCGCGGCCGGTACGCCGGCCCCGTCGGCTGGGTCGGCGGAGACGGAGACGGCGAGTGGGCCATCGCGCTGCGCTGCGCTCAGGTCTCCGAGTCCGGCGACATCACGGCATATGCCGGCGCCGGCATCGTCGCGGACTCCGTGCCGGAGCGGGAGCTGGTCGAGACGACGATGAAGTTCCGTCCGGTGGTCGAAGCGTTCGGCTGATCGGCGCTAGGACG
Source organism: Leifsonia sp. NCR5 (assembly GCF_002105485.1). Classification (NCBI taxonomy): domain Bacteria; kingdom Bacillati; phylum Actinomycetota; class Actinomycetes; order Micrococcales; family Microbacteriaceae; genus Leifsonia; species Leifsonia sp. NCR5. The sequence goes on from NZ_NCSR01000005.1 coordinate 169,173, forward strand.
CCGCGAGCCTCCTCTTCTCCTCCTCCACGTCGTACTCGGGCGCTGGCCAGTCGAGGTTCATGCCTTCCAGGGCATCAATGAGCAGGTGCTGCACCGCCAGCCGGGCATACCATTTGCGGTCGGCGGGAACCACGTACCACGGAGCGCCGTCCGTCGAGGTGCGGTCGAAGACCACCTGGTACGCCGCCTGGTACTCGTCCCAGAGTTGCCGCTCGTCCACATCCCCCGGGTTGTACTTCCACTGCTTCTCCGGCCGCTCCAGCCGGTCGGCCAGGCGGGCGCGCTGCTCGTCCTTGCTGAGGTGCAGCATCACCTTCACGATCGTGGTCCCGCTCTCCCGCAGCTCCTCCTCGAAGCCGTTGATCGCGCCGTAGCGCCGCTCGATCTCGTCGGCGGGGGCCAGCTGCCGCACCCGCCCGATCAGCACGTCCTCGTAGTGCGAGCGGTCGAAGACCCCGACCTGGCCTGCGGACGGCACCTCGCGGTCCACGCGCCAGAGGAAGTCGTGCGCCAGCTCTTCCGGCGTCGGCTTCTTGAACCCGGCGTACCGCACCCCGCCGGGGTTGACCGCCCCGACGACATGGGAGACGATGCCGCCCTTGCCTGCCGTGTCCATCGCCTGCAGCACGAGCAGCAGGCTGCGCTTGTCGCCGACGGTGCCCGCCGCGTACAGCCGCTCCTGGAGGTCGGCGAGGATCCCGGCCCCCTCGGCGAGCGCCAACTCCCCGTCGGACTTGTGCCCGTCGAACCCGGGCTTCGCCGCCGCATCCTGAGCGTCCAGCCGGAAACCGGGACCGACGCGCAACGCGTCCTTCGGGTCCGTCGTCCAGTACCCTTCACGACCCACGGTGACCTCCTCGTTCGCGTGGGCCTCATCCTACGACCAGGTCAGCGACGGGATGCGGTGTCCACGACAGGGTCGAACGCCGAGGGCGGGTAGAACACGACCGTCGGCGCCGCTCCGCCGGGGAACGCATCCTCGAACTCCGCCTCTGCAGCAGAGTCGTCGAACGAGACGTCGAGGATCTCCCTCCACTGCCCGTCCGCCATCTGCTGCACCGTAGCCTCCCAGGTGACCCCCGGCGTCTCCTTCGCCTGCAGCCGGAAGTGGATGCCCACCGCCCTGCGGCGCTTCAGGAGCGACAGCAGGCCGCGGTAGACGGCGAACCGCTCCACCGTGGTGAACCACGGCTTCAGGCTGCGCACGAGCACGTCGGCGTTCCAGAGGATCGTCGTGGCGAACCCCGCCCGCGACTGGTAGACGTCGACCGCGATAACACCCGGGATGCGCCGGAGCGTCTGTCGGAGCGTCCCGCGCGTGATCCCCTCCTGCACCGTGCTGTGCAGGTAGAACGGCACGGACGGCTGCGGACCGAGGCCGCCCGTGCGCAGCATGGCGTGGTCGACGACGGTCTGGCCCTGGCCGAAGTACACCGCGAGCTCGTCGAGCATGGACGCGACGAGCGCATCCGGTGACTGCTCCTCGATGGCTTTCGCCGTATCCGCGTACGCCGTGGACTGGTGCAGCGCGCCGAGCCGGAAGCCGACGGGGAGCAGCGGGCCGGCCTTCACCGTGACGAAGCGGTCCGTCCCCTGCGCGGAGAGCGGCGGGCGCACCGGGTTCTCCCTGCCGTCGATGCGCGGGACGATGTCGAGCACGTGCTCGATGGCGAGCACCCGAACACCGTCCGGGATGTGCACCCGCCCGAGCGGGGTGCCCGCCACCACGAGATGCGCCACGGTGAGGCCGGCGCGGGTCGCACGGTCGGCAACCTGCGCCGCCACCATGCCACCGAGGCTGAACCCGGCGAGCAACACGGGCTCGCCCGGTCGGATGCCCGCATGCAGCATCGTCGCGATGGCGGCGCGGGTGGCGGTCGGCTCCTGCTCTGCGCCGATCACGAGATCGGCGGTGAGGTCGTTGGGGGCGGCGCCGGCACGCGGGTGCCAGGACTTGGTGCTCGGGAACTGGACGATCCAGTGCCGCAGCCCGTGCGCATCCACCCGGCTCGCCACACGGATGAGGCCCACGTCCGCCCGGTCGTCGAGGTCGGGGTCGCAGAGGTCGTCGATCTCACGCTGGCTGAGGAACACCTCGCGCAGACTCCGGATGCTGTGGCGGCGGAGCGCGCCGGCGGCCAGCCCCGGATAGCCGAGCGGGTCGGGATACGGCTGGAGGTCGAGGCCGAGGAGTCCCGCCGGCACATCCACCAGCCCCGGAGACGGCGTGTACTCGCGGGGCGCCTGCGGGTCGCGCCACCAGTCGAGGAAGTCCAGGATGTGCGGGAACGCCCCCGAGAGGAAGGCGTCGTAGCGGAGGATGTCCGCGTCGTGGCCGTCGCGCAGCAGCCCGCGTCTGCGCCCCAGATTCACCACCTTGCGCAGCACGGCGGGAAGCGTGAACACCGCGAGGTACGGGCGGGCACGCCAGCGCGCGGAGAACAGCCCGGCGATGCTCGTCGCCAGCAGCAGCGGTCCGAACAGCACCCCGGCGAGACGCGCGACGCCGCCGACGAGCCGCGGAGCGAGCTGCAGGTAGAGCGAGCTGCCCGCGAGCCGACGCGACCGGCGGGTCTTCGGCGGCAGCAGCCGGAACGGGTACGGGATGCGCTCCGCAAGCACGATCGCGAACCACACCCACGCGATCCCCGCCCAAAGCAGCCAGACGACCAGCGCGACCACGGCGACCGCCACACCGAGCACCAGTAGCACGAGCCCGGCGGCCACGGCCACCGGCACCCCGACCACCAGCCAGAGGACGAACAGCGCTGTCGCAGCAGCGCTCCTGCCGCGCCACGTGTGCGGTGGGATCTGCGGCAGCATGGCGTCAGCCTAACCCGCTGCCTCCGACAGACGGTGTCCGCAATGTATGCATTGGACCGGAATTGCTAGCGCCGTGCCCGACGCGAGCACTAGCGTGTGCTCAGATGCCGCATCGGGCGGCACGTCGGAAGGGCAATCAGACCATGTGGAACAACTTCTGGAACGTCATTTGGCTCATCTTCTGGGCCTTCGCGTTCATCGCATACCTGTTCGCACTGTTCGCGATCATCGGTGACCTGTTCCGCGACCGCGCGCTGAACGGCTGGTGGAAGGCGCTCTGGGTCATCTTCCTGATCTTCCTGCCCTTCCTCACGGCGCTCGTCTACCTGATCGCGCGCGGCCGCGGCATGGCGGAGCGCCAGGCACGGGACGTGCAGCAGGCTCAGTCGCAGGCGGACGACTACATCCGGCAGGTCGCCTCCGCCTCCCCCGCCGACGACATCGCCAAGGCCAAGCAACTGCTCGACCAGGGCGTCATCAGCGCCGGAGAGTTCGACGCGCTCAAAGCGAAGGCGCTCGGCAACAAGTTCTGATCGGCACGCTCCGAGTCCATCCGGGCGCGGCGTCCAGCACATCTGGACGCCGCGCCCGTCGTGCGTTCGCGCCCCCGTAGGCTATACTCATATTTGACATGGGAGACTTCACAGTGTGAACCTCCCGCATCCATCACCACAGCGATCTGCATCCCAGACGCTCCGATCCCACATCCGCGACATTCGTTCTCGCAATGGCTTGAATTCGAACTCGGCGGATGTAATATTCATGTATGCCTGTACCCATTACCGAGACCGTCAGCCCACGACGGCTCATCAGAGACGAAGTTTTCCTTCGCCTGCTCGACGCGATCGTCGACGGCGATCTCACCCCCGGCGAGCAGCTCTACGACGCTGAGATCGAGAAGTGGGTCGGGGTGTCCCGCACTCCGGTGCGCGAGGCGCTGAACCAGCTCGCGTCCATGGGCCTCGTCGAGATCATGCCGCAGAAGCGCACGCGCGTCACCCCGATCGACACCGTCCGCCTGCGCGGGCTCATCGAAACGGTCGGCACGCTCCTCCACGGCGTCGTCCGCGACTCCACCGCCCTCCTCACCGACGACGACAAGGCCACGCTGCGCGACTTCGCCGCCAGGGCCACCAGCGGAGACGACTTCGGGGCACTCATCCGAGACAAGTCGTTCGCCGACGACTTCATCAACGTCTACGTGCGCAGGCTCGACAACAAGACCGTCGCCCGCCTGCTCAACCGTCACCTTCCCGAGATCCGCCGGGCGCTCATCGCAGCCCCCAGCACCAGCGCCTTCGAGGCGAGCCTGCCGTACCTCACCACGATCGTGGAGGCGTCCGTCGCCGGCAACGCCGACAAGGCGGCCACCGCCGTGGACGGCTACTGGTCCGAAGCACTCGCTCAGCTCGTCGACGAGTTCGCCGCGCTCGAGAAGAAGGAGAACTGATGCCGCTCCCCGTCAAAGACACAGCGCCGGTCGAGCGTCAGCTCCTCCGCGATGTCGTGTACAACCGTCTCTACGACGGCATCCTCGACGGCACGCTCGAACCGGGTGAGACCCTCCTCGACGAGAAGCTGACCGCCTGGCTCGGCGTCTCCCGCACCCCGATCCGCGAAGCGCTGATGAAGCTCGCCGAGATCGGACTCGTCGAGATGGCCCCGAACCGGTACACCCGCGTCGCGCCGATCGACATGCGCGCAATCGACGAGGCCGTCTACATCTCCGGGCTCCTGCACGAGCGTGCGGCGCGCAACGCGGTCCCCGCGCTCGACAACGCGGCGGTCTCACGGCTCGACAAGCTGGCCAAGGAGGCGAAGAAGCTCGCCAAGTCCGGCGACCTCCCCGCACTCGGGCACGCGCTCAACGAGTTCTTCCTCGAATTCGAGCGGAACACCGGCAACGATGTCCTGGTGAGCGTGAGCGAGGGCCTCAGCCCGCAACTGCTGCGCTACATCAGCGTCTGGCAGCGCCCGTTCGACACCGACGACCTCCCCGCGCGCATCGCGGAGATCGCGGCGGCGGCGAAGGAGCGCGACGGCGAGAAGGCCGGCGACCTGGTCAAGGCCCTCTACGCCCCCTCGCACGCCCAGTTCCTCGCGGACTACCGCCGCACCGACGCCGAGATCGACGACACCCCCATCGTCTAGCTCCGACCCAAATAATCGAGTCCGGACTTATGCACGCGACACGCCGTGTCGGCCGTGCATAAGTCCGGACTCGATTGTGTTTCAGACGAGGAAGTCGACGGCGGAACGACCGCCGACCACCGACCGGATGTACGCGGCGACCCGCTGGTGATCCGGGTGGTCGACGTAGCGCTGCAGTGCATCCTCGTCGGCGAAGTCGCTGATCAGCACGACGTCGAAGTTGTCCGCGCTCAGCGCGTTCACCCCGACCTCCAGCGCGAGGATCTCCGGGATGGTCGCCGGCAGCGACTCCAGGCCGGCCTTCACGGCCGCGGCCTGCTCCGCACGCTCGGAATCATCCGAGGTGGCGAGCTTCCACGAGACGACATGGCGAATGGTCATCGGACCTCCAGGAGTGCGGTGCGGAGACGCGCAGGATCGACGCGCCAGTAGGTGTGGACCCTGCCATCGACGAGCACCACGGGGATGTCCTCGACGTACTGCGCGTGCAGCTCGGGCTCCTCCAGGATGTTCCGCTCGTCCACCACCACGGTCGGCGCTCCGGGAGGCAGGTCGCCGATCACGGCGCCGATCACCTCACGGGCGTCATCGCAGAGGTGGCACCCCGGCTTGCCGATCAGGGTGAGGGAGACGCTGGACACGCATCCAGCCTATCCGGATGCGGGCAGCCCGGCTCCGGGCAGCCCGGCTCCGGGCAGCAAAAAGCGTCGGTCCCGAGGGGCCGACGCTTGAGCTGCAGACCGAGGTCTACTTCTTGTTGCGACGCTGGTGGCGCGTCTTGCGAAGAAGCTTGCGGTGCTTCTTCTTCGCCATACGCTTGCGACGCTTCTTGATAACGGAACCCACGTAGACCTCACAAAGTTAGGGGGCTGGCCGCGGAATGCGCGGCGACACAAGCCAACAGTCTACCCGACGTCACGCTGTGTCGGCGACGTGATTCTCAAGAGCCTGTGTTACGGCCGATTCCGGCACCCGGAAGGAGCGCCCGAAACGGATGGCGGGGAGTTCCCCCGAGTGCACGAGGCGGTACACGGTCATGCGGGAGACGCGCATCATGTCGGCCACCTCGGCGACCGTCAGGAAGCGCACATCCGAGAGATCGCGTGCCATCTGCCAAGTCCTTCTTCTGCTGTCATGGTACTCGTGTGACACGAGTGGTGACACGAACTCTAGAACCCGCCGGGGCTCGCAGACAAGTGGAGGTCGTGCAGCGGTCAGTCGCGACGCCATTTGCGGGGCGTCACGCGCTCCACGGCGGTGGTCACCCGGTGGCCGGTGTCGGCGAGCACCTTGCCGACCGTGCTTGCGAACTCGCGCGTCTCGTCGGCCAGCTGGTCTTCGATCGCCGCGAGGTCGACATCGGATGCCGTGAAGGGAATGACCCAGTCCTCGACGGCCTCCAGGGGTGCAGCATCCAGCCGGTAGTAGCGGTGCTGTCCCTCCTCGCGCACCGAGACGAGCCCGGCCTCGCGCAGCACCTTGAGGTGCTTGGAGACGGTCGGCTGGCTCAATTCCAGTGTCGACACGATCTCGGAGACCGATATCTCTCCGGAGGAATGGACATCGTCGGCATGGCGGTCGAGAAGCACTCGCAGGATGTCGCGCCGCGTCGCATCCGCGATCACGTCAAAGATGTCGGCCATCACCCCAGGCTAGTCACTCGCCCAGCGGAGTACCATGTCCCAAGCTGTCGGCGGGAGGAACGGTCATGCGAGCGACACAGACGTCCGGGCGGATGAGCCTGACGCCGGCCGGTCGGATGCGCGACGGCATCAACGGTTTCGCGAGCAGGAGCCCTTCGCGGTTCGCGATCCTCGTCTTCACCCTGCTGATCCTGGTCTTCACGCTGCTCTTCTCGCTGCCGATCGCCACCACAGCCCGGTCGACCACCCCGCTCGCCGACGCGCTCTTCACCGCGGTCAGCGTCATCTGCGTGACCGGCCTCTCCACCGTGGACATGGCGACGCACTGGAGCGTCTTCGGCCACCTGCTGGTGTTCTTCGGCGTGCAGATCGGCGCGGTCGGCGTGCTGACGATGGCGAGCATCCTGGGCCTGGTGGTCTCGCGCAAGCTGGGGCTGCGCGCCAAGCTGATGGCCGCGAGCGACAGCAACCCGCTGCGCATCCACGCCGGCCCGGTGGCAGAAGGACAGGCCGTGCGGCTGGGCGAGGTGGGCAAGCTGCTCATCACGGTGGCCCTCAGCATGGTGGTGATCGAGGGCGTGGTCGGGCTTCTGCTGCTGCCCAGGATGCTGATCGCCGGGATCCCGTTCGGCACGGCGCTCTGGGAGAGCATCTACTACGCAGCGATGGCGTTCACGAACACCGGGTTCACGCCGAACGCTGAAGGTCTCGCCCCGTTCGCCGAGGACTTCTGGTTCCTCGGCGCGCTGATGATCGGCGTCTTCCTCGGGGCGATCGGCTTCCCGGTGATCCTCGCCATCGCGACGAACCTGCGCAAGCGTCGCCGCCGCTGGTCCATCCACGTGAAGCTGACGCTGGTGACCTCGGTGATCCTGCTGGTCGCCGGCGCCGTGCTCTACATCGTCCTCGAGGCGGACAACCCGAAGACGTTCGGCCACCTGGATGCCGGCCACACCGTCTTCCAGTCGCTGTTCCTGTCGACGATGGCCAGGTCGGGCGGGTTCTCCACGGTGCCGATCGACGACCTGCACGGCTCGAGCCTGCTGGTGACCGACATGCTGATGTTCATCGGCGGCGGGTCCGCATCCACGGCCGGCGGCATCAAGGTGACGACCCTCGCGGTGCTGTTCCTCGCGGCGTTCGCGGAGGCGCGCGGGGTGGAGTCGATGGATGCGTTCCGTCGCCGCATCCCGATCGACGTGCTGCGGCTCTCGGTGGCGGTGGCGCTGTGGGGTGCCACGATCGTGGCGGTGTCGAGCATCCTGATCCTGCAGATCACCAAGGCGCCGCTCGACCACGTGCTGTTCGACGTGATCTCCGCGTTCGCCACCTGCGGCCTGTCGACCGGCCTGACGGAGAAGCTGCCGGATGCGGGGGTGTACGTGATGGCGGCCACGATGTTCTGCGGGCGCGTTGGTACAGTGACACTCGCCGCGGCGCTCGCCCAGAGCCAGCGCAAGCAGCTGTACCAGAACCCTGAGGAGAGGCCGCTCGTTGGTTGACCGGATCAAGCACAACGCTCCCGTCCTGGTGATCGGGCTAGGGCGCTTCGGCGCAGCGACCGCGGGAGAGCTCGACCGGCTGGACCGCGAGGTGCTCGCCATCGACACGGACGCCGGGCTGGTGCAGAAGTGGGCGGACAGGGTGACGCACACGGTGCAGGCCGACGCCCGCTCGATCGAGACGCTGCGCCAGATCGGGGCGGAAGACTTCTCCATCGCCGTCGTCGCTGTCGGCTCGTCCATCGAGGCGAGCGTGCTCATCACCGCCAACCTGGTCGACCTCAAGGTGCCGCAGATCTGGGCCAAAGCGATCTCGCAGTCGCACGGCAAGATCCTGGAACGCATCGGCGCCAACCACGTCATCTACCCGGAGGCGGAGGCCGGCGAGCGCGTCGCCCACCTGGTCTCCGGCCGGATGCTGGACTTCATCGAATTCGACGACGACTTCGCCCTGGTCAAGATGTACCCGCCGAAGCCCATCCGCGGCATCAACCTCACCGAGTCCGGCGTGCGCACGAAGTACCACATCACCGTCGTCGGCGTGAAGAGCCCCGGCAAGCCGTTCACCTACGCGACGGCGGACACCGTGGTCTCCAACCACGACCTCATCATCGTCTCCGGCTCCTCCTCCGACATCGAGCGCTTCGCCGCCCTCGACTCCTGACCGGCGCCGCGCTGCGGCACGACGAGGGGATGCGGCTCACGCGTGAGCGGGCGTCAGTTCCTGGGCGAACATGACGAGGATGTCGCTGGGGCCGCGCAGGTAAGTGAGCGTGTAGAAGTCGCCGTAGGTGGCCACGCCCCGGAGCGGGTGGTACCCGTACGTCGCGGCGATCGCGAGCGACGCGTCGATGTCGTCGACGGTGAATGCGACGCGGTGCATTCCGATCTCGTTCGGAAGGGTCGGTGTGGTCTCGATGGCATCCGGGTGGATGTACTCGAAGAACTCGAGCCGGCCGTGGCCATCCGGTGTCTGGAGCACGGCGATCTTGGCGTGGTTGCCGTCGAGTCCGACGGCGGTGTCGGCCCATTCGCCGCTGACCGTGTCGCGCCCCAGAATCGAGAGGCCGAGGTCGGTGAAGAAGGAGATCGCTTCCTCGATGTCGCGGACGGCGATGCCGACGTTGTCGAGTCTGATGGTCATTTGCTGTTCACCTCGTAGCGGAGAAGGACGACCCCGTTCTCGAAGCCGGTCGCCTCGATCAGGGACAGGTCCTGGCGGTCCTGGAAGAAACGGCGTCCGGCGCCGCGTGTCGTCGGGCAGACCAGCAGCCGGACTTCGTCGATGAGGCCTTCGTCGAAAAGGGATTGCATGAGCGTCAGGCTGCCCCACAGCCAGAGGTTCTTGCCGCCCCGACCCTTGAGCTCACGGATCGTCGCCGCCGGGTCGGCGACCACCGTCGCTGCAGGGAAGTCTCCCCACGGGGCGTCGTCGAGCGTGGTGGAGGCGACGTACTTGGCGAGTTCGTTGAGTTTGCGCCCGTACTCGCCCTGGTCGTCGGCGGTGGCCCATCCCGTGGACTGCGTGTACGTCGTGGCGCCGAGGATCATCGTGTCGACGGACTCGATGAGGTTCATGGCACTGTCCTGGAACGGGGTTCTCGTGCCGTCGTCGAAGGGTTCGCCGGAAACGAAGCCGAGGCCCCCGTCCTCTTCGGCGACGATGTTGTCGAGCGTGACCCACTGCTGGGCGATCAATTTTCGCATTGCTGTTGTCCTTTCACTGATGGAGGAGAGGCTGGCCGACCGGCCCTGAGTGGGCGGCCCGGCCAAGACCCGGGATGAGCATCACCGAGACCGCGATCGAGGTGAGACTCAGCAGACCGATCGCCAGCCCGGTCTGCACGATCTCGGCGAGGCCACCCGCCACTGCTGCGGCGACGCCTTGGAAGGCGACCCGGGCGGATGACTCTGCTCCCAAGATCTGTCCGGTGAGCTCATGCGGAGTCACCGCGACGAGGAGCTCTTGCTGGCCGAGCGAGGCCGCGTACCCGATCGATCCGATCGCAACCATCACGGCCGCGACAGGGATCGGCGGCTGCAGGACGAAGACCAGGAACGGAACAGGGAGCAGCAGCCGCAACCACTCGGTGCCGACCCGTCGTGAGCGCTCGGTCAGCACCCGGCCCATGAGGACGTCCCCGGCGAGCATTCCTGCGGCGCCGGCCACAAAGAACGCGGCCGCTGCTGACGGCGCGTACGAGACGAAGAGGGCCTCGCATCCAGCCACCAGGCCGTTCGGGACACAGAGCGCGATCAGAAGCCACCGGGTGGACGGCTGACGCAGGAGCAGCGTGTTGGCCGCCCACGTCGCCCCGAAACCGGGCCGTCCGGAACGCCGCGGCGGGTGCGACCCGATCCCGAACCAGCTCACCAGCGCGGCCACTGCGGAGCAGCCCGTCGCGAGCCAGAAGATCGCGGTTGGAGCCCACAGAACCGACAGAACACCGCCGAGAGCGAAGCCGACCACTTGCATCACGCCGACCGAGACGTTCATCGCCGAACGGGCGAGCGCGTAACGGTTCGCCGGCACGACGTCGGCCAGCAGCCCCCAGCGGGCGCCGCTGGCGAGAGACAGGACCACCGAGGTGCACACCACGATCGCGAGGCGCCCCACCGGTGCGACATCGAACACTGCCTGCGCAGTGAACGCGATCGCCATCGCCGCCCCCGACGCTGCCAGCAGTACTCGCGGAGGCACCGTGTCGACGGCCGACATGAGCGCGCTCGCCCCGAACAGCTGCGCGAGCGAGGGACCGAACACGACCAGCGCGGTCAAGAACGCGGAACCGGTTTCGGTGTGCACGAGAAGACCGAGAGCCAGCCCGGCCATCGAGGTCGACGCCGTCCCCAGTGCGCTTCCGGCCCACAGGGCACGGAACTCGCGGTCGAGGAACAGCCGGCCGTAGCCGGCTCCCGCCTCGCTCGATCTGGTCATGCTTCGATGCTCGCCGCATCCATAAAATCGATCAAGGCAATGATTTGCTGGAATCCATCGGTATGGTCGATGAATGGAGATCAACCAGCTCCGCGTCATCGACGCCATCGCCCGCACCGGATCCCTCACCGCGGCCGCGGAGGAACTTCACTACGCCCAGGCCTCGGTCAGCCATCACCTGGCCAGACTGCAGGAGCACGTCGGCGCAGCACTCACCGTGCGCCGCGGCCGCGGAATCGTGCTCACCCCGGAAGGGCAGCTCCTCGCATCCCGCGCCCGCGACATCCTGCGACGACTGGACGAAACGCAGTCCGAGGTCACCGCGCTCAGCCGCCAGCTCCGCAGCAGACTGCGCATCGCCGCGTTCCAGTCGGCGCTTCTCGAACTCGTGCCCCCGGCGCTCCGTCGCCTGCAAGACGACTACGATGACATCGCTCTAGAGCTGCAGGAGAGCGACCCCATCGACTCGATGGGGCTCCTGCGCCGGAACGAGGTGGATGTCGCGGTAATGCACCGCCCGGATGACGCGCCCATCGGTGACGAGTTCGCCGCGGTCAAGCTCTACGACGACCCGATCTACTTGCTGAGCACCACCCCGGACGACCGCGTCGCCAACCACCGCGACTCCAGCTGGATCGCCGGATGCGAGCGCTGCCAGGCCGGCATCGAAGCCGTCTGCCTCGCCGCCGGCTTCCAGCCCAGGGTCTCGCTGCGCACAGAGGACATCAACGTCCAGGCATCCTTCGTCGCCGCGGGACTGGGCGTGGTCACCATGCCAGGGACAGCGCTCCGCTCACTCGACATGACCCGACTCGCCGCCACCGCCCTCCCCGGCATGAAGCGCAGAGTCTGGGCGGTCGCCCGCGCGTCCGACGGCGCAGGGATCGCCTACGACTTCATCCAGGCCACGGCCGCCGCCGTCGCGGCGGCGGGCCTCAACACGTCAGGGTTCGATCAGGAATGACCCGCCGCGGCGACTAGGAGGCGGCGAGCTCTCGGGAGCGGGCGAGGGCGGCGTCGGTGGCCCGGGTGAAGAGGGAGGCGAGGTCGGCGTCGGCGAGGACGGCGATGGCGCGCTCCGTGGTGCCGCCCGGGCTCGTGACGCGGCGGCGGAGCTCTGCGGGGTCCTCACCGGAGGAGACGAGGAGCTCCGAGGCGCCGAGGAAGGTGCCGTTGACCAGGGTCGCCGCCTGCTCCGGCGTGAAGCCTTTGGCGACGGCGGCGGCGGTGAGCTGCTCGATCAGGAAGAACACGTACGCCGGGCCGGAGCCGGAGATGGTGCCGAGCGCATCCAGCTGGGACTCGGGGACCTCGACCACCTCGCCCACCGTCTCGAACAGCGCGCGCACCAGCGCGAGGTCGTCCGGCCGCGTGCGGTTGCCTCCGCTGATGCCGGTGACCGCCTTGCCGACCACCGCTGGGGTGTTCGGCATCGACCGCACCACGGTCACGGTCTGCGGGAGCAGCGACTCGAACGTCGCCGTCGTCACGCCGGCCGCGACGCTCACGACCACGGCGCCGGGGGTGAGGGATGCGCCGATCTCGCGCAGCAGGTCCGGCACCATCGCCGGTTTCACGGCCACGATGACGATTTCGGCGCCGTCCACGGCGAGGCGGTTCGCGTCGGCCTTCGTCTCGGTGGCGTACGCGGTCACCCCTGCTGTGCCGGAGAGTTCCGCGGCGCGCGCCGCCGAGCGGTTGGTCACCCGGATGCCGCCCTGGACGGTGACGCCGGGCGCGAGGAGGCCGCTGAGGATGGCGCGGCCCATGGAGCCTGCTCCGAGCATGGCGATCGTCGGGAGCGTGACGTTCTGCGTGTCGGTCATGCTCGCCATCCTAGGATGTTGCCATGAGCGCATCGGGTGGAACCAGGGCAATCGTCGCGGCCTTCGCCGCCAACCTCGGGATCGCCATCACGAAGTTCATCGCGTGGGCCTTCTCCGGCTCGTCGTCGATGCTCGCGGAGGGCGTCCACTCGGTAGCGGACTCCGGCAATCAGCTGCTCCTGCTGCTCGGCGGACGCCAGGCGAAGAGGAAGGCGGACAAGGAGCATCCCTTCGGCTACGGCCGCGAGCGCTACGTGTACGCGTTCGTCGTCTCGATCATCCTCTTCTCGGTCGGTGGCGTGTTCTCCCTGTACGAGGGCATCGAGAAGCTGACGCACCCGCATCCACTCGAGAACTGGTGGCTTCCGCTGCTGGTGCTGGTCATCGCGATCGGCCTGGAGTCGTTCTCGCTCCGCACGGCGGTGCACGAGTCCCGCCCGCACAAGAAGAGCATGTCGTGGCCGCAGTTCATCCGCCGCGCCAAGGCCCCCGAGCTGCCGGTCGTGCTGCTCGAAGACGTCGCGGCGCTCACCGGTCTGGTGTTCGCGCTGCTGGGCGTCGGCCTCACGATCATCACGCACAACGGGGTGTGGGATGCGATCGGCACTCTCCTCATCGGCGCGCTGCTGATCACCGTGGCGGTCATCCTGGGCATGGAGACGAAGAGCCTGCTGGTGGGCGAGGGCGCGAGCGACGAAGACGTCGCGGCCATCGAGAAGGCGATCCTCGACGGCGACGAGGCCGAGCGCATCATCCACATGAAGACGCTGTACCTCGGGCCGGACGAGCTGCTGGTGGGCGTGAAGCTCGCGATCTACGGCGAGCGCAGGCTCTCCGAGGTCGCTGCGGCCATCGACAGCGTCGAGCGCCGCGTCCGTGCCGCCGTGCCGTCCGCGCGCGTCATCTACATCGAACCGGATGTGTGGATCGACCCCAACGAGAAGCACCCGGCCACGGACGCCATCGTCATCAAGGGCCTCGAATGACCCGCCGCGCCGTCGTGCTGCAGCACGACCCCACCATCCACCTCGGCAACATCGGGCCGGTGCTGGCCGAGCACGGCTACGAGGTCAGCGTGGTCGACGCGACGACAGAGGATCTGACGGCAGTGGATGCGGAGACGGCCGACCTCCTCGTCATCCTCGGCGGCGAGATGGGCGCATACCAGACGCGCGAGTTCCCGCACTTGGCGCACGAGCAGGCCCTCATCAGGCAGAGACTCGACACCGAGCTCCCGACGCTCGGGGTGTGCCTCGGCGCGCAGCTCATGGCCGGCGCCCTCGGCGAGCGCGTCTACAAGGGCGGCACGATGCAGATCGGGTTCCGCAGGGTCGAGCCGACGGCGGCGGGAGCGGAGTCGCCGATCAGGCACTTCGACGGCGTCCCCGTCGTGGAGTGGCACGGCGACACGTTCGACCTGCCGGAGCGCGCGACGCTGCTGGCCTCCTCGAGCGACTACTCCAACGAGGCGTTCGCCATCGGGGACTTCGCCCTCGCCGTGCAGTTCCACCCGGAAGTGACCGACGAGATGCACGAGCGCTGGGTGTCCGACGGGTACAACGAGCTGGACGAGCACGCGATCGACCCCGACGCCATGCGCCGCGACCGCGAGCAGTACTCGGCGGCGATGCAGGCCGCATCCCGTGCCGCGTTCTCGGAGTGGCTGGCGCAGCTGCCGTAGCGCGCCGCCGCCTGCGTCCGTGCCGCCCGCGCCGCCGCCGCGCCCTCAGCGCTTCGCGCGGAAGAAGTCCAGCAGCAGGTCGGCGCAGTCCTCGGCCAGCACGCCCGCGTACACCTCGACCCGGTGGTTCAGCCTGCGGTCGCGCAGCACGTCGTACACCGACCCCGCCGCCCCAGCCTTCTCGTCCCAGGCGCCGAACACCACGCGCGGCACCCGGGCGGCCAGCACGGCGCCCGCGCACATCACGCACGGTTCGAGGGTGACGACGAGCGTGCATCCCTCCAGGTGCCAGTCGTCCCTGGATGCTGCCGCCTCGCGCAGCGCGAGCACCTCCGCGTGGGCGGTCGGGTCGTTGCGCAGCTCGCGCTCGTTGCGGCCGGTCCCGATGACCTCACCGTGCTCGTCGACGACCAGCGCGGCGACCGGGACGTCGCCGGTGTCGAAGGCGAGCCGTGCGTCGGCGATGGCGCGGCGCATCCACTGCTCGTAGTCGTCAGGGACGGCCAAACTCACGCGGGCTCCTCACGGGGGAAACGTCGGTTAGCCTTGAGCCTATGCGAGTGCACGTTGCCGACCACCCCCTCATCACCCACAAGCTGACGGTGTTGCGCAACAAGCACACCCCGTCTCCGGTGTTCCGCGCGCTCACCGAGGAGCTCGTGACACTGCTCGCGTACGAAGCGACCCGCGCCGTCAAGGTCGAGCCGGTCGAGATCGAGACGCCGGTCACCACCACCACGGGCGTCGCCCTCAGCGAGCCGCGTCCGCTCGTCGTCCCCATCCTGCGCGCAGGGCTCGGGATGCTCGAGGGCATGGTGCGCCTGATGCCGACCGCAGAGGTCGGCTTCCTCGGCATGGCGCGCAACGAGGTGACGTTCGAGCCGACCACGTACGCGGAGCGCCTGCCGGACGACCTCTCCGACCGCCAGTGCTTCGTGCTCGACCCGATGCTCGCTACGGGAGGCTCGCTCGGCGCCGCCATCGAGTTCCTGTTCAAGCGCGGGGCTGTCGACGTCACCGCCATCTGCATCCTTGCCGCCCCGGAGGGCATCGCCGCCCTGGAGAAGGCGACGGAGGGCCGCGACGTGACCATCGTGCTCGGCGCCCTCGACGAGCGCCTCAACGAGAACGGCTACATCGTGCCCGGCCTCGGCGACGCCGGCGACCGCCTCTACGGCACGGTCTGACCCATCCACCCCTGCTGACGGCAGCGACGAATGCGACAGAGACGTCGCAACATTCCGTAATGATTTGACACGGGCCGTCACGGGACGCTTTACTTCAATGCATGACTGACAACTCGCGTACCCTGACCTCCTTCGAGGCCCCTGGGGATGCCGGCATGATGATGCCCGGCCGCGACTCGGTCATGTGTTGCCGAATGTGTCGCTAATCTGACGACCCTTCGCCGAGCCAGCCGCCCGCCGACCCACTGAGTCGGGACAGGGCTACCAGCTCCCCGGATGCGCCACACTCACGCATCCGCACACCGGCCGCTCTCAGGCCCAACACACACTCGCGAATCCTCGCACCCCGCCACCTACCTGTACACGTCGAACGTTTCGACGCCACCGGGGACGCCGTATCCGGCAGGGGATTCACCGCATCATCGCAAAGGACCCATCCCATGTCTCTGGCAACCATCGACACCGCTTACTCCCCCAGCCGTCACCTCGCGGCAGCCCCGGCTCCCGCAGCAGCGGTTCCGACGCCGGCCGCCGCCCCCGCCGTCCCCGCCACCCAGATCCGCGCCGTGCCGAACGGCACCGAGGCCCGCGGATTCGTCCTCTACGTCGGCATCGACGAGGCCAAGGCCGCTGCAGCCGGCACCGACCTCGGCCGCATCGTCGAAGCCCTGAAGCGCCTCACCGCCGAGATCGCACCGTCCGCAGAGACGTACGCCGCCGTCGCACTCGCTCCAGAAGGAGCCGGTGGACGCGACGTGGATGTCGTCCGCCTCGCCCTGCAGGACCCCTCCGCCATCGCCAAGCACCGCCACCAGGTGACGCCGGACGAGGACGAGGACCGCGCATCCGGTGGCGTCGTCGTCGACATCTCGCGCAAGCGCCTCCTCCTCGACAACCAGACCGCCGCGCTCACGTACAAGGAGTTCGAGCTCCTTCAGTACCTGGTGCTGCGCGAGGGCCGCACCATCGAGCGCGCCGAGCTGATCTCGTCGCTGTGGGGCTCCGCGGACGACGAGGTGCCGAACGAGCGCACCATCGACGTCCACGTGCGCCGCCTGCGCTCGAAGCTCGGACGGTACGAGGACATCGTCCGCACCGTCCGCGGCGTCGGCTACCGCTTCGACCGTCACGCCGACGTGTCCATCCGGCACGCGTCCGCCCCCTCCCCCGACCTGTTCTAAGCCGCCACGCCATCGAGTCCGAAGTTCTTCACGGTGCCACTCGGCGTGGCGCGTGAATAACTTCGGACTCGATTGTTCGGGTCAGGCGGAACGCTGGTAGGCGCGGAAGGCCGAGGTGGCGAGAGCGGCCATCACGACCGTGAGCGCGGCGAGCAGGCCGACGTGCAGCCAGAGCGACGACCAGTCGGGATGCGCGGAGAGCGCCTGACGGCCGACGATCACCGCCCACTCGAACGGGTTGTACGCCGCGACGTTCTGCACCCACTCCGGTGAGAGCTTCGTGTTCATGATCGCGGAGCTAAGGAACATCAGCGGCAGCGTGATCAGCTGCGAGATGCCGATCAGCGCCGTCTGCTCCTTCGCGAGCAGGGCGACCGCGTTCGAGAGCGAGCAGAACACCGCCGTCAGCAGCACCACCGCGAGCAGCAGCAGCACGATCCCGGTGAACCCGCCCTCGAACCGTGCCCCGGCCCAGAACGCGATCCCGAGCACCACGAGCGACTGCACCACGGCCAGGATCGACTGGTAGACGAGGGTGGACACGATCATCGCCGGACGGCTGGTCGGCGACGTGAGGAACCTGTCCATCACACCCCGCTGCATGTCCTGGATGTAGACCGTGCCCGACCACGCGCTGCCGAACAGCGCCATCATCATCACGATCCCGGGCGTGAGGAACTCCAGATAGCTCTGCCCGTTGCCGAAGCCCGGGATCTGCACGACAGCCTTGAACAGCTGCCCGAACAGCAGCAGCCAGATGATCGGCTGCACCAGGTTCATCACGAGGAACACCGGCATCCGCCAGGCAGCGCGCAGCAAGCGCGCGGTCAGCACGGCGGTGTGGGTGAAGAACGACGGCCCGGACGCCGTGCGCTCCGAGTGGATCCTGGTGGGGGCAATGGCGGTCATGATGCGTTCTCCAATGCTGCGTCCTGCGCGGTCTCCTGAGCTTTCGTGAGGGTGCGGCCGGTGTGCCGCAGGTAGACGTCGTCGAGGCTCGGCCGAGCGAGGGTCGCGGACGCGACGGCGATGCCTGCTGCCTCGAGCGCTGCGAGCGCGAGCGGGAGCGTGGCGGCGCCGCTGTCTGCGCGGGCGCGCAGGGTGCGGCCGTCGCCGCCGACCTCACTCAGCGCATCCACTCGTCCGAGGGCGGTCAGGGCCGCGAACGGGTCGGCGTCTGCGGTGAGCTCGACGATCACGGCGTCGCCGCGGAGGTCGTTCTTCAACTCCTCCGGGGTCCCGGCCGTCACGACCGTTCCCCTGTCGACGATGGCGAGCCGTTTGGCGAGCCTGTCCGCCTCCTCCAGATAGTGCGTGGTGAGCAGCACGGTCATGTTCTCGAACGCGGTCATCCGCTCGATCTCCGCCCACAGTTCCGCCCGCGCCTCCGGGTCGAGGCCGGTGGTCGGCTCGTCCAGGAACAGCACCGCCGGACGGTGCATCAGGCCGATGGCGACGTCGAGCTTGCGGGACATGCCGCCCGAGTACGTCTTCACCTGGCGGGTGGCGTGCTCCGCCAGACCGAACCGGCCGAGCAGCTCTGCGGCCCGTGCGCGCGCATCCCGACCGGACAGACCCTGCAGCCTGCCGGCGAGCACCAGGTTCTCCGCGCCGGTGTCCGTCGGATCCGCGACGGACTTCTGCGCCACGAACCCGATCGAACGGCGCACCCTGCCCGGATGCCTGGCCACGTCGATGCCCGCGACGATCGCGCGGCCGGAGTCCGCACGCGCGAGCGTCGAGAGGATCTTGATGGTGGTGGACTTGCCCGCGCCGTTCGGGCCGAGCAGCCCGAAGACGGTGCCGGTCTCAGCGGTGAAGCTGAGGCCGTCGACGGCGCGCACGGGCGGCTTGCCCCTGCCGGCCGGGTAGGACTTTCTGAGATCGTCGGCGATGAGCGCCGACGGATATTCGGTTGTCACGATGGCTTCCTTTCGAGTGAAGCCGTTCGTGAGAGACCCGCGCGATACCATTGGAAATGGACCCTCGGTGACTGTTGACGCAGGTTCCTCACGGAACGACTGGGGTTTGGATGGCCGGAGAGTTGCCGCTCTCCGGCCATCGGTTCGTTTTCTAGCCCAGCAGGTCGGCCACCTCCTGCCCGAAGTCGCCCGCCGACACCCTCTGCTGGATGTCGGCCATGCTGAGTCCTTCGCGGAGGAGCGCGTGCAGCCCCTCCCACATCTGCAGGCCGCCGATCGACCCGTCCCGGATGCGCGATGCGAGCCCCGCGATGTACGCGCGCTCCGCATCCAGCACCGCCTGGCGGTAGTGGAATTCGACCATGAACAGCTCGGGGAGGCTGTCGCCGATCTCGTCGAGCTGGCGGTGCCGGGAGGCGATCTCGTCGTCGAGCCGCTCCACCCGCTTCTCCAGGAGTTCGAGCGCGGTCTGCGGCGGGAGCATCGGGAGGAGGGAGAGGCCGGTCTCGATGGCCGGGTATTCCTTGACGGGGGTGTCGATGAGCTCGCTCAGCCACTCGTCGGCCTCGCGGCGGCCCGCGTCCGTGATCTCGTAGACCACGCGCTCCGGGCGGTTGCCCTCCCGCTCGGTCTGGGTGGCGACGATGAAGCCGTGCTTCTCCAGCGACTTGATGACCGCGTAGAGGGATCCGAAGTTGAGGCGGATGCTGTCTTCCTTGCCGCGCTCGCGCATGGACGTGGTCATCTCGTACGGGTACATCGGCCGCTCCCACAGGCAGGACAGCACCGCGAGGGCCAGCGGGTTCGAGATCGCGCGTTTGGACATGTTCACCTCCGAATACTTTGTTTAGAGTATTCGCTTTCGAGTGCTCTGTCCAGCATGCCCGGGAACACGAAGAGCGGGCCTCCCCCGCGACCGTGGTCGCCGGGGAGGCCCGCTCTGTTCGTACGGTGCGTTCAGGCCCTGCTGTTGCGTCGGATGAACCCGACGATCGCGGTGATCACGAAGAAGACCAGACCGAGGATCGCGAGCCAGAGGAGTCCCTTGATGGCGAAGCCGAGGACGGCCAGGATGGCCCAGACGACGAGCAGGACGATGATGAGGGCGAGCATTTCGAGGTGATTCCTTCTTGTTGGGGACGGTTGGGAGGTCGGAGAGTTAGTGGGCGGCCGAGCCGCGGAACGTCCAGCCGGCGCGCGGTGCAGCATCCGGCGTCGACCAGGTGCGGTAGACCGCGAGCTGAGCATCGGCAAGGGTGGCGAAGACGCCCAGGTCGCGGCCCGTGCTGCTGGTGGCGACGAACCCGTCACGGCTGTGGTCGACCATCCCGAGGTAGGCGGAGGGGGTCTCGGCGACCCAGAGTCCCGCCGTGGGGATGCGCCAGGTCACGCACTCCGTGCCTCCCGCCGGCTGGGTGGCGCCTGCGGCGTCTGCTGCGTCCAGCGAGGGTGCCGTCATCGTCGCCGGTGCGTCTGTCGCGATCGTCATGGTGTGCCCTTTCGAGCTTCTCGGTGATGGATAACTAGATTCTCTAGATAGTCCGACGCTGAGACAAATTTGGCCAGGGGGGTTGATTCACGGCTCCGGATACGCTAATAGCTACAGCAATGAATATTCCCGAACATGCGTAGCTAGACGATCTAGTAATACGCTATCCTCATGTTGTCGCCATGATGGGCGCACGACGAGATGGGGAGCGTGTCATGGGTGTGCTGGTGTACGACGGCGAAGGATTCGAGTTCGAGGATCGGGTCCTCGCCCATATCCAAGCGGTTATCACGGTCAAACTGCGGCGCAGGGAGCCCTTCCTGCTGAGCTGGACCACGGAGCATTCGACGCCGGGCAGGCACTCGGTCTGGATCGACAACGCCATCCCGCTGCGCTACGAGTTCAGCCGGGACTCGGCCGACCGCCTCAACGACGCCTGGCTCGAACTGATGATGGAGATGGCCAGCAGGTCGGCCGGAGTCGTCGTTCCTCCGGAGCCCGTCGAGGTCACCTCGCTGTCCAAGCGCAGGCAGCGCACCCCCGCGGCCGCGCTGACGAACGCATCGGCGATGGCCGCGCCGGTGGCGGTCTAGCGGCATCGCTAGATTGACTAGCTTGTAGTTGGTCTATCATCTAGTGCATGACGACGAACAAACAGGGTTCGACGCCTCATTACTGGTACGGACCGGAGGCGGAACGGGAGAGAGCCGTGGCCGTCCTCGAAGCCATGCGAGCGTACGGAGCCGCTGACGCGGCCATGCAGCGACGCTCGGAGCAGGCGATGCGGATGAGCGAGAACGACATCTCGGCACTCCGCTACCTCCTCCGGGCGAACGAGCGCGGCGTCAACGTCGGGCCGAAGGAGCTCGCCGACTACCTCGGCGTGCAGAGCTCCTCCATCACGATCCTCCTGGACAGGCTCGAGAAGGCCGGGCACGTCCGGCGCGAGCCGAGCCCGTTCGACAGGCGCGCGCTCATCATCGTGCCCACCGTTCCGACGGACGAGCTGCACAAGGCCATCCTCGGCGACATCCGCGAAGAGCTGGTCGAGGTCGCCGCCTCCCTCTCCGACGAGGACGCGGACACGATCGTGGACTTCATCGACCGCCTGCGCGACGCCGTCGACCACATCGACAGCGCACGTCCCGCCACGGACAGAGCGGGCGACAGGACCGCCGACAGGGCGAAGCACTGACCTCGCGACACGCCGGGTAAACTGGCGGCCGTATGCCCGAACACCCTTGGTTTGAAACGGCGCCCGCCAGCACGGTGCGCGTCCTCCGCTCGCTGCGCACCTACCGCGCCGTCGAACAGGCGATGCGCAGACGCACCCGCGAGTCCATGAAGATGGGCGAGGCCGATCTGCGCGCGCTGCGTTTCCTGCTCCGCGCAGAAGAAGAGGGCCGGCTGGCCACGCCCGCCGACCTCGCGGCACTGCTCGGCATGAAGTCGTCGTCGATCACGATCATGCTCGACCGGCTCAGCGCATCCGGGCACATCCAGCGGGCGCCGCACCCGAACGACCGGCGAAGCATCGTCATCACCGCCACCCCGGGCGCGGACGAAGAGGTCAGGGAGACGCTCGGGCAGATGCACGACAGGCTGCTGGCCGTCGCCGCATCCCTCGACGAAGACCAGGCGCGCGTCGTCAGCGCGTTCCTCGGGCGCCTCACCGAGACCCTCGACCACCTGAACGAGGACGCTGAGCCGGCTCGAAAGCGCACATAGAAAATTCGCAGCAAAAATAACGAACAGATAACTAGATCCCGTTACCTCTTCGTTATATAGTTCAAGAGCGTTAGTTGTTTGCTGTGGCAGCCAACGCGGAATGTGATTGCAGGACACTCTTGGTGCAAGGGAGAGGGCCGGCCGCTAGCCTCTGCGGCCGGCCCTCAATCTGTTAACGCCGGTCCCGCCACATCCAGGATCCCGTGCTGGCACGGATGGAACTGTCACCGGTTGGTGGAAGGATGCGAATGCATCGAGCATTCGTCCCACCCGAGGAGGCAGCAGCATCATGCGTACAGAGGCGCAAGCGAGCACCGGCGAGCGAACCGGCACGCACGCCGGAACCGGCGAGCGGACGGGCGACGCGCGGCGCGCGTCTGCACGCGTCAACGCCGTGTCGGCGTGGGAGTCGCTGTTCCGTGCCCAGGTCGCCGTGATGCGCACCCTCGCCGCCGAGTTCCCGACCAGGGACATCTCGTTCAACGAATACGACGTGCTGTTCAACCTCTCCAGGCAGCCCGACCGCTCGCTCCGCCTGCGCGACCTCAACAAGCACGTGCTGCTCACCCAGCCCAGCGTGAGCAGGCTGGTCGACAGGCTGGTCGCCCGCGGACTCGTCGCGAAATGCCCGGAGCCGTCGGATGCGCGCGGCACGGTGATCCGGATGACGGACTCCGGCTTCGAGATGTTCCGGCGGGTCGCCGTCGAGCACATGCGGACGATCACCGAACGCGTCGGCGGACGGCTCGACCCCGCAGAGCTCGACCGCCTGGCCGAGCTCTGCGACAAGCTCCGGGACGAGTGACACCGTCCATCCACATCCCGTGCTTCTCCCCAACCTGACGGTGTCCCGGTGAAACCGCCAACCTCGCCGCGTATCATGACGCCATGAAATCTTCGGGTCGCAGCAAATGGGGATGGGCGCCCGCGCTCCTGGGGTTCGTGGCGCTCAGCGCCGTCGCGGGTGTGCTCGGCGCCGCCGCCGTCACGCCGGCCGTCGCACTGACCGGGTCGGCAGCCGACTCGACCATCGGCGTCTTCGACGGCCTCCCCGAGTACATCAAGGTCGAGCCGCTCGCGCAGGCATCGACGATGTACGCGAAGTCCGGGGGCAAAGACGTGCCCATCGCGACCTTCTATTCGCAGAACCGCGTGGAGGTCGGCTGGGACGACATCTCGCAGAACCTCAAAGACGCCGCCATCGCCACGGAGGACCCGCGGTTCTACGAGCACGGCGGCGTCGACGTCACGGGCACGATCCGCGGCGCGATGCTCACGGCCCTCCACAAAGACGTGCAGGGCGGATCGTCGATCACGCAGCAGTACGTCAAGAACATCCTGGTGCAGCGCTGCGAGAACAAGCAGCCGGATGTGACGGCCACGGCCGCCGTGCAGAAGAAGCAGCTCACGGCATACGAGTCCTGCTACAACGACGCCACAGAGGTCGACCCGGTGCGCAAGCTCAAGGAGATGCGCTACGCAATCGGTCTCGAGAAGGAATACACCAAGAACCAGATCCTGCAGAGCTACCTCAACATCGCTCTGTTCGGCGGCCGCACCTACGGCGTTCAGCAGGCGGCCGAATACTACTTCGGCGTCTCTGCGAAAGCTCTCAACCTGCAGCAGTCCGCCACGCTCATCGCCATCCTGAACAACCCGGACAACCTGCGCATCGACAAGCCCACCAGCAAGGAGAACGGCGCGGCCGACGGATACAAGGAGACGCTCGACCGCCGCAACTACGTGCTCGACCGGATGCTCGCCAACGGCAAGATCACCACGGCGGAGCACGACGCGGCGAAGGCGACCAAGGTCGAGCCCAAGATCACTCCGGTGCAGAACGGCTGCATGACGGCCCAGCAGTTCAACGCGGCATTCTTCTGCGACTACGTCGAGCGCCAGATCGAGAACAACGCGATCTTCGGCAAGACGAGCGACGACCGCTCCGGCTTCCTCAACCGCGGCGGCCTGAAGATCTACACCACCCTCAACCTCGACCTGCAGGGGGCGGCCCAGGCATCCATCGCCGCGTACATCCCGCCCGCGAGCCCGTACCTCGACCTCGGCTCCTCCAACGTGTCGGTGGAAGTGGGAACGGGACGCGTCGTGACGATGGTGCAGAACCGGCCGTACGACAACACCGCGGCCCCTGCTCCGGCGACCACGGCCGTCAACTACAACACCGACTACGTGGATGGCGGGTCGGAAGGCTTCCAGACCGGTTCGGCGTACAAGGCGTTCGACCTCCTCGAATGGCTGCAGGAGGGTCATTCGCTGTACGAGTCCGTCAACGGCACACAGCACCTGTTCCCGCAGTCGTCGTTCCACTCCAGCGATCCGTGTCAGGACATCGGCGGAGCGCCGTGGCCGGTCTCGAACGACGAGGGCGAATCGGTCAGCAGCACCACCGTGATGAACGCCACGGCGCAGTCGATCAACACGATCTTCGCCCAGATGGCTACCAAGCTCGACCTGTGCGGCATCAAGCAGCGCGCGCAGGATCTGCTCGTCCACGGCGCGGACGAAGAGGCCAACCGTTTCATGGCCAACCCCTCCTCCGTGCTCGGCACCAACTACATCGCCCCGATCACGATGGCCACCGCGTACGCGGGCATCGCCAACAACGGGGTCGCCTGCAGCCCGATCGCCATCGACAAGATCCTGAACGCTGACGGCACGGAGCACGCCGTTCCGAAGACGCAGTGCTCGACCACGCCGATCGATCCCGGTGTCGCGGCCGCCGCGATCTTCGCACTGCAGGGCGTGCTCCGCGGAGGAACGGCCACCTCGGCCAACCCGAACGACGGCATCCCGATCTTCGGCAAGACCGGCACGACGGACGACTCGCTGGAGAACTGGCTCGTCACCTCCACCACCAAGGTCGCCCAGGCCACCTGGGTCGGCAACGTGGAAGGCGCGGTCGCGCTGCGCAGCCAGTCGTTCAACGGCATTGGAGGCGGCAACGTGAAGTTCGCCATCGCCAAGCCGATCCTGGCCGCGCTCAACGCCGTCTACGGCGGGACGGCGTTCCCCGGGCCGGATGCGAAGTTCACGAAGGCTCCGCCTGCGCCGAAGCCGCCGACGCCGACCGCACCGACCGCTCCCGCTCCCCCCGCGGGCGGCGGCAACGGCGGCCAGGGCAACGGCGGCGGCCCCGGCAACGGCGGTCCGGGCAACGGCGGCGCCAACCCTCCAGGACGCGGCTGACGCGGCCCCGAAAGCGATATTGGGATTCCGGTTTTTATACCCTGATTTGCCTTCCTTCGTGAGCGGCGGCTCGCTTATGGTTATCGCGTGGGACGTACACCAGACCCCAGTCGAAAGCCAGAGCTTTTGGGCCGCATCATGGAACATGTTGCGACCGAGCCTCTGTCGCGGATGACCTTTCGCAGTCTGGCGAGCTCCCTCGGGGTCAGCACGTACTCCTTCGTCTACCATTTCGGCTCGCGTCAGGGCATGATCGACGCCATCCTCGAGGAGGGTGTGCGCCAGCAGTCCGAGGCGGCCGTCGGCGTCGACATCGCCGGTTTCGACCGTCAGCAGTTCGCGGACTGGTACAGCGAGGCCTTCCGCCACTCGCTCCGCGAGGGCAACCGCACCGGCCTGCGCCTGCAGTTCGAGGCCGGCGCGCTCGAACCGATCGACCCGGAGATCGGCACACGCATCACCACGTCGTTCACCGACTGGCTCGCGGTCGTGCAGCGCTGGCTCACCAGCAATGGCGTCGAGAAGCGGCGCGCCGCGGTGCTCGCCCACTGGCTCGCCGACACCGCGGCCGGACTCCACTTCGGCTATCTGCTCACCGGCGACAAGGAGAAGACGGTGTCCGCGTTCGACGTGTTCATCGGCGCGTACCTGAACGAGGCGATCACGGCTTAGAAGCTGCGCGCTCCGCGACCGCCTTCACACCGGCGAGCATCGTCGTCCAGTTCTCCCGGGAGTGCTCCGCCGCCTCCGCCGTCGGGTTGTTGTCCTGGTCGAGGGTGACGTGAGTGCCCGTCGGCGTCTCATCCAGCTCGAACCGCAACGAGTGGTAGTTCTCCGGGACGTCGTCCAACCCGCTCAGCGGGCTGAAGTGCGTGAGCACGATCCTACTCGGCTCCTGCAACTCGATCACGCGCCCGTGATCCTCGAACGTCTTCCCGTTCCACTCACCGCGCCAGACGATGCGGCTCCCGATGCGCCAGTCCGACTCCACGTCGGCGCCGAACATGATCTCCGGATGCGCACCGTTGGACGTGAGCACCCGCCACACCGTCGAACGCGGCGCGCGCACATCCACTTCGGCCCGTGCGACGTAGCTGCCCATGACCGCCTCCCCGGCTCTGCTCCGCAGAGCTTTCCTGGGGCTCATCAGACACCCGCCCGCCGCTGGTGGCAAGCGGTGCCTGACTTTTCGGCTCAGGCGTCGTCGCGGGAGAGCACGAGGGCCTGCCAGGGCGCGAGCGTCCCGGTGACTCCGCCCCGCGCATCCGGGAGGTTGCTCAGCACGGTCGTCGCACCCGCCCAGACCTGCGCGTCCGGAAGCTCGTAGTCCGCCTGCTCTCCGGTGAGGTTGACGAGCACGAGCAGTTGGCGCTGGCCCAGCGTCCTCGTGTACGCGAACACCTGGGGATGCTCGGGGAGCACCATCTCGAGCGTCCCGCTGGAGACGCGCTCGTCGTGATGCCGCAGGTCGATGAGGCTGCGGTAGTACGCGAACACCGAGTCAGGGTCGCGCCGTTCCGCCGCCGCATTGACCTCGCGGAAGTTCGGGTTCACCGGGATCCACGGCGTGCCCGTCGTGAACCCGGCGTTCGGCGCATCCGACCACTGCACCGGGGTGCGGGCGTTGTCCCTGCTCGTGGTGCGCAGCGCGGCCAGCACCTCCTCGGCCGGGGCACCGAGCACGTCGACGGCCTCCGCGTAGTGGTTGAGGGTCTCGATGTCACGGAAGTCCTCGATGCCGCGGAACGGCACGTTCGTCATCCCGAGCTCCTCGCCCTGGTAGACGTACGGCGTGCCCCGCTGCAGGTGCAGCACGGTGGCGAGCGCCTTCGCCGACGGGATGCGCGCATCGCCGTCGTCGCCGAACCGGCTGACCACGCGGGGCTGGTCGTGGTTGTTCCAGTACAGACTGTTCCAGCCGCGCTCGGCGAGGCCGTCCTGCCATTTCGCGAACGACCGCTTGAGGTCGAGCACCGACGCCGGGCGGTGATCCCACTTGCCGCCGGGCCCATGATCGAGGTCGACGTGCTCGAACTGGAACACCATGTCCAGCTCGCCGCGCGTCGGATCGGTGAACAGCTGAGCTTGGTCGACGGTGACGCCGGGCATCTCTCCCACCGTGAGATACCGGTCGTCGCGCCCCGCGAAAACACGCTCGTGCATCTCGTGCAGGAACTCGTGGATGCGCGGCCCCTGCCCGTAGAACGGGTAACCGTCCCCGTAGAGCGCGCCGGGAGGAACGACGCCGTCCGGCAGGTCCTGCACCTTCGAGATGAGGTTGATGACGTCCATCCGGAACCCGTCGACGCCGCGGTCGAGCCACCAGTTCATCATCTCGTAGACCGCATCCCGCACCTCCGGGTTCTCCCAGTTGAGGTCGGGCTGCTTGCGGGAGAACAGGTGCAGGTAGTACTCGCCGCTCGCCTGATCGAGCTGCCAGGCCGACCCGGAGAAAAACGACCCCCAGTTGTTCGGCTCCGCACCGCTCTCCCCCGGCGCCTTGCCGTCGCGCGGCGGCCGCCACCAGTACCAGTCGCGCTTCGGGCTGTCCGGCCCCGCGGACGACTCGACGAACCACGCGTGCTCGTCGGAGGTGTGATTGACGACCAGATCCATCACGAGCTTCATGCCGCGCGCGTGCAGCTCCTGCAACAGCTCGTCGAAGTCGTCGAAGGTGCCGAACGCGGGATCGATGGCGCGATAGTCGCTGATGTCGTACCCGTTGTCGTCGTGCGGCGACGCGTAGATCGGCGAGAGCCAGACCACATCGACGCCGAGCGCATCCAGGTGGTCGAGATGGTCGATGACACCACGCAGATCGCCGATGCCGTCACCGTTGCTGTCCGCGAAACTCCGGGGATACACCTGGTAGACGACGGCGGACTGCCACCATTTCTCGCTCATCTGTTCAGAGTAGCCGGTGGGGTGTGGCGGGCCGGAGCGGGTCGTGGCGGAACGCCGGGCGGGTGAGAAAATGCACCCATGCATCCCGTGGCCCGCGCCGGGCTCTCCGCCCTGATCTCCGTCGCGGCCGCCGCGGGAGCGTGCGCGACCATGTGGTGGATCGCGGTCGCGGTCGGAGGCGGGTACGGCACCGCTGTGCTTGCGACCGTGGTGGCCCTGACGCTGTCGCGGAGGACGTTCGCGTCGCGGGGTGAGTTTGCGCGGTCGGCGGCGCTGCTTCCCGTGATCGGGCTGGTGGCGGCGGGGGTCGGGTGGCTGCTCGTCGCGGCGCCGGTGGTCGGCGCGGTCGCGTTCGTGGCCGGGATGAGCGTGCCGATCTGGATGCGGCGGTTCGGCGGGAGGATTGCGCGGCTGGGGGCGTTGGTCACGCTGCCGTTCACAGCGATCCTCGTCGCCCCGGGGGCGGGGGCGCAGACCGGGCGGTGGTGGCTGGATCTGGTGCTGCTGGTCGGCGCGTCCGTGGTGGCTGTTGCGTGGGTGGCGGTCGCCAGGGAGGTTGGGGTGCTGGCGGGGGTTGCGGTTGTGGGTGAGGTTGCTGGGTCGGGCGAGGGTGCTCGGGCGGGCGAGGGTGCCGGGGCGGCCGCCGCTGCCGCCCCTGCGCCCCGCCGCCTCCCGGCGAGCACCCGCATGGCGCTGCAGATGGCGGCGGCCCTCGCCGCGGCGTTCGTCGCTGGCTGGCTGCTGTTCCCCGACCATGCGATGTGGACCGTGCTGACCGCTTTCATCGTCAATTCCGGCAACCGGGGGCGCGGGGATGTGGTGCACAAGAGTGCGCTACGGGTGGCGGGGGCGCTGGGCGGCACAATCGTCGCCGTGGCGTTCACGTTCGTGGCGGAGCCGACCGGGATGCTCGCGGTCGTCGTCATCTTCGCCGCCCTGTTCGTCGGCACCTGGCTGCGCGGATACAGTTACGCGTTCTGGGCGCTGGCCGTGACGCTCGCCGTCGCGCTGCTCCAGGGACTGCTCGGCGTCGCGCCCACGGGAGCGTCGCTCTGGGCGGTGCTCGGCGAGAGGGTGCTCGCGATCGTGACCGGTGCGGTGATCGGGATCGCGGCGGCGTGGTTCGTGCTGCCCGTCCGCTCCGACGATGTGGTGCGCAAGCGACTGTCGGAGATGCTGGTGGCGCTCGGTGCGGTGTTCGCCCCGGCCGACCCCGCTGTACCGCCGGACGAGCGGGTCGGGGCGTTCCGAACGTCCCTGGCCCGCGTCGAACAACTGGCGCCGGCGCACCGGGCGCGGCGCATCGTGGGCGGGCGGAAGACGATCAGGGCGATCGACTGCATCGAGGTGGCGCTCGCGCTGGGGCCGGCAGTGGATGCGCGGCTCGCGGGTGATGGCGCGGCCGACACCGCCGCCGCGCGGTTGCGGCGCGCGGTCAGGGAGGCGCGGAAGAGCCTCGCGGCGCCGGTCGACTTCGCGCGCATCCACTCGGCTCTGCTGGCGCTCGGGGCCGAGCTCGACGGGCGCGGGCGGGATGGCGGACGGTAGCCTGATGGAATGCTCACGCCGCCGATCACGCCGAAGAAGCCGACAGAACGCATCCATCACGGGGACGTGTACGTCGACCAGTACGAGTGGCTGCGCGACAAGGACGATCCGGCCGTCGTCGCTCACCTGCACGAGGAGAACGCGTACACCAACGCCCGCACCGAGAACCTGGCGCTGCTGCGCGAGCAGATCTTCGAAGAGATCAAAGGGCGCACCCGCGAGACCGATCTGAGCGTCCCCACCCGCGAAGGCGACTGGTGGTATTACACGCGGACGGTCGAGGGGAAGCAGTACGGCATCCACTGCCGCGCGCCCATCGCCGGCGCTGACGACTGGGAGCCGCCGGCGCTCGACGAGGAGGCGCAGCGCAACGGGCTGCCGGGTGAGCAGATCCTGCTCGACGACAACGCTGAGGCGGAGGGGCACGAGTTCTACGCGCTCGGCAGCTTCGACGTGAGCGCCGACGGCACGCGACTGCTGTGGGCGGTCGACACGGAAGGCGACGAGCGGTACACGATCCGGGTGCGGTCGCTGGTGGACGACGGGGTGGAGTTCCCCGACGAGATCGAGGACACCGCATCCGGTGCGCTGTTCGATCAGAGCGGCGAGTACATCTTCTACACGACCGTCGACGACGCCTGGCGTCCGGACACGGTGTGGCGGCACAGGGTCGGGGACGGCGCACCCGGCACCGACGTGCAGGTGTTCCACGAGCCGGACGAGCGCTACTGGATCGGCGTCGGGCTCACCCGCAGTCGCGACTTCCTGGTCATCGAGGCCGGGTCGAACATCACCAGCGAGGCGTGGCTGCTGCGGTCGAGCGACCCGACCGGCGAGTTCGCCGTTGTCTGGCCGCGCAAGGAGGGCGTCGAGTACGACGTCGAGCACGCCGTCGTCGGCGGACGCGACCGGCTGCTGATCGTGCACAACGACGACGCCGTCAACTTCGAGCTGGTGAGCGTGGCCGCCGACGACCCGCAGGGCGCCAGGCGCGTGCTGCTCCCCCACAACCCCGACGTCCGGCTCGAAGGGGTGGACGCGTTCCGCGACTTCGTGGCCGTCGAATACCGCAGGGAGGGGCTCACCCGCGTGGCCGTCGCGTGCGTGCCGGAAGACGGAGGCTCCGCCGACGACACCCTGCACGAGCTGCACTTCGACGAAGAACTCTTCACCGTCGGCGCCGGCGGCAACCCCGAATGGACTCAGCCGACCCTGCGCCTCGGCTACGGCAGCTTCGTCACCCCCTCCACTGTGTACGACTACGACGTGCGCACCCGCGAACTCCGGATGCGCAAACAGCAGGCCGTGCTCGGAGAGTTCGACCCTGCGCTGTTCGCCCAGAAGCGCGAGTGGGCGACCGCGAAGGACGGCACGCGCATCCCGATCTCGCTGGTGTACCGGCGCGACCTGGTCACGCCGGGCGAGCCCGCGCCGCTCGTGCTCTACGGGTACGGGTCGTACGAGGCGAGCATGGACCCGTCGTTCGGCATCCCCCGGCTCAGCCTGCTCGACCGAGGCATCGTGTTCGCCATCGCGCACGTGCGCGGCGGCGGCGAGCTGGGACGGCTCTGGTACGAGCACGGCAAGAAGCTGCACAAGAAGAACACGTTCACCGACTTCGTGGACAGCGCGCGACACCTGATCGACACCGGATGGACGGCTCCGGACCGGCTCGCGGCGCAGGGCGGCAGCGCGGGCGGCCTGCTGATGGGCGCCGTCGCGAACCTGGCGCCGAAATACTTCTCGGGGATTTTGGCGGAGGTGCCGTTCGTCGACCCGCTCACGAGCATCCTGGACCCGTCGCTTCCGCTGACGGTGATCGAGTGGGACGAGTGGGGCGACCCGCTGCACGACGAGGAGGTGTACGCGTACATGAAGTCGTACTCCCCGGTCGAGAACGTGCACGACACCCACTACCCGCGCATCCTGGCCGTGACCAGCCTCAACGACACCCGCGTGCTGTACGTGGAACCCGCGAAATGGGTGGCGCGGCTGCGCGAGGTGGGAGCCGACGCGCTGCTGAAGATCGAGATGGCTGCCGGGCACGGCGGGGTATCCGGCCGGTATTCGGCGTGGCGGGAGCGCGCGTTCGCCTACGCCTGGCTCGTCGACGCGGTCGGCGCGCACCCGACCGGCGAGTAGCGCAGGGCGCGGCGGCGCCGGGGCGGGCGTCAGCCGAGGTCGTCGGGGTCGCGGCCGGTGCGCTCGCCGGACTCGAGGGTGGCGATGGTGGCGAGGTCGTCGGCGTCGAGCTCGAACGAGAAGACGTCGAAGTTCTGGCGGATGCGGTCAGGGGTGAGCGACTTCGGGATGACGACATTGCCGAGCTGAAGCTGCCAGCGGATCACGGCCTGCGCAGGTGTCACGCCGTGCTTCTCTGCGATGCGCGCGAGCGGTTCGTTCCCGAGGATGCGGCCGCGGGCGAGCGGCGACCACGCCTCGGTGACGATGCCGTGCTCCTCACCGTACGCGCGCACCTCCGCCTGCGGCAGCCACGGGTGCAGCTCCACCTGGTTGACGGCAGGCACCGTGTCCGTCTCCCGAGCCAACCGTTCCAGGTGATGGATGTGGAAGTTGGCGACGCCGATCGACCTGGCTCGCCCCTCATCCCGGATCGTCTCGAGCGCACGCCAGGTGTCGACGTACTTGTCGTGCTTCGGCGCAGGCCAGTGGATGAGGAACAGATCGACGCTGTCGAAGCCGAGCCGTTCGAGGCTGCGGTCGAACGACCGGAGGGTGCTGTCGTAGCCGTTCTGGTCCCACCACACCTTGGTGGTCACGAACACTTCGTCGCGGTCGAGGCCGCTCCGCCGGATGCCGTCGCCCACCCCGCGCTCGTTCTCGTAGAACGCGGCCGTGTCGATGTGCCGGTACCCGGCGTCGATGGCGGTGAGCACCGCATCCGGGGTCTCCGCATCCGGGATCTTGTACACGCCGAAGCCCAGCTGCGGGATGCGGTTGCCGTCGTTGAGAAGAAGCTCCGGGATGTGCGTCATGGGTTCATTCTGCCGCGTCACAGGCGTACAGGTGGATGGGAGAGAAGGAGAGAAAATGGCACTCAACGGCAAGAAGGTCGCGTTCCTGGTGGCGGAGGAAGGCATCGAACAGGCAGAGCTCGTGGAGCCGTGGAAAGCGGTCGCCGACGAAGGCGGAACGCCGGTCCTGGTCTCCGAGAAGGCGGGAGAGGTGCAGGCGTTCAACCACCTGACCCCGGCCGACACGTTCCCGGTCGACGTGACCCTGGCCGACGCGACGGCCGACGACTACGACGCACTGATGCTCCCCGGTGGGGTGGCGAACGGCGACTTCGTGCGCACACAACCGGATGCGGTGGCCCTGGTCTCGGCGTTCGCTGCGGCCGGCAAACCGATCGGCGTGATCTGCCACGGCGGGTGGGTGCTGATCGAAGCAGGGGTGGTCGCCGACCGCACGCTGACGAGCTGGCCAAGCCTGCAGACGGACTACCGCAACGCCGGAGCCCGCTGGGTGGACGAGGAGGTCGTGCTGGACGAGGGACCGTTCGTGCTCGTGTCGTCGCGGAAACCCGACGACCTGCCCGCGTTCAACCGTGAATTCGTGGCGGTCGTCGGGGCTTGACGCGCGGGGCGGCTTTGCTGCGCGACGGCTAGGAGGGGTCGGCCTCCGGGGTCGGTGACGGCGCTGCCGGGCTGGCGGGAGCGGCGGGCGTGGTCGGCTGGAACTGTTTCCAGGCGACCAGCCAGGTCGCGGCGATCGGGCCCAGCAGGAGGCCGAGCACGAACCAGGTCCAGCCGGAACGGCCCTTGGCCTGCGCGAGTCCGCCCGTCATGATGGCGAGCCACAACCAGATGACCGGTATGAGAGAGTCCATTGGTCGAGCTTAGAGGGGGCCGCAGGTGAGTGTTCCCTGGCAATGACGGCGATTCCCCTTGCAGGGTCGCGGCGGGTGCGGGAGCGTAGGCGACTCCTGGAAACAAACGGAAAGGAGAGCACCATGCTCACCCTGACAGAGAACGCCAGCACGATCGTCAAGACGCTCACCGAGCAGGCCCCGCAGGACGAGGCCGGACTGCGAATCAGCAGCAACAACCCTCAGAACACGTCCTTCGCGGCGGCGGTCACCCCCGCACCGGAGCCCGCCGACCAGGTGGTCGAGTCCGGCGGCGCACGCCTGTTCCTCGAAGAGGGCGCCGCGGTCGCCCTCGACGACAAGATCCTCGACGCCCAGGTGGACGACCAGGGCGCGGTCAGCTTCGCGATCGGCGCACTCGCGTAACGACGCGAACGCCCCGCGCGACGAACGGCCCCCGATGCTCCGGCATCGGGGGCCGTTCTGCGTGCGGTAGCGGTCAGGGCGCGGGTGGGGCCGGTGGGGCTGGCGGCGCGGGCGGCTGCGTCGGCGGCGCGGGCGGCTGGGTCGGCGGAGCGGCAGGCGGTGCGACAGGTGGCTGGGGCGACGATGGTGCCGGCGGCGCGGACGGCGGCGCGGCGGGCTGCGGGGTCTGCGGGGAGGCGTAGAGGGGC
>NZ_NCSR01000050.1:0-4092 GCF_002105485.1 Leifsonia sp. NCR5
GTCGGCGGCGGTTCACCGCCGCCGACCTCCCCACCCCGGCCGCCCCGTCCGACTTCGCCGACCCGAGCGCCATCCCCGACCCGCTCGCCACGGCGCGCGCCCTCGATGCCGCCGACCCGCTCGCCGCATACCGCACCCGGTTCGCGGGCATCGACGACGACACCAGCAGCGTGGTCGCCTACCTCGACGGCAACTCGCTTGGACGTCCGACGCGGGCGAGCGTCGAGCGCATCCATCGTTTCCTGCTCGACGGCTGGGGCGGGCGGCTGATCCGCGGCTGGGATGAGGAGTGGCTCGAACTGCCCTTCACCATCGGCGACGCCATCGGCCGTTCCGTGGTCGGGGCGGCGCCCGGGCAGATGTTCGTCGGCGACTCGACCACCGTCATCCTCTACAAGCTGGCCCGCGCGGCAGTGGATGCGCAGCCAGAGCGCACCGAGATCGTGCTCGACACCGACAACTTCCCCACCGACCGCTACGTGCTCGACGGGATCGCGGGCGAGCGCGGCCTCACCCTGGTTTGGATCGAGGCGGACACGCACGCGGGCGTCACTCCCGAGCAGGTCGCCGCCGTCGTCGGGCCGCAGACCGCGCTCGTCGTGCTGAGCCAGGTCGCGTACCGCTCCGGATTCCTCGCCGACGTGCCGACGATCACGCGCATCGCCCACGACGCCGGCGCTCTGGTGCTCTGGGACCTCTGCCACTCGGCGGGCTCCGTGCCGGTCGAACTCGACGCCTGGGGCGTCGACCTGGCGGCCGGCTGCACGTACAAGTATCTGAACGGCGGCCCCGGCGCTCCGGCCTTCGGCTACGTGCGTGCTGGGTTGCAGGACAGTCTGGTCCAGCCGATCCAGGGCTGGATGGGCACCGCCGACATGTTCGCGATGGGTCCGGAGTATCAGCCGGCCCCGAGCATCCGGCGGTTCATCAGCGGGACGCCTCCGATCGTCGGGATGCTCGCCATGCAGGACACCATCGCGATGATCGCCGAGTGCGGGATCGACGCCGTGCGCACCAAGTCGGTCGCGCTGACCGAGTTCGCCATCGCCCTGGCCGACGAGTGGCTCGCGCCGCTCGGCGTCACCGTGGTCAGCCCGCGCGACGCCGAGCGGAGGGGCGGGCACGTGACCCTCGACCATCCGGCGATGCGTCAGGTGACCGCGATGCTGTGGGAGCGCGACGTGATCCCCGACTACCGCGACCCGGACGGCCTCCGCCTCGGCCTCTCCCCCCTGAGCACGAGCTTCGAGGAAACGTACCGGGGAATCGTCGCCGTGCGGGATGCGCTCGGCGAGCTCACGCATGACTGACCTGCCGACGGCGGCAGTGACAGCGAAAGCAGGCACACCACCACCGGACACCCCGCGCGAAGACCTCGAAGCGAGCACCGGCAGTTCCACGGCGCTCCTCCGCACCATCGTCGGCAGCGTGCTACGCCCGATCGGTGGCTGGATGAGCGCATCCGGGGCCGTCTACCTGCTCGGCGCCCTGGGCATCCCGGCCAGCACGGCCCGGTCCAGCCTCGCAAGGCTGTGCGCGCGCGGCGTGCTGGAGCGCCGGTCGCTCGGCGACGCGGCCGGCTACGCGCTCGACCCGGGCGCGCTCCCCATGCTGGAGCGCGGGGACGCCCGCATCTTCACCGCAGTGGATGCCGACGCTCCGGCCTCCTGGTGCCTCGTCTCGTTCTCCCTCCCCGAGCACCAGCGCGCACGCCGCCACCAGCTGCGCCGTCGCCTCTCCGCGCTCGGCTGCGGCACCGTCGCCGACGGCCTCTGGATCGCGCCCGCCAGACTCGAGGCCGAACTCTCCGAGACCATCGACGAGCTCGGGATGCGCGACCAGGCCGTCCTGTTCACTCACGCCATCGCGCTCGGCGACCTCTCGGATGCGCTGCCACGCTGGTACGACCTGGCGGCGATCCGCGCGGCGTACGACGGATTTCTGGCGCGCCACGCGTATCCGGTGGCCGACCTGGACCCGACCTCAGACACGACCCCTCGCGACGCCTTCGCCCGCTGGGTGCGCGCCCTCGACGAGTGGCGCGTGATCCCCTACCTCGACCCCGGGCTGCCGCTCGCCGCTCTGCCGTCCGACTGGCCGGGCGCAGCCGCCTCCGTCACCTTCGCCGCCATGCGCGCACGACTCGAACCGGTCGCCATCTCCTACGCGGCCGCCGTCGCGGCGCCCGACCAGACGGCGCCTCCGCCCGCCCGCGCGAATGAGCGCGCCGCAGCACGGTAGAATCGTGGCATCCCCCGGACCACGCGAGCGGAGTGAAGCCTTGCCAACGATCGTTGTAGAAGTCATGCCGAAAGCCGAACTGCTCGACCCGCAGGGCAAGGCCGTCGCCGGCGCTCTCGCGCGCACCGGTAAGGGCCAGTTCACCGGCGTCCGCGTCGGCAAGCGGTTCGAGCTGACCGTCGACGGACCGATCGACGACGCCACGCGCGCCGCGGTCGAGGAGATCGCGGGCGAGATCCTGTCGAACTCCGTGATCGAAGACGTCGTCGGCATCCACTACCCCGCAGAGGTCGACGCCTGATGCGCATCGGCGTCGTCACCTTCCCCGGCTCCCTCGACGACCGCGACGCCCTGCGTGCGATCCGTCTGGCCGGTGCAGAGCCGGTCGCCCTCTGGCACGGCGAGCACGACCTGCACGGCGTCGACGCCCTCGTCCTTCCCGGCGGTTTCAGCTACGGCGACTACCTGCGCTGCGGCGCCATCGCCAGCCTGTCGCCGATCATGACCGAGGTCGTGGATGCCGCAGGCAAGGGCATGCCCGTACTCGGCATCTGCAACGGCTTCCAGATGCTCGCCGAGGCGCACCTCGTCTCCGGCGGCCTGATCCGCAACGACCACGGCAACTTCATCCGCCGCGACCAGCACCTCACGGTCGAGAACGCCGACACCCCGTGGACGAGCGGGTTCGAGGCCGGCCAGGAGATCGTCATCCCGCTGAAGAACGGCGAGGGCGGCTTCATCGCGTCCGCCGAGGAGCTGAAGCGCCTCGAGGGCGAAGGCCTGGTCGTGTTCCGTTATAAGGGCGTCAACCCGAACGGCTCGCTCGACGACATCGCCGGCGTCCGCAACGAGCGCGGCAACGTGGTCGGCCTCATGCCGCACCCCGAGCACGCGGTCGAGCCCGGTTTCGGCCCGGACACCGATGCCGCGATGCGTTCCGGCATCGACGGTCTCACCTTCTTCACCTCGGTCATCCGCTCCACCCTCGTCGAGGCGTAAACAGCACCAGGGAGCTTTCCAACTTTCGGACGATTCGGGATGCACGCCGAACCGTCAGGCTGGAAGCATGACCCCTCGTGTGCTGTACAGGACGCTCGCGATCGCTGAGGCGATCACCTGGACCCTGCTGATCGCCGGGATGCTGCTCAAGTACGTGGCGAAGGTCGGCGACTGGCCGGTGCTCGTCGCCGGGTCCGTCCACGGGCTGGTGTTCATCAGTTACGCCGTCGCCTCCGTGCTGGTCGGCGTGAACCAGCGGTGGCGCATCCCGGTCATCGTCGTGGCGGTAGCATCGGCGATCGTGCCGTACGCCACCATCCCGTTCGACCTGTGGGCCGACCGCACCGGCCGCCTCGACGGCCGCTGGCGCACCACCCCCACCGACGACCCGCGCGACCACACCGCCATCGGCCGCCTGTTCCGGTGGATGCTCAACCACGTCCCTGTGCTCGCCGTCACGCTGGTCGTCCTCATCGCCGCGATCATGGGCACGCTGCTGATGATCGGCCCGCCGAAACTGAGCTGAGTGCGTGCAGGCAACCCGGCGGGCCACTCCGTGCGTCGATTGCTTTCGCCGCACCGAGGTGGAACGCTGAGTCCATGCATCGTGCCGGCTGGTCGTCTTTCGCTTTCCTGGTCGGCGCGCTGACCCTCCTGATCGGGGCATTCACCACGCACCTGCCGATCGAGCTCCTCGTGCTGAGCGGTGCCGCGACGCTCGCCGGACTCAACAACCTGCTGCGTGCGACGGTCAGCCGCGACGGTGAGAAGTCGAACAGCGCCGCCGCCGCAGAGACCGGCTCCCGCGGCTAGCGCCTCACCGCCGGAGCGATCGACGGCCCCCGGCCACCC
>NZ_NCSR01000051.1:0-3517 GCF_002105485.1 Leifsonia sp. NCR5
GACGTGGTGGCCGGGGCGGGCTGCACGGCGGCGACAGGAGCGGGCTCGGGCGCCTGCGCATCCACCGGGGGAAGCTGCGGGGTGCTCGCGAGCTTGGCGAAGAGGTCGGCCTTCAGCGAGGCTGGAGGGGTGACGGGGTCGGCGGCGCGGCCGAGCTCGGCCGCCACCTCTTCGAACTGGCGGGCCTCCTCTGGAGTCTCAGCGCCCAGGTCGTAGCCGAGGCGCGACGGAGAGCGACGTTCCTCGTCGGTCATCAGGTCACCCCCAGTTCGTTTCGTAGCCGTATCATCGCATCGCGCAGCCGAGTTTTCGCTGTGCCGAGCGGGATGCCGAGCTCGGCCGCGATCTCGCTCTGGCTGAGGCCGCCGTAGTACGCCAACCGCACAGCTTCGCGTTGGGTATCGGACAGCGCAGCCATCGCAACCTCCACCCTCTCGTGCTCCACGCGAACCTCCACGGTCTCGGCCACCTGGTCGTACGCGGTCGGCAGGTCGCGTATGCCCACAGCCACATCCCGGTCCCGCGACGCCTGCGCGGCACGGACCCGGTCGATGGCGCGCCGGTGGGCCATCGTCATGATCCACGTCAACGCTCGACCCTTATTCGGATCGAACCGCGAAGCGGATTGCCAGACCTCGAGGAAAACCTCCTGGGTGACCTCCTCCGACTGGGAAGGGTCGACGAGCACGCGCCGCACCAGGCCGAGCACCCGGGATGCGGTGTGGTCGTAGAGCACGGAGAACGCGCTCTGATCACCGGCCGCGGTGCGGGAGAGGAGGTCGTCGAAGGAGACGGGCACCTCATCGTCCACGGCGTCTCCTGTCTCTCGGCGCACTGACAAGCATCGCAGGTCGGACCGCGATCCGGACCGAACGCTCCGCAGGGCGCGAAAAACCGGGCCGCAGAACGCCTCTCGGCGCGAGGCCGCTCGGAGCGGCTAATTTTGGAGCCCGGGGTTACTGCGGCCCGGCTGAACGAGTTTACCCGAGCCGCGCGGCCGATGCTGCGGCGTGGCGTTCGCGGGCCGAGAACGCCGGATG
This sequence comes from Leifsonia sp. NCR5, assembly GCF_002105485.1. Classification (NCBI taxonomy): domain Bacteria; kingdom Bacillati; phylum Actinomycetota; class Actinomycetes; order Micrococcales; family Microbacteriaceae; genus Leifsonia; species Leifsonia sp. NCR5. The sequence goes on from NZ_NCSR01000051.1 coordinate 1,041, forward strand.
CGCCGCCGCCGGTTGACTAATCGCGGCCGCCGCGCCTGCGGCGCAGGTGGTAGACGATGCTGGCGACGCCGAGGGCGAACCCGATGACCCCCAGGACGATGCCGCCCCAGGTCAGCAGAGGGTTCGCATCCGGGAGGTCGGTGCGTAGCAGCCGGGCGAAGGAGAGGGCGAAGGCGGCGGCGAAGAACACCGTGAGCGCGATGGCCCCCGGGAGGAGGCGGCCGACGACCCACCACGGCTGCTTGGGGGTGGGGTTGCTCGTGGTGCTTTTGTTGCTGTTCTTGCTGTCGTCCATGCGCTGAGAGTACCGCCGTCTACTCGAGCGACTCGTGCCGCCACAGCTTGGCGCAGGAGGTGAGCTCCTCCGCCGTGCGCGAGAACCGCAGCGCGCGCGTCGTCAGCTCGCTGGACCGCTCCGGCGCCGTGTTCTCCTGATCGTCGGCGACAGACACGCATCCGGCAGCCGTGACCCGGCAGAACGCGGCGGCCCGATCGAGCGCGACGGCGAAATCCCCCTCGAACAACCCGCGCAGGATGCGGTCGGCCAGTTCGGTGACCTCCGCGGGCCCGGCCGGCGACGACGCACCGGCGACGACAGGATCGATGGACGGGACCACCTCAGTCCCGCGCTGATACAGCAGGGCGGTGCCCGCCGCATCCTGCCGGATCAGCAACCGCAGAAGATAGATGCGCCACAACGCGCCCGGCAGACTCTTGGCGCTCGACCGCGACCACAACTCGGCGACAGCGTCGATGCCGTGCTCATCGGTGAACGCCACCAGCCGATCCACGACCTCCGGATCGGGGTTCGAACGCACCCTGGCGAGCAGGGCATTGGCGGTCTCGTGCGCGACCCTGCTGATCTGCGCCGGGTCCTCCCCACCCATGAACGCCTCGAACATCCCGCTCGGAAACGTGGTCGGCTTGTGGAAATGGTCGCTCATGCACACCATTCTCCGCCCGGCACGAGCGGTCGGGAAACCACGCTAGATTAGAAGGGTAGGGCCTGTAGCTCAGTTGGCAGAGCATCGGACTTTTAATCCGCGGGTCGTGGGTTCGAGCCCCACCGGGCCCACCGTTACTTTCTCACTGCCGCCGCCCGATTCCCGATGGGGTCGGGCGCTTCACTGTGAGGCGGGCGCTGCTGGGCCGATCATCGGCGAACCGCCGTCACCCGATCGCTTCCACGTGGTGCCCCACCTGGCGCACCAGGATGCCTCCGGCGAAGAACCAGTTCTCGCCCTGGGCCGTCGGGGTCGTCCAGAGTTCTTCGCCCGTTCGGCGGTCGTATGCGCCTCCTGTGCCCGGAGCGATGATGGTGGCGCTGTTCGGGTACGTGACCTCTGGGCCGTAGAGCGGCCAGTGGGCCGAGTCCTTGTCGGCGACGGGGGTGGGGGCTCCCGTGTCGCGGTCGATGGAGCAGGTGTCGTTCGCTCCGCTGATGACGATCAGGGAGTTGCGCTCCTGGTCGGCGACGACGTCGCGGCTTCCGTTGCCCCAGAACCACTGGCTGATGCCGCAGTGGGCGATGTCGGCCGTCAGCTGGATGGCGCCGGTTCTGCTGTCGATGCGGGTGAGGGTCGACGGGGTGGTGAGGACCAGGTCACCGGAGGGGGCTCCCGCGTCGATGCCGGCCAGCCAGCCAGGGCGGCTGGCCGTGGTTCTCGCCTCGGAGATCGAGGCGCCCTGCGGGAACGGCATCGACCAGAGGGTGTCGCCCGTCGTCTGGTCGAGACCGGCGATGGTCGTCGGGGTACCGTCGACCAGATCGCGGTATTCGATGATCACGTCGCCCAGCGGGAGGTGGGTGCCGCCGGCAGCCTGATGGCTGAGCGCACCCGTGCCGATGTCGAGCAGGGTGGACTGCCAGCCGTTGACCTGGCCAGTCGCAAGGTACTCGAGCGGCACCAGGCCGGAAGCCGCGAAGTTCGGGACGTGGAGGGACGCCTTGGTCGCCTGCAACGGTGTCGACCACCGTGGATGCGCGAGGTCGCGCGGGTCGACGCGCTCGATCGTGTAGCTCGTCGCCTCGCCGGACGCATCCAGGGTCGGCTTCGTCCAGATCATGTCGCCGCTGTCGTCCCCGACCGGAGTCAGCCGCCAGTTCGGATACGAGCCGAAATCGGCGGGGAGCGTCGCCACGGTCTCACCGGTCGCCAGGTCGATGATGTCGCGGGGACCGCCGCCCCCGCTCTCGTCGGTGAACAGCGCCCTGTTGGAGGTGCCGAGGATGGAGAGGAAGGTCCCAATGCCCTCGTTTCCTTCCCAGTTCCACTCCCTCGTCCAGCGCACGGAACCGTCGACGGTGTCGACCATTGCGAGCGCGGCGTTGCCGTGCTCGAGCTCGCAGCCGGCCTTCGCATCCGTGGCGTGGTTCGCATCCACGACGAAGAGGGCGAGACCGTCGGCGATGTCGTAGACGTAGGTGTACTGGCAAGTGCTGGTGTCACCGGGCAGGTCGATGCTCCACGACGGGC
>NZ_NCSR01000052.1:0-1444 GCF_002105485.1 Leifsonia sp. NCR5
GCGCGGACGATGGCGCCTTGGGTGGTGCGGGTGGGCGCGGTGGTCTCGGTCGTGGGGATCGACGGGCTGGTGGAGGAAGCAGGAGCCGCTGGGGAGCGGCCAGTGGACCCGTCGCGTGCGGGCTCGACGGACGCCGAGAACGCGAGCGGGATGCGGTCGCCGGGGCGACGGTCCCAGCCGTAGGCCGCCGCGATGAGCAACGGGACACCGACCAGGGCCAGCTCGACCCTGCTCGCGATGAAACCGGCGCCGAGGCAGACGAGCGCGACGACCAGCGCGGCGACGACGGCCGGGCTGAGGTCCCACGGGGTGGATGCGGTGGTCGCCGGGGCTTGCGGTGGGCGGCCCGGCTCCTCGGCGGTCACCCGGGGAGCCCCGCATCCGGGACAGTCGCGCGGGCCGCATCCCGTGCTGCTCCGACCGACGGAGGACCGGGCACCGAGTTGACCACCTCGGTGACCACCTGGGAGGCCTGCACGCCGCTCGTCCAGGCCTGGACGGTGAGCGAGAGGCGGTGCGCGAGGACGGGGACCGCGACGGCTTTGACGTCGTCGGGGATCACGAAATCGCGTCCGGCCATCACGGCGCGAGCGCGCGCGACGAGCAGCAGCCCCTGCGAACCGCGCGGCGACGCGCCCACCTCCACCGACCGGTGACGGCGCGTGGCCGCGGCGAGGGCGACGCAGTATGCCGCGATGTCCTCGTCGACGTCGACCAGCTCGACGCCGTCCTGCATGGCACGGAGGGTGGCGGCGTCGATCACCGGCTCGACCGTCGCGACCTCCTTGCGCCTGCTCACCCGCGCGAGCAGCACGCGGCTCTCGCCCTGCGCATCCGGGTAGCCGACGCTCAGCCGCACCATGAACCGGTCGAGCTGCGCCTCCGGCAACGCGTACGTGCCCTCGAACTCGATGGGGTTGGAGGTGGCGACCACATGGAAGGGCTCCGGCAGCGGGAAGCTCTGGCCCTCGACGGTGACCTGACCTTCGGCCATCGCCTCCAGCAGCGCGGACTGGGTCTTCGGCGAGGTGCGGTTGATCTCGTCGGCGAGGAACAGGCCGGTGAAGATCGGCCCCGGGCGGAAGACGAACTCGGCCGACGCAGGTGCATAGACGAATGAGCCGGTGATGTCGGCGGGGAGCAGGTCGGGGGTGCACTGCAGGCGCCGGAAGTCGAGACCGATGGCCGACGCGATACTGCGCGCGGCGAGCGTTTTGCCGAGGCCGGGGACGTCTTCGAACAGCACGTGACCGCCGGCGAGGATGGTCGCCAGCGCCAGTTCGAGCGCCGGGCGCATCCCGACGACGACGCTGCCGACACGGTCGAGGATGTCGCCGCTCAGCCGGGCGATCTCGGCGACGGGGAGCGCAGCGGGACGTGCGGCGGGGAGGTCGCGGGAGGCGGCGGGCAGGTCGGGGGTGGCGGCGGTCATGGGTGCGGCTCC
>NZ_NCSR01000053.1:0-959 GCF_002105485.1 Leifsonia sp. NCR5
GTGCAGCCGCGAGCGGTGGCGAGCCACGCGGGGACGCGGGAGGGAGTGCCGGGGGTGGATGCGGTGAGCGGCGGGAGGACGGTCGGGAGCCACGCGAAGCGGGGGCCGATGAGGTCGGTGGGAGAGGTAGGGGTGTGCGCTTCGGCGGCCGACGGTGCGGGTGCTGCGCCCGCAGGGGCTGTGGCGATCGACGTCAGCAGTGCTGCGTCGTCCAGCCCGCAGTCGGAGAGCGCCTCGAGCTCGCGCTGGTTGACGCCCACCGGGAGCGGGCCGTTTCCGAGGTCGGTGCCGTAGAGGATCCGGCCGCCCAGGGCGACGAAGCGCCGGATGTTGTCCTGCGCCACCGCGAAGTCGGCCGTCGGCGTTCCCCAGCCGTGGATGTCGATGGTCGACACCCAGGTCATCCCGGCGTCGACGGCACGCACGAGGTCGGCGTCGTCGACGCGTTCGGAGAAGGGCGCGTGCGCGAGCTGATCGGCGCCGGCTGCGATGGCGCGGGCCACCTGGCCTGCGCCCTGCGCATGGAACGTGACGGGCACACCGGCGGCCGCTGCCTCCTCCACAATCGCGGCGAGCGTGGAGTTATCCACCGTTGTTCCCGCGTCGGAGTTGAGGGCGACTTTGATGCGAGAGGCTCCCAGCATGACCTGTTTACGAACCGCATCCCGTGCAGCACTCGGCCCCGTCAGCTCGGCGCTCGACCCGGGAGGTCCCCAGCCCGCGTTGACCGGATATCCGCCCGGAGAGGTGAGGAGAGCCCCGGCGATCGCCACCGCCGGCCGGTCGAGATCGCCGTCCAGCCAGGTGGATGCGACTTCGGGGATCCAGCCGAGATCGACGGCGTCGGTGATGCCAGCGGCGAAGAGCGCGCGCTGGTCGGTGAGGCCGAGGTGCGTGTGGTGGTCGGTGAGGTGCGGGATGAGGGCGCCGCCGAGGTGGATGGGGGTGGGTTCCGCGGG
>NZ_NCSR01000054.1:0-912 GCF_002105485.1 Leifsonia sp. NCR5
GATCAGCAGCCTCCGGATGGCGTCGCTGCGTTCCTGGGTGGCGTTCCTGGGTGAACTCTGTGGCGCTCATCGGGCACCTCCTTCGAACAGGGGTCGATCGTCGGCGAGAGGGGAAGCGAGCTCTGCGAGGCGCTTTCGTGCCCTGGACAGCCGTGACTTCACGGTTCCGTCGGGCACGCCGAGCGCTTGCGCGGCCTGCGAGGTGGTCAGTTCTTCCAGGACGCAGAGCGTGATCACGTCCTGGTCCTGCCTGCTGAGCTTGGCGAAGGCGTCCCGTACCTGAAGCCGTCGAGCGCGTCGACCCAGCGCGTCGACCCGCGCGACCTCGCGCATCCACGGTGGTCGACACCGTTGCAGGCGACCAAGGCGTCCCTCCACGTCCCGAACTTCGCGGCTTCCGGCCTGGTGCCGCTCGAGTACCTTGCGACTGGCCAGGTCAACGGCTGGCAGTCCACCCTGCTCGACGTCGGCACGGGCGGAGGTGGCGGCGGGGCGTCGAAACGGATCACGCCGGTCAGAGCCAGCGCGGCCGTGCCTCCTGCGAGGACGACGGCGGCAGACGCGAGGACCGAGGTGACCAGGATCTGGAAGCGGCGGCGGCGACGGGGCTCCGCATCGACCGTGTCGATCAGCAGCCTCCGGATGGCGTCGCTGCGTTCCTGGGTGAACTCTGTGGCGCTCATCGGGCACCTCCTTCGAACAGGGGTCGATCGTCGGCGAGAGGGGAAGCGAGCTCTGCGAGGCGCTTTCGTGCCCTGGACAGCCGTGACTTCACGGTTCCGTCGGGCACGCCGAGCGCTTGCGCGGCCTGCGAGGTGGTCAGTTCTTCCAGGACGCAGAGCGTGATCACGTCCTGGTCCTGCCTGCTGAGCTTGGCGAAGGCGTCCCGTACCTTCCTGTCGCGCTCGAAGC
>NZ_NCSR01000006.1:0-177241 GCF_002105485.1 Leifsonia sp. NCR5
TCCCCCAGCCGCACTCTCCCCTCGCATCCCGGCCGCCAGCCTCGGCTCACGGTCCGCCCCACCGTCACCGTGCGTCCCTCCGGACACCCGCCGTTCGCGGGCAGGAACGCGCGGCGCCGCTACGCGGGGCTGGACGGCCTGCGCGCGTTCGCGGTCGCCGCCGTGCTCGTCTACCACCTGTTCCCCGGCATCCTGCCCGGCGGGTTCATCGGTGTCGACATCTTCTTCGTGGTGAGCGGCTTCCTGATCACCAGCCTGCTGAAGCGCGAGCGCTCCGGCACGGGCCGCATCGACCTGCGCGGGTTCTGGGTGCGGCGTGCGCGACGGCTCGTGCCGGCGATCGTGGTGCTCGTCCTCGTCTGCTCCGCTGCCGCGCTGGCCGTGGGAGGGGACGTGCTCGTCGGGTTGCCGCGGCAGATCCTCGGGGCGGCGACGTTCAGCGCCAACTGGCTGTCGATCGGGGCCGACAGCAGCTACTTCGCCCAGGATGCGCCCGAGCTGTACCGCAACCTCTGGTCGCTGGCGGTCGAGGAGCAGTTCTACCTCGTCTGGCCGCTCGTCATCCTCGCCGTCGCACTGCTGCGCCCGTGGTGGGCGAGGCTCGCGGTCGTCTCCGCGGTGGCGGTCGCATCGGCCGTGGCGATGTTCGCGCTGTACCCGCCGGACGGCGACCCCACCCGCGTCTACTTCGGTTCGGACACGCACAGCTTCGGGCTGGCCATCGGCGCCGCCCTCGCCATCCTGATCGCGCGCTCCCGCCCGCTCGACCTCGACGCCGGCGAGACAGCGATGCAGACCTTCGTCCGGAGGTGGCTGCCGCCGCTCGGCGTGCTCTCGCTGGCCGGTCTGGTCGCGGCCTGCGTGCTGCTGCCCGACGACGCCGCGTTCACCTACCGCGGCGGCCTCGTGCTGGTCAGCGTCCTCAGCGCCATCGCAATCTGGGCAGCCGTCGTCCCCGGCGCGCGGCTCGGCCGCATCCTCGACACCCGACCGCTCCAGGCGGTCGGCGCGCGATCGTACGGACTGTACCTCTGGCACTGGCCGGTGTTCGTGCTCGTCTGCGCCATCGTCCCCGACGAGCACGACCCGGTGATGGCCCCGATCGTCGGCTTCGGAGCGCTCGCCATCGCATCGGCCGCCGCCTTCTTGTCCTACCGCTGGGTCGAGCAGCCCATCCGCCGGCACGGGATGCGCGGAGTGCTCGCCGCGGGCAGGCGCAGGATGCGCGCATCCCGGGCTGCACGTGCCGGCGGCGTCTCTGTGGTCGCGGTCGCCGCCGTGCTCTCCGTGGCGACGGTCGCGGCGATGGTCGTCGCGCCCGCGGCGACGGGCGCCCAGCGCTTCATCGAGCGCGGCTCGGCCTCGCTCGGCGGACCGACCGCCGGCCAGCAGCACGGAGGAGACTCCGTCCCGCACGACCGGCAGCACCTGCGCATCCCGCCAGACCCGCAGCCGGTCGCCACCGGCACGGACATCTCGGCGTTCGGCGACTCGGTGATGCTCGCGTCCGCTCCCGCACTGCAAGAACGGTTCCCGGGTATCCGGATCGACGCCGTCGTCTCCCGGCAGCTGAGCGCGGCGCCTGCGCTCGTGCGCTCGGCCGCGGAGGCGGGCGGGCTGCGGCCCGTCGTGCTGGTGGGGCTCGGGACGAACGGCTCGATCAGCGCCGACACCCTCGGCGACCTCCTCGACGCGATCGGGCCGAGCAGGAAGCTCGTGCTGGTCACCGTGCAGGCGCCGCGATCCTGGACGGAGGGTGTCAACAGCACCATCGCCGGTTTCGCCGCTGCCCACCCGAAGCAGGTCGCCGTCGCGCCCTGGCGAGAGGACATCGCCGGCCACCTCGACCTGCTCGCCGACGACCAGATCCACCCCGGCCACCGTGGCGGCCTGGTCTACGCCGACGCGCTCCGCGATGCGCTGCTCCAGCTGGCGGCGAACTCGCCCGTGCGCGTCGCCAACCCGTGGGACACGGCAGGCCCGCGCCCGCAGTGACGCAGCGGGCTCAATACGTGCGCACCAGGCTGACCTCGGCGTCCGTGCGCTCGAACCCCATCCCGGTGTAGAGGCCGAGGGCGCCGGACGGGTTCTCCGCGTCCACGGACAGCGTCACCTTCTGCCAACCGAGCGCCGCGCACGCCTCCATCGTCCGGCCGAGAAGGGCGGGAGCGATCCGCTTGCCGCGCGCGTCGCGGATGGTCCCGACCATCCCGATGTACGCACCGGTGAAGCCCTGGGTCTCCCAGTCGCCCTCGTTTACCTGGTTGAGCGCGAAGCCGACGACCCGGTCGCCGGACAGCGCGAGGAACGAGATGTCCGGCCGGAACGTGCCGCCGATCCACGCGTCCCACTGCTCCTCGCTCATCGGCTGGCTCGCCCAGTGGTCGCGGAACGAGTCGTTGCGCGCGGCCAGCGCACCAGCGGACAGCTCGTCGCTGAACGGCACGATCCGGATGCCGTCCGCCGGCTCGACCACGGGGATCGGCTCCGCGAGGTCGCGCTCCAGCTCGAAGAAGTAGCGCGCGGTCTCGAACCCGTCGTGGTGGAACAGCCGCACGGCGTCCTCCGCGCGCTCGTCGGCGTACGCCATGATCCAGGCGGGAAGACGCTTGGTCGACGCCGCCAGCTTCTGCTCGGCACGCGCGCGCGACCACGCCAGCAGTTCGCGCCCGATGCCCCTGCCACGCACCTCGGGATGCACGCCGCCCTCCAGGAACACGCGCACGAGCGACTCCTGCAGCGGGGGCATCGTGGTCACCCCGACCGCCACGAGCCTGCCGTCCCCGTCGAACCCGAGCACGGTGTCCTCCGCGAGGTCGACGAACGAGTAGTCGAACAGCTCCTGCACCTCCTCGCGGGTGTGCAGCCACTCGGGGTGGTCCACCGCATCCATCGCCCGCTGCGCCTCGGTGACGGCGTCGACATCCGCCTGCGTGGCAGGACGCCACAGAGCGACCAGTGGATGCGCGGGGGCGTGCGTCGCAGGCGTGGTCACGCGCTCGTTCACGGGCAGGAGGTCGTCGAGGTCGGCCATGCCTCCACCCTAGCGACGGGCCCAGCAACGACGAAGGCCCCGCATCCAGTGGATGCGGGGCCTTCGTGAACCGTGAGGTCAGGCCTTCTCGGCCTCGGCCTCTGCGGTGGTCTCCTTCGGGGTGACCTCCGCGTCGGCGGTGGTCTCCTCGACGACCTCGGCCTCAGCGGCCTCGGTCTCGGTGGAAGCTGCCTCGACCGGCGCCTCTTCTGCTGCCGGGGCAGCCTTCGGAGCGGCGGTGGTGCTCGACTTGGTCGACTTCACCTTCGGGGTGACAGGCTCGAGCACGAGCTCGATCTGCACCATCGAGGCGTTGTCGCCCTTGCGGAAGCCCAGCTTCGTGATGCGGGTGTATCCACCCTCGCGCTCGGCGACGAGCGGAGCGATCTCGGTGAACAGCTCGTGCACCACACCCTTGTCGTGGATGGTGGCCAACACGCGACGGCGGGCGTGCAGGTCGCCGCGCTTCGCGAACGTGATGAGGCGCTCGGCGATCGGACGCAGGCGCTTCGCCTTGGTCTCCGTGGTCTTGATGCTCTTGTGGGTGAAGAGCGCAGCGGCCAGGTTGGCGAGCATCAGGCGCTCGTGCGCGGGACCGCCTCCGAGGCGGGGGCCCTTGGTGGGCTTAGGCATGATCGGTTATCTCCAGTTGTAAAAATCGACAGTGTCGATGTATCAGGTGGCGTCGTCGGAAGACAAGCCTCAGATGGTGGTCTCGTCTTCTTCGTAGCCGCTGTAGAAGTGGGCGCCGTCGAAGCCGGGGACCGAGTCCTTGAGCGAAAGGCCCATCTCGGTCAGCTTGTCCTTGACCTCATCCACCGACTTCTGGCCGAAGTTGCGGATGTTCATCAGCTGCGTCTCCGAGAGCGAGACGAGCTCGCTGACGGTGTTGATGCCCTCGCGCTTGAGGCAGTTGTACGACCGGACGGACAAGTCGAGGTCCTCGATCGGCATCGACAGCTCGGAGCTGAGGACGGCGTCGACCGGCGCGGGGCCGATCTCGATGCCCTCTGCCGCGGTGTTGAGCTCGCGGGCCAGACCGAACAGCTCGGTCAGCGTGCGGCCGGCCGAAGCGATGGCGTCGCGGGGGCTGATCGCGGGCTTGGTCTCGACGTCGACCACGAGGCGGTCGAAGTCGGTGCGCTCACCGGCACGCGTCGCCTCGACACGGTAGGTGACCTTGAGGACCGGGGAGTAGATCGAGTCGATCGGGATCTGACCGGCCTCGCTGTACTCGTTGCGGTTCTGGGTCGCCGACACGTAGCCGCGGCCACGCTCGATGGTCAGCTCGACCTCGAACTTCGCCTTGTCGTTGAGGGTCGCGATGACGAGCTCGGGGTTGTGGATCTCCACACCGGCCGGAGCCGAGATGTCGGCGGCGGTCACCTGACCGGAGCCGGTCTTGCGGAGGTACGCCGTGATCGGCTCGTCGTGCTCGCTGGAGACGACGAGTCCCTTGATGTTCAGGATGATCTCGGTGACGTCTTCCTTGACACCCGGGACCGTGCTGAACTCGTGCAGCACGCCGTCGATGCGGATGCTGGTGACAGCCGCGCCGGGGATCGAGGACAGCAGGGTGCGGCGAAGCGAGTTGCCGAGGGTGTAACCGAAACCGGGCTCGAGGGGCTCGATCACGAACCGCGAGCGGAACTCGGAAATGTTCTCTTCGGCGAGCGTAGGACGCTGTGCAATGAGCACTGTTGATTCCTTTCGGCTAAGTGTCCGCTATATGACACTTGCGATTTGCGCGCCGGGATCGATGACGGCCAACCGCCACCGATCCCCGCCTGCGCGAAAATGGATACTGAGAGAACTACTACTGCTTAGACGCGACGACGCTTCGGCGGGCGGCAACCGTTGTGCGCCTGCGGGGTGACATCGTTGATCGAGCCGACCTCGAGGCCTGCGGCCTGGAGCGAACGGATCGCGGTCTCGCGACCGGAGCCCGGTCCCTTGACGAAGACGTCGACCTTCTTCATGCCGTGCTCCTGCGCCTGACGCGCAGCAGACTCGGCGGCGAGCTGAGCGGCGAACGGGGTCGACTTACGCGAACCCTTGAAGCCGACGCCGCCGGACGATGCCCAGCTGATGACCGCACCGGTGGTGTCGGTGATCGAAACGATGGTGTTGTTGAACGTCGACTTGATGTGGGCCTGGCCCACGGCGATGTTCTTCTTCTCTTTCTTGCGCGGCTTGCGAACGGCCGACTTGGGTGCTGCCATGATTTCTCCTGAATCCTATGGGCGAGGCTGCTGGCTAAGGCCTAGCGAGCCTTCTTCTTGCCGGCCACGGTGCGCTTCGGGCCCTTGCGGGTGCGAGCGTTGGTCTTGGTGCGCTGACCGCGGACCGGGAGGCCCTTGCGGTGACGGATACCCTCGTAGCTGCCGATCTCGACCTTGCGCCGGATGTCGGCCGCGACCTCGCGGCGGAGGTCACCCTCGACCTTGAAGTTGCCTTCGATGTAGTCGCGGAGGGCGACGAGCTGGTCGTCGGACAGATCCTTGACGCGGATGTTGCCGTCGATTGCGGTGTCGGCGAGGGTCTTCAGAGCCCGCGTGCGGCCGACGCCGTAGATGTAAGTGAGTGCGACTTCCACGCGCTTCTCGCGCGGGATGTCAACGCCTGCTAGACGTGCCATTGTGGCTTCTCCTGTGAGTGAGTGGAGGTCTGCAGCAATCCCGGTGCCCCGGCCTCCAACCGGGGGTGTCCCCCTCCTCGCTCACGCGATTCGGGATCTGGGACTGCCAGATTTCGATATTGAGTTATGGGTGGCCGGCGGGAAATGCATCCCACCGGCCGGAACCGCGATTAACCCTGGCGCTGCTTGTGGCGCGGGTTCTCGCAGATGACCATGACCCGGCCGTTACGACGGATGACCTTGCACTTGTCGCAGATCTTCTTGACGGAGGGCTTGACCTTCATATTTCTTTACCTTTGTTCGCTGTCCTCGTACCTCGCCAGGGGCTACCCGGTGGCGAGGCCGTTACTTACAGCAGACCTTTACTTGTAGCGGTAGACGATCCGGCCGCGGGTCAGGTCGTATGGGCTCAGCTCCACGATCACGCGGTCCTCGGGGAGGATGCGGATGTAGTGCTGGCGCATTTTGCCGGAGATGTGGGCAAGGACCTTGTGGCCGTTGGTCAACTCAACGCGGAACATCGCGTTGGGAAGAGCTTCGACTACGGATCCTTCGATCTCGATGACGCCGTCTTTTTTGGCCATAGCCTCACTGTCGCTAAAAGTCGTGGTTTGCTGGTCGTGCGTTGATTGTGGTGACGGCACGCTGAAACGCGCCTAAGACACCAAGGATCAATCTTATGGGATTGTCTGGCGTTTTGCCAATCCTTGTGTATGATCTGCGCACGCTGACCGCGAACAGCCCGGTCGGGGCGGGATTCCCTGCCCGGTCACGCGATCGGAGTCGGAGTGATGCCGAACGGTGCGAGACCGGCCGCTCCCCCGTCGGCAGCGGTCAGCACCCAGATGCCGTCCTTGTGCACGGCGACGCTGTGCTCCCAGTGCGCTGCCGCCGAGCCGTCCTCGGTGGCGACGGTCCAGCCGTCGTCCTTCACGTAGGTCTCCGGGTCGCCGAGAACCACCATCGGCTCGATCGCGACGACCAGGCCCGGCTTCACCTCCGGACCCTTCGCGCGCACGCGGTAGTTGAAGACCGGGGGCTCCTCGTGCATCCTGCGGCCGATCCCGTGTCCGATGTAGTCGGTCAGGATGCCGTACTCGCCCTGCGAGAGGATGTGGTCCTCCACGGCTTCGCCCACCTCGTTGAGGTGCTTCGCCGTCGCGAGCCTGGCGATGCCGTGCCAGAGCGACTGCTCGGTCACGTCGGAGAGCTTCTGGCGCTCGGCGACCAGCTCCGGCCTGGCCGGGTCCGGCAGCACGAAGCTGCGCGCCGAGTCGCCGTTCCAGCCGTCGAGGATCGCACCGCTGTCGATGGAGACGATGTCCCCCGGCTGCACGATGCGCGAACCGGGGATGCCGTGAACGACCTCGTCGTTCACCGACGAGCAGATGGTGTGGTGGTAGCCGTGTTCGAGCTTGAAGTTCGGCATTCCGCCTGCGGCGATGATCGCCTGCTCAGCGAGCTCGTCGAGCTGCAGCGTGGTGACGCCGGCGACGAGCGCATCCCGGACGGCGTCGAGCGATGCGGCGGTCGCGAGACCGGGCGCCACCATCAGCCTGAGCTGCGCCGGCGACTTGTAGATCGAACGCTTGAAGACCAACGGAGCCTATGCCACGGACTCGTCGCGCTCCGCGACGGGCAGGATGCCCTTGCTCGCGAGCGCCGACTTGATGCGTGCTGCCACCTCGTCCATGTCGCCGAGTCCGTCGACCTCGACGAGGAGTCCGCGCGAGCGGTACACGTCGATCAGCGGAGAGGTCTCGCGCACGTAGACCTCCTGGCGGTGCCGGATGGCCTCCTCGGAGTCGTCTGCACGACCCTGCTCCTGCGCACGCTTCGAGAGGCGGGCGACGATCTCGTCCTGGTCTGCGACCAGCTGGATGACCGCGTCGAGCTTCTGCCCGTTCTTCTCGAGCAGCTCATCCAGGTATGCCACCTGGTCGAGCGTGCGCGGGTATCCGTCGAGCAGGAAGCCGTTCTTGGCGTCGTCCTCAGCGATGCGGTTGGTGACGAGCTCGTTGGTGAGGCTGTCCGGGACGTAGTCGCCCGCGTCGACGATCGCCTTGACCTGCAGGCCGAGCGGCGTCTCGTTCTTGATGTTGGCCCTGAAGATGTCGCCCGTGGAGATGTCCGGGATCCCGTACGCGGTGGTGATGCGAGAGGCCTGAGTGCCCTTGCCCGCTCCGGGAGGTCCGACGATCAGCATACGGGTCAACGCAGAAGCCCTTCGTAGTGCCGCTGCTGGAGCTGGGAGTCGATCTGCTTGACCGTCTCCAATCCGACACCGACGATGATCAGGATGGACGTGCCGCCGAACATGAAGTTCTGACTGGCTCCGATGACCGCGAATGCGACAAGCGGTATCAGCGCGACGAGACCCAGATAGATCGAACCGGGGAGGGTGACGCGGGTGAGCACGTAGTCGAGGTATTCGGCGGTCGGACGGCCGGCACGGATGCCGGGGATGAAGCCGCCGTACTTCTTCATGTTGTCGGCGACTTCTTCCGGGTTGAACGTGATGGCCACGTAGAAGTACGTGAAGCCGACGATCAGCAGGAAGTAGAGCAGCATGTAGAGCGGGTGGTCGCCCTTGGTGAGGTAGTTCGTGATCCAGGTCACCCAGGGCGCGGGAGCCTTGCCCGCTGCCGGCTGGTTGAACTGCGCGATCAGCGCCGGCAGGTAGAGCAGCGACGACGCGAAGATCACGGGCACGACACCGGCCATGTTGACCTTGATCGGGATGTACGTGTTGTTACCGCCGTACGTCCGCCTGCCCACCATTCGCTTGGCGTACTGCACAGGGATGCGCCGCTGCGACTGTTCGACGAAGACGACCGCCATGACGATCAGCAAGCCGATCGCGATCACCAGCAGCAGCGTCTCGATGCTCTGCGACTGGGCGATGGCCCAGAGCGAGCTCGGGAACTGAGCCGCGATCGAGGTGAAGATGAGGAGGGACATGCCGTTGCCGATGCCGCGCTCGGTGACGAGCTCGCCCATCCACATGATGAGGCCGGTGCCGGCGGTCATGGTGATGACCATGAGCATGATGGCGTACCAGGAGTCGTCCGTGATGAGCTGGGTGCACTGCGAGACGGCGGTGGTGCCGAAGAGTGCGCCGCTGCGGGCGACGGTGATCAGCGTGGTCGACTGAAGGACGCCGAGCGCGATCGTGAGGTAACGCGTGTACTGCGTGAGCTTGGCCTGACCGGCCTGGCCCTCCTTGTAGAGGGTCTCGAAGCGCGGAATGACCACGCGCAACAGCTGCACGATGATCGACGCGGTGATGTACGGCATGATGCCGAGCGCGAAGATCGAGAGTTTGAGGAGCGCGCCACCCGAGAACAGGTTGACGAGCGAATAGAGACCAGAAGTGTCCTGGTTGGCATTGAGACAGGTCTGCACATTGCCGAAGTCAACGAACGGCGCCGGGATGAACGAGCCAAGGCGGAACAGGGCGATGACGCCCAAGGTGAAGGCGATCTTCCGGCGAAGATCTGGTGTGCGGAAGATCCGCGCAACGGCGCTAAACAAAAGTGCGTCCTGCTTTCCTGTAAGGAGTCAGCCGGGTGACCGGAGAAATACCGGTCACCCGACTGTACAGCTTTACGGTGTGGCTACTTGACCGAGCCACCCGCGGCGACGATCTTCTGCTCTGCAGAGCCGGAGACCTTGTCGACCGCAACGTTCAGCTTAACCGCAATGTCCCCGTTGCCGAGAACCTTGACCTTCTCGTTCTTGCGAACGGCGCCCTTGGCGACGAGATCGGTGACGGTGACGTCACCACCCGACGGGTAGAGCTCGGCGAGCTTCTCCAGGTTCACGACCTGGTACTCGACGCGGAACGGGTTCTTGAAGCCGCGAAGCTTCGGGGCCCGCATGTGGAACGGCAGCTGGCCACCCTGGAATCCGGGGCGGACCGAGTAGCGAGCCTTCGTACCCTTGGTACCACGGCCTGCCGTCTTACCCTTCGAGCCCTCACCGCGTCCGACGCGGGTGCGGTCCTTCTTGGCACCTGCTGCTGGACGGAGGTGGTGAACCTTGAGCACGTGCTCGCGGGTCTCCGAGGGCGATGCCTTCTTGGCCGGGGCCTTCGCGGCGGGCTTGTCAGCCTTGGCGACGGTCTCGTCCTTCGACGCTGCGGCAGCCTTGGCAGGAGCCTTGGCGGCCGGAGCCTTCGCAGCAGGAGCCTTCTTCTCGGCGGCCAGCTTGTCGGCAGCGGCCTTCGCCGGAGCCTTCTTGGCCGGAGCCTTCTCAGCAGCGGCCTTGGCCGGAGCCTTGGCAGCAGCTGCCTTCTTCTCGGCGGCCGGCTTGGCGGCAGCCTTGGTGGTTGCTTCCTTTTCGTCAGCCATTAGTCAATCTCCTCGACCTTGACAAGGTGAGCGACGGTCTTGACGTACCCGCGGTTCTGCGAGTTGTCCTCGCGAACGACGACGTCACCGATGCGCTTGAGTCCCAGGCTGCGAAGGGTGTCGCGCTGGTACTGCTTCTCACTTACTTTGGACTTGATCTGCGTGATCTTCAGACGCGCAGCCATCAGGCACCTGCCTTCGCGGTCGCGGCGGCCTCTGCCGCCTGGGCCTCGGCACGCAGCAGGCGAGCCGGAGCCACCTGGTCGTAGTCGAGTCCACGGCGAGCGGCAACGGCGCGAGGTTCCTCGAGCTGCTGCAGCGCCTCGACGGTCGCGTGCACGATGTTGATCGTGTTGGACGAACCGAGCGACTTGCTCAGGACGTCGTGGATACCGGCGCACTCGAGGACGGCGCGGACCGGGCCACCGGCGATAACACCGGTACCTGCCGCGGCGGGGCGCAGGAGCACCACACCGGCTGCAGCCTCACCCTGGACGGGGTGCGGGATGGTGTTGCCGACGCGCGGGACGCGGAAGAAGTTCTTCTTCGCCTCTTCGACGCCCTTCGAGATCGCCAGCGGGACCTCGCGGGCCTTGCCGTAGCCGACACCGACCAGACCGTTGCCGTCTCCGACGACGACGAGGGCGGTGAAGCTGAAGCGACGTCCACCCTTGACGACCTTCGAGACGCGGTTGATGGTCACAACGCGCTCGAGGAACTGGCTCTTGTCCTGGTCGCGGCTGCCGCGATCACGGTTGGGGTTGCGCTCGCGACCACCACGGCGGGCCTCACGGGGCTCGCTCTGGGTGTTGGTGGTCGATGCCGCAGTCTCAACCGGCGCCTGGGCGTCGGTCGTCTGCTCAGAGGCCACGGTCTGCTCCTTGTTGTTCTGTTCGTCGCTCACAGGTTCAATCCACCCTCTCGAGCTCCTTCGGCGACAGCTGCGACGCGACCTGCGTACTTGCTGCCTCCACGGTCGAATACGACGGCGTCGACGCCAGCGCTCTTGGCGCGCTCGGCGACGAGCTCGCCGACCTTGCGTGCCTTGGCGGTCTTGTCACCGTCGAAGCTGCGGAGGTCCGCCTCCATGGTCGACGCAGACGCGAGGGTGTGACCCTTGCTGTCGTCGACGATCTGGACGAAGACGTGACGTGCCGAGCGGTTGACGACCAGACGCGGACGGACCGCGGTGCCCTCGACCTTCTTGCGGAGCCGGGTGTGACGGCGGCCGCGTGCTGCGGACTTGCTCTTTCCTCTGGTTCCGAGAGCCATGGTTACTTACCAGCCTTTCCGGCCTTGCGGCGGACAACCTCGCCGGCGTAGCGCACACCCTTGCCCTTGTAGGGCTCGGGCTTGCGGATCTTACGGATGTTGGCGGCGACCTCACCGACGGCCTGCTTGTCGATACCACTGACCGTGAGCTTGTTGTTGCCCTCGACCGTGAACGTGATACCCGCGGGCGGCTCGACGTTGACCGGGTGCGAGAATCCGAGAGCGAACTCGACGCCCGCGCCCTTCTGCGCGACGCGGTAACCGGTGCCGACGATCTCGAGTCCCTTGGAGTACCCCTCGGTGACGCCGATGATCTGGTTGTTGATCAGGGTGCGGGTCAGGCCGTGCAGCGAACGCGATGCGCGCTCGTCGTCGGGACGGGTGACGAGCACCTGGCCCTCTTCCAGCTTGACCTCGATCGGGCTGGCGACGACGAGGCTGAGCTCGCCCTTCGGGCCCTTGACGGTGACGGCCTGGCCGTCGATCTTCACATCAACCCCGGCAGGGATGCTGATGGGCAGTCTTCCAATACGCGACATGACGAACTACCACACGTAGGCGAGGACTTCCCCACCCACGCCCTTCTTCTCAGCCTGACGGTCGGTGAGCAGACCGGAGGAGGTGGACAGGATGGCGACGCCGAGGCCGCCGAGAACCTTGGGGATCTCGGTGGACTTCGCGTAGACGCGGAGTCCGGGCTTGGAGACGCGCTTGATGCCGGCGATGGAACGCTCGCGGTTCGGTCCGAACTTCAGACCGAGGGTGAGGGTCTGGCCGACGCGTGCGTCGCTGACCTCCCAGCTCGCGATGTAACCCTCGGACTTGAGGATGTCGGCGATGTGCGCCTTGAGCTTCGAGTGCGGCATCGACACGGTGTCGTGGTGCGCCGAGTTCGCGTTGCGCAGTCTGGTCAGCATGTCTGCGACCGGATCTGTCATTGTCATTTCGGTGTTTCCTTTGTTCACCAGGTTTCGTTCAGCCGTTACACGACTGACGACCTGTGGTGGAAGCGGGCCGGCCGGATCGGCCGGCCCGACAGGGTGAGGACTAGTTCGCGGCCTCGTTGGAACGGAAGGGGAAGCCGAGCTGCTTGAGCAGCGCGCGGCCCTCTTCGTCGTTCTTCGCGGTGGTCACCACAGTGATGTCCATTCCGCGGACGCGGTCGATGCGGTCCTGGTCGATCTCGTGGAACATCGCCTGCTCCGTGAGACCGAAGGTGTAGTTGCCCGTTCCGTCGAACTGCTTGTCCGACAGACCGCGGAAGTCGCGGATACGGGGAAGTGCAAGAGACAGCAGGCGGTCGAGGAACTCCCACATGCGGTCGCCACGCAGCGTGACGTGCGCGCCGATCGGCTGACCCTCGCGCAGCTTGAACTGCGCGATGGACTTGCGGGCCTTGGTGACCTGCGGCTTCTGACCGGTGATCTTGGTGAGGTCTGCGACCGCACCATCCATGACCTTGCCGTCACGAGCAGCCTCGCCGACGCCCATGTTGACGACGATCTTCACGAGACCCGGCACCTGGTGCGGGTTGGTGAAGCCGAGGTCCTTGGACAGCTGCGCTGCGATCTCGTTCTTGTACTTCTGCTTGAGACGCGGCTGGATTTTGCCAGCAGCGGTTGCAGTGTCGGTCATTACAGGTCCTTACCTGACTTCTTGGCGTAACGAACGCGGACCGTCTTGGTGACGCCGTCCTTCGTGACAGTCTCGTTGCGGAAACCGACGCGGGTCGGCTTCTTGGTCTCGGGGTCGACGAGCGCCACGTTGGAGACGTGGATCGGAGCCTCGTGCGTCTCGATGCCGCCGGTCTTCGTGCCACGCTGCGTCTGTCCGACGCGGACGTGCTTGGTGACGAAGTTGACGCCCTCGACGATCACGCGGTTCTTCTCGACGAGAACCTCGATGACGCGACCCTGCTTGCCCTTGTCGCCTCCGCGCGCCTGCGACGCACCGGAGATGACCTGGACCAGGTCGCCCTTCTTGATGTTCGCCATGTGTTACAGCACCTCCGGGGCCAGCGAGATGATCTTCATGAACTTCTTGTCGCGGAGTTCGCGACCGACCGGTCCGAAGATGCGGGTACCGCGGGGGTCCCCGTCGTTCTTCAAGATCACTGCGGCGTTCTCATCGAACTTGATGTATGAGCCGTCCGGGCGGCGGGTGTTCTTCACCACGCGCACGATGACAGCCTTGACGACGTCGCCCTTCTTGACATTGCCGCCGGGGATCGCGTCCTTGACCGTGGCGACGATCGTGTCGCCCAGGCCGGCGTAACGACGGCCGGAGCCGCCGAGCACGCGAATCGTGAGGAGCTCCTTGGCGCCCGTGTTATCGGCGACCTTGACTCGGGATTCCTGCTGAATCACTTGGCCTTCTCCAGAATCTCAACCAGGCGCCACCGCTTGGAGGCGCTCAGCGGACGGGTCTCGTTGATGAGAACGAGGTCGCCGATGCCGGCGCTGTTGCTCTCATCGTGCGCCTTCACCTTGGAGGTGCGGCGGATGACCTTGCCGTACAGGGGGTGCTTCACGCGGTCTTCGACCTCGACGACGATGGTCTTGTCCATCTTGTCGCTGACGACGTAACCGCGACGGGCCTTGCGGTACCCGCGGACGAGGGCCTCGTCGGCCGCCGACTCCGCGGCCGCAGCCTTGGTGGTCTCAGCCATTACTTGGCCTCCTCAGTCTCAGTCTCGGCGTCGGCGGCCGCGGGGGCGGCCTTCTTCGCCTTGGTCTTCTTCTCAGCCTTCGCGTCGGCGACCTCGGCGGGGGCCGGGGTGGCCCTGATGCCGAGCTCGCGCTCACGGATGACCGTGTAGATACGAGCGATGTCGCGCTTCACGGCGCGCAGGCGGCCGTGGCTCTCGAGCTGGCCGGTGGCCGACTGGAAGCGCAGGTTGAACAGCTCTTCCTTGGCCTTCTTCAGCTCGTCGACGAGACGCTCGTCTTCGAAAGTGTCGAGCTCTGCGGATGCGAGCTCCTTGGATCCGATCGCCATTACGCGTCGCCCTCCTCGCGCTTGATGATGCGTGCCTTGAGGGGCAGCTTGTGAATTGCACGGGTCATGGCCTCGCGAGCGAGTTCCTCGCTGACACCAGAGACCTCGAAGAGGACTCGACCCGGCTTGACGTTGGCGACCCACCACTCGGGGGAACCCTTACCGGAACCCATGCGGGTTTCGGCCGGCTTCTTCGTGAGCGGACGGTCGGGGTAGATGTTGATCCACACCTTGCCACCACGCTTGATGTGACGGGTCATCGCGATACGAGCGGACTCGATCTGACGGTTCGTCACGTACGCGGGGGTCAGGGCCTGGATGCCGAACTCGCCGAAGGAGACCTTCGTGCCACCAGTGGCCTGGCCGGAACGGCCGGGGTGGTGCTGCTTGCGGTGCTTGACTCTACGTGGGATCAACATGGTTATGCCTCAACTCCTGCTGCGGCCGGCGCGCTCTCGGCTGCAGGGGCGTTGCCCCGGCCACCGCCGCGACGCGGACGGTCACGGTCGTTGCGCTCGCGCGACGGCTTCTGGTTGGCCTGCTCGCGAGCAAGCTCCTTGTTCGTGATGTCGCCCTTGTAGATCCACACCTTGACACCGATGCGACCGAAAGTGGTCTTGGCCTCGTAGAAGCCGTAGTCGATGTTGGCGCGGAGCGTGTGCAGCGGCACACGGCCCTCGCGGTAGAACTCCGAGCGGCTCATCTCAGCGCCGCCGAGACGGCCGGACACCTGGATGCGGACACCCTTGGCGCCTGCGCGCTGGGCGCCCTGCAGGCCCTTGCGCATCGCGCGGCGGAACGCCACACGTGCGGAGAGCTGCTCTGCGATGCCCTGAGCGACGAGCTGAGCGTCGGCCTCGGGGTTCTTGACCTCGAGGATGTTCAGCTGGATCTGCTTGCCCGTGAGCTTCTCGAGGTCGGCGCGGATGCGCTCTGCCTCTGCGCCACGACGACCGATCACGATGCCCGGGCGGGCGGTGTGGATGTCGACGCGGACACGGTCACGGGTGCGCTCGATCTCGATGCGGGAAACACCCGCGCGGTCGAGCGACGTCTGCAGCAGACGACGGATCTTGACGTCCTCGGCGAGGTAGTCACTGTACCGCTGACCCGGCTTGGTGCTGTCCGAGAACCACCGCGACACGTGGTCGGTGGTGATGCCCAGACGGAAGCCGTATGGATTGACTTTCTGACCCATTACTTGCTCGCCTTCTTCGTAGCCTTGGCAGCTGCGGCCTCATCCGGCGTCGCGAGGACGATCGTGATGTGGCTGGTGCGCTTGTTGATGCGGAAGGCCCGGCCCTGTGCACGCGGCTGGAAGCGCTTGAGGGTCGTGCCCTCGTCAACGAATGCGCTGCTCACGTACAGGTCCTGCTCGTCCAGATAGGTGTTCGACTGGTCGGCCTTGACTCGCGCGTTGGCGATCGCCGAGGCGACGAGCTTGTACACCGGCTCGCTCGCACCCTGCGGGGCGAACTTCAGGATGGCCAGGGCCTCCTGTGCCTGCTTGCCGCGAATCAGGTTGACGACGCGACGAGCCTTCTGGGGGGTCACGCGGATGTGTCGCACGCGTGCGATCGACTCCACCATTTCTCTCCTCCTTACGTCACCGCGTTAGCGGCGACGACCCTTCTTGTCGTCCTTCACGTGTCCACGGAAGGTGCGGGTGGGAGCAAACTCACCGAGCTTGTGCCCAACCATGGTCTCGGTGACGAACACCGGGATGTGCTTGCGACCGTCGTGCACCGCGATGGTGTGACCCAGCATGGCCGGGACGATCATCGAGCGGCGCGACCAGGTCTTGATCACGTTCTTGCTGTTGGCCTCGTTCGCGGCGACAACCTTGCGAAGCAGGTGGTCGTCGACGAAGGGGCCCTTTTTGAGACTGCGTGGCATCTTCTACTCCTACTTACGCTTCTTGCCGACAGTACGACGACGCACGATGAGCTTGTCGCTTTCCTTGTTCGGGTGGCGGGTGCGGCCTTCCTTCTGACCCCACGGGCTGACCGGGTGACGACCACCGGAGGTCTTGCCCTCACCACCACCGTGCGGGTGGTCGATCGGGTTCATGGCAACACCACGGACGGTCGGGCGGACGCCCTTCCAGCGCATGCGGCCTGCCTTGCCCCAGTTGATGTTCGACTGCTCGGCGTTGCCGACCTCGCCGATCGTCGCGCGGCAGCGTGCATCCACGTTGCGGATCTCACCCGACGGCAGACGGAGCTGCGCGTACGGGCCGTCCTTGGCGACGAGACGCACGGAAGCGCCGGCCGAACGGGCGAGCTTTGCGCCACCGCCCGGCTTGAGCTCGATCGCGTGGATCACGGTACCGGTGGGGATGTTGCGCAGCGGCAGGTTGTTGCCCGGCTTGATGTCCGCGCCTGCACCCGACTCGACGATGTCGCCCTGCGACAGCTTGTTCGGGGCCAGGATGTAGCGCTTGGTGCCGTCCACGAAGTGGAGCAGCGCGATACGTGCGGTGCGGTTGGGGTCGTACTCGATGTGAGCGACCTTCGCGTTGACGCCGTCCTTGTCGTTGCGACGGAAGTCGATCACGCGGTACTGGCGCTTGTGGCCACCACCGATGTGACGGGTCGTGATGCGGCCCTGGTTGTTGCGGCCACCGGTCTTCGACAGCGGACGGAGCAGCGACTTCTCGGGCGTCGACCGGGTGATCTCAGCGAAGTCGGCAACGCTCGAACCGCGACGACCGGGGGTCGTGGGCTTGTACTTACGAATAGCCATTGTCTGTTTTCCTCTAGATCCCGGCCTTAGCCAACTGCCGTGAAGATGTCGATGGAACCGGACTTGAGCGTGACGATGGCACGCTTGGTGTCCTTGCGCTTGCCGGTGCCGAACTTGGTGCGACGCGTCTTGCCCTGACGGTTCAGGGTGTTGATCGAGGCGACCTGGACCTTGAAGATGCTCTCGATGGCGAGCTTGATCTCGGTCTTGTTCGAACGCGGGTCGACGACGAACGTGTACTTGCCCTCGTCGATCAGGCCGTAGCTCTTCTCAGAGACGACCGGGGCGATGATGATGTCGCGCGGGTCCTTGTTGACGGCCATTACGCGTTCACCTCTTCCTTGTTGGACTTCGAAGCGATGAAGCCTTCGAGCGCACCCTTCGTGAAGACGATGTCGTCACTGACGAGCACGTCGTACGCGTTCAGCTGGTCGAAGGTCAGCGTGTGGACGGTGGGCAGGTTGCGGACGCTCTTGAGGCTCACCGCGTCGTCGCGCTCGAGCACGATGAGGACGTGCTTCGAGGTGGCGACAGTGGCGAGGTACTCTGCGACGGCCTTGGTCGACGGGGTCTCACCGAGGGCGAGCGACTCGACGGCGTGCAGGCGGCTTCCGCGGGCGCGGTCGGAGAGAGCACCGAGCAGAGCAGCGGCGATCATCTTCTTGGGGGTGCGCTGCGCGTAGCTGCGGGGCACCGGTCCGTGGACGATGCCACCACCGGTCATCTGAGGGGCGCGGATCGAGCCCTGACGAGCGCGACCGGTTCCCTTCTGCTTGAACGGCTTGCGACCTGCACCGGAGACCTCACCACGACGCTTGGTCTTGTGAGTTCCCTGACGCGCCGCAGCGAGCTGCGCGACGACGACCTGGTGGATCAGCGGGATGTTGGTCTGGACGTCGAAGAGCTCGGCGGGAAGCTCGACAGAGCCTGCCTTCTTGCCCTTGACATCGAGAACGTCAATCGAGGTAGCCATGCGACTAGGCCCCCTTCACTGCGTTGCGGACGAAAACGATGCGGCCGCGAGCGCCGGGAACGGCGCCCTTGACCAGCAGGAGGCCCTTCTCTGCGTCGACGGCCTGAACCTTGAGGTTCAGAACGGTCACACGCTCGCCACCCATGCGACCGGCCATGCGCATGCCCTTGAAGACACGGCTCGGGGTCGAGGAGGCGCCGATGGAACCCGGCTTGCGGTGGTTGCGGTGTGCACCGTGCGAGGCGGAGACACCCTTGAAGTTGTGACGCTTCATCACACCGGCGAAGCCCTTACCCTTGGACGTTCCGACGACGTCGACCAGCTGGCCGGCCTCGAACGTGGCGTCGACGGTGAGCTCCTGGCCGGCCGAGTACTCGGCGGCGTCTGCGGTGCGGACCTCGGTGAGGTGACGGCGCGGCGTGACGCCGGCCTTGTCGAAGTGACCTGCCGACGGCTTGTTGACCTTGCGCGGGTCGATCTGGCCGTAGGCGATCTGGACGGCGTTGTAGCCGTCGACCTCGGGGGTGCGGACCTGGGTGACGACGTTCGGCGTGATCTCGATGACGGTCACGGGGATGAGCTTGTTGTTCTCATCCCAGACCTGGGTCATTCCGAGCTTCTTGCCGAGGAGGCCACGGGAGGTCTTGGTTTCGATGTTCGACATGGCACTCCCCCTTAGAGCTTGATCTCGATGTTGACGTCGGCGGGCAGGTCGAGACGCATGAGCGAGTCGACGGCCTTCGGCGTCGGGTCGATGATGTCGATCAGCCGCTTGTGCGTGCGCATCTCGAAGTGCTCACGGCTGTCCTTGTACTTGTGGGGAGAACGGATGACACACACCACGTTCTTCTCGGTGGGAAGGGGCACCGGGCCGACGACGGTAGCGCCTGCACGGGTAACCGTGTCGACGATCTTGCGCGCCGAGGTGTCGATGACCTCGTGGTCATACGACTTAAGCCGGATGCGGATCTTCTGTCCCGCCATGTCTGACTCACTCTCTTGTTATGGCGTCGTACGAGACCGGCTCCCGAGAGAACCTGACTCGCATTGGACGCGGATGCGACGAACGCTTGTTGGGGAACGCCACTATTCTTCTGTCAACTCATCGACCGCCCGCGGACATGGGTGAACCCTTGTCTTCGAGGTTGTCGATTAAGCTTTGCTCTTCTACCCGCGGCCTAACCATCTTCCGAATGCCGCCTGGCGGCGTCTCGGTGGGCTATGCACTGCCTGGCAGTGATCCGTTCGGAGCGCACATGAGCGCACTCGTTCCGAAATGTTGAACTAGACAAGTTTGCCAGACTCCGGCCCAAGCTGCAACCCGGGCGTGTCGCGGGCGCGTCGCACGCCGCTTCGCGCTCGCCCTCAGCCCGAGAAAGCCCGGACGATCACGTCGACGGCGAGCACCACGACGACGATCCCGACCAGCAGATCCGTCCACGTCGCGAGCGCCTCCTGCGCGTTCTTGCCCCTCTTCGGCAGGTGCATCAGCCCGGCGATCAGGAGGAAGACGCCGCCCGCGATGCCCGCGGGGAGAGCCCACCCTGGCACGAGTGCCAGCAGGCCGGCGATTCCCATGCCGAGGTTGGCCGTGCCGAGCTCGCGCGTGAGCTGCTTTTCCTGCACCGTCGGCGTGGCAGCGCCCAGGATCGCCGTGGTCGGCCCCCTGCCGGAGACCTGCGCGACGCCAGCCACGAGCAGCCGCGTGCCGACTCCCCAGAACACCCACCACTTGCCGAAGACCAGCACGGGGTCTCCCCCGCCCACCGCCAGCTCGATCGAACCGGAGACGATCGGAAGCACCACGGTCTGCGCGATGACGAGCACGAAGTAGCCCATGCATCAGGACCTTATCGGCAGCACCCCGTTACGCGCCAGCAGCGGTCCGAGACGGTCGGCACTACGGGCGGTGTCCCCAAGCGCCAGACGCACAGAGCGGGGCCCGGCTGAACGCCGGAGCCCCGCTCGGGTGACGCCTCGCGCCGTCACCCCGTGCTGTTGCCAATGGGACCGCTTACGCGACTCCCGAACTTTCCGTCCGAATGCCTGTCTGCGGGTTGGCCTGGTTTGCGAGGTCATGGATATCCATACGCTCTCCCTTCATCGACGGAACCGTCCGGTTGAAACGGTGTCCTCATTCTGCGCTTTGCCCAGCGGGAGGTAAACCCCCTGGAGCAAACGCCCAGGACCCGATGGGGGAATGCAAAAAGGGGCCGGACCTTTCGGTCCAGCCCCTTTCCGAGCAGTCGGAGAAGACTACTTGATGATCTTCGTGACCGTACCAGCGCCCACGGTGCGGCCACCCTCACGGATGGCGAAGCCGAGGCCCTCCTCCATAGCGATCGGCTGGATCAGCTCGACCGTCATGTCGGTGGTGTCGCCGGGCATGACCATCTCGGTGCCCTCGGGCAGCGTGATGACGCCGGTGACGTCGGTGGTGCGGAAGTAGAACTGCGGACGGTAGTTCGCGTAGAACGGGTTGTGACGCCCACCCTCATCCTTGGACAGGATGTACGCGGTGCCCTCGAAGTTGGTGTGCGGCGTAACCGAACCCGGCTTCACGACGACCTGACCGCGCTCGACGTCCTCACGCTTGGTTCCACGGAGGAGCAGACCACAGTTCTCGCCGGCCCATGCCTCGTCGAGCTGCTTGTGGAACATCTCGATACCAGTGACCGTGGTCTTCTGCGTCGGGCGGATGCCGACGATCTCGACCTCGGAGTTGATGGCGAGGGTTCCACGCTCGGCGCGGCCGGTGACGACGGTTCCACGACCGGTGATCGTGAAGACGTCCTCGATCGGCATCAGGAACGGCTTGTCCTTGTCGCGCACCGGGTCGGGGATGGAGTTGTCGACGGCGTCCATGAGCTCGACGATCGACTCGACCCACTTCTCGTCGCCCTCGAGAGCCTTGAGGCCCGAGACGCGAACGACGGGGGCGTTGTCGCCATCGAAGTCCTGGCTCGACAGAAGCTCGCGAACCTCGAGCTCGACGAGCTCCAGGATCTCCTCGTCGTCGACCATGTCGGACTTGTTGAGCGCGACGAGCAGGTACGGAACACCGACCTGCTTCGCGAGCAGCACGTGCTCACGGGTCTGCGCCATCGGGCCGTCGGTAGCGGCGACCACGAGGATCGCGCCGTCCATCTGAGCGGCACCGGTGATCATGTTCTTGATGTAGTCGGCGTGCCCAGGGGCGTCAACGTGCGCGTAGTGGCGCTTCGGGGTCTCGTACTCGACGTGCGAGATGTTGATCGTGATACCGCGCTGACGCTCTTCCGGAGCCGAGTCGATCGACGCGAAGTCGCGCTGAACGTTGGTCGCCGACGGGTACTTGTCAGCAAGCACCTTCGAGATCGCCGCGGTGAGCGTCGTCTTTCCGTGGTCGACGTGACCGATGGTTCCGATGTTGACGTGCGGCTTAGTCCGCTCGAACTTGGCCTTAGCCACTGGGTCCTCCTCAGGACTCTCGTGTAGAAGCCCCGGCCGATGGTTTCCGGCCGGCAACTCTACGGGATTGTTTATCTATGTTACGGGATACTGCGAAAGGAGGGTGACCGGAGTCACTCGCCCTTGTTCTTCTGGACGATCTCGTCGGCAACAGCCTTGGGAACCTCCGCGTAGCTGTCGAAGGTCATCGAGTAGACCGCACGGCCCGAGGTCTTCGACCGCAGGTCGCCGATGTACCCGAACATCTCCGACAGCGGAACGTTCGCGCGGATCACCTTGACCCCGCTCGCGTCCTCCATCGACTGGATCTGACCACGTCGTGAGTTGAGGTCACCGATCACATCGCCCATGTACTCTTCCGGCGTGCGAACCTCGACCGCCATGAGCGGTTCGAGGAGCACGGGGTTCGCCTTGCGCGCGGCCTCCTTGTAGGCCATCGAGCCGGCGATCTTGAACGCCATCTCCGAGGAGTCGACGTCGTGCGAAGCGCCATCCACGAGGGTGGCCTTGACACCCACGGTCGGGAAGCCGGCGAGAACACCCACCTGCATCGCGTCCTGGATACCGTGGTCGACCGAGGGGATGTACTCGCGCGGGACGCGGCCACCCGTCACAGCGTTGACGAACTCGTAGCTCGTCTCCGGCGTGACATCCATCGGCTCGATCGTGATCTGGATCTTGGCGAACTGGCCAGAACCACCGGTCTGCTTCTTGTGGGTGTAGTCGTACTTCTCGACCGCGCGACGGATGGTCTCGCGGTAGGCCACCTGGGGCTTGCCGACGTTGGCCTCGACGTTGAACTCGCGCTTCATGCGGTCGACCAGGATGTCCAGGTGAAGCTCACCCATACCCTTGATGACCGTCTGACCGGTCTCCTGGTTCTGCTCGGTGCGGAACGTCGGGTCTTCCTCGGCGAGCTTCTGGATCGCGGTGCCCAGCTTCTCCTGGTCGGCCTTGGTCTTCGGCTCGATCGCGACCTCGATGACGGGCTCGGGGAACGTCATCGACTCGAGGACGACCTGGTTGTCCGGGTCGCACAGGGTGTCACCGGTGGTGGTGTCCTTGAGGCCGATCACGGCGTAGATGTTGCCAGCGGTCAGGAAGTCGACCGGGTTCTCCTTGTTGGCGTGCATCTGGAAGATCTTCCCGATGCGCTCCTTCTTGCCCTTGGTCGAGTTGACGATGCCAGCACCGCTGTCGACACGGCCGGAGTACACGCGCACGTAGGTCAGACGACCGAAGAACGGGTGGACGGCGACCTTGAAGGCCAGAGCCGAGAACGGCTCGGACGCGTCGGCGTGGCGAAGGATGACCTTCTCCTCGTCGCGCGGGTCGTGAGCCTCGATGGCCGGAACGTCGATCGGCGACGGAAGGAAGTCGATCACAGCGTCGAGCATCGGCTGCACGCCGCGGTTCTTGAACGCGGAACCGCAGAGCACCGGGTAGAGCTCGCTGTTGATCGTCATCTTGCGGATGGCGCCCTTGATCTCTGCGACCGTGAGCTCCTCACCGCCGAAGAACTTCTCGAGCAGTGCGTCGTCGCTCTCCGCGACGGTCTCGAGCAGCGTCTGACGGTACTCGTTGGCCTTGTCGACCAGGTCGGCCGGGATCTCCTCGATGGCGTACTTGGCGCCCATCTGGACGTCACCCTTTGCGTCACCGCGCCAGGTCAGCGCACGCATCTCGATGAGGTCGACGACGCCCTCGAAGGCGGACTCGGAACCGATCGGGAGCTGCAGCACCAGCGGCTTGGCGCCGAGGCGGCTGACGATGGTGTCGACCGTGTAGTAGAAGTCGGCGCCGAGCTTGTCCATCTTGTTGACGAAGCAGATGCGCGGGACGTTGTACTTGTCGGCCTGACGCCAGACGGTCTCGGACTGGGGCTCGACGCCCTCCTTGCCGTCGAAGACGGCGACGGCGCCGTCGAGGACGCGGAGCGAACGCTCCACCTCGACGGTGAAGTCCACGTGACCCGGGGTGTCGATGATGTTGATCTGGTTCTTGTTCCAGAAACAGGTGACGGCCGCGGACGTGATGGTGATGCCGCGCTCCTTCTCCTGCTCCATCCAGTCGGTCGTCGAAGCGCCGTCGTGGGTCTCGCCGATCTTGTGGTTGACGCCCGTGTAGAACAGGATGCGCTCGGTCGTAGTGGTCTTGCCGGCATCGATGTGGGCCATGATGCCGATGTTGCGGACCTTGTTCAGGTCGGTGAGCACGTCCTGTGCCACAGGGTTCCTCCGAAAAGTAGAAAGGTGAAGGGGTGCCGGCCCGGGTGGGGCACTCCATGGAGTACAACACCCGGACCGGCGTGGTAATGCCCGAACCGGGATTACCAGCGAGCCGGATTTACCAGCGGTAGTGCGCGAAGGCCTTGTTCGACTCGGCCATCTTGTGCGTGTCCTCGCGACGCTTGACAGCGGCGCCGAGGCCGTTCGACGCGTCGAGGATCTCGTTGGTGAGGCGCTCGGTCATGGTCTTCTCGCGACGACCCTTGGCGTAGCTGGTGAGCCAGCGCAGCGCGAGCGTGTTCGCGCGGTGCGGCTTGACCTCGACGGGGACCTGGTAGGTCGAGCCACCGACGCGGCGGCTGCGGACCTCGAGGGTCGGGCGGACGTTGTCGAGCGCCTTCTTGAGCGTGACGACGGCATCCTGACCGGACTTGGAGGCGACGCCTTCGAGCGCGTCATACACGATGCGCTCTGCGAGGCCCTTCTTGCCGTCGAGCAGGATCTTGTTGACGAGCTGGCTGACGATCGGTGCGCCGTAGACCGGGTCTGCGACGACGGGGCGCTTGGGAGCTGGACCCTTGCGAGGCATTACTTCTTCTCCATCTTCGCGCCGTACCGGCTGCGAGCCTGCTTGCGGTTCTTGACGGCCTGGGTGTCCAGCGCGCCACGGACGATCTTGTAGCGAACACCGGGGAGGTCCTTCACACGACCGCCGCGGACGAGCACCATCGAGTGCTCCTGCAGGTTGTGGCCCTCACCGGGGATGTAGGCCGTGACCTCTGTCCCGTTGGAAAGCTTGACGCGAGCCACCTTGCGGAGAGCCGAGTTCGGCTTCTTCGGGGTGGTGGTGTAGACGCGGGTGCACACGCCGCGCTGCTGGGGGTTGGCCTTCAGGGCGGGCGCCTTGGTCTTTGTGACCTTGGGGCTGCGGCCCTTCCGAACCAACTGCTGAATGGTTGGCACTGAACTTCTCCTTATATGGACTGCACGGTGACAGGTGTTGCTTCCCCGAGCCAGGGCACGCCCTGCTGGGCGTGTCTTTTCTCAGGGGGACCGATCGACGTTCAGAAGTGTTCGTCATCGATATGCCGTGGGGGCCGGACTCCCGTGCGGTTGTCCTGCCCATCGGATGAGTACGTGCCTGCCCACTCGCGGTGGCCATTCCTGGGCACCAGACGAGCGCGCGACAGAGCGCACACCCGATAAATCTTAGCTCGCGGGCAGCGCCCGGTCAAATGGATGCGGGTGCGCGCGGCGCGTCTGCAGCCCGTGATCTCCCCGCTGGGAGTATACGGCGAAGCGCGGGCATCCATCGTGGATGCCCGCGCTTCGCGGTGGAGGCGGAGAGGACTCAGCCGCCGATGCCCTTGGCGAGCTCGCTGTCGACGTTCTGCAGAGCGTCAGCGGCCTTGGTGAGGAACTGCGACATCCCGTCGAGACCGTTCACCGCGTCGGTCGTGCCCTTGGTGAACTGCTCGTACGAGGTGTGGAATGCGCCGGAGGCCTGGTCGGTGACGAAGCCGCCGTTGACGAGTCCGTTGACCAGGTTCTGCAGTTCGTGGAGCTTGGCGGTGATGTCGTCCTTGCCCGAGATGAGGCGGTTGGCGGCATCGGTCATCTCGCCGTACGTGACGTTCATGTTTGCCATGATGTCGTTCCCTTCGTGTTGTCCGAGAGGCCAACCCCTCGGCCGACCAGTGATATCAAACTATCCGCGGATGCCGGTGGAGTGGAATGGGGAGCACTCCCCATGCACCTCCCCCGGCGGTCCCCTACGCGGCGGACTCCCCGGAGCCCAGCTCCTCGCCTGCGCGCCAGAACTGCGTCGCGCAGACGATGCCCGCGACGATCAGCGCGAGGCCGAGCGCGACGAACGAGAGCGTCCAGGGCAGCGCGTCTGCGAGCTCGGAGCTGGACGAGGTCGGGCCGACGGCGGAGGATAGCGGCGTGAACGCGAGCACCAGGATCACGCCGCCGAGGCCGGAGAGCCAGAGGTCGAAGCGCCAGCGGTAGTCGAAGAAGCGCCAGAACCGGCGGCCGGGTGCATCCACCCCCTGCTGCACCTTTCCTGCGGCCTGCGCGCGGTAGTAGGAGAGCTTCTTGATGAGCGAGGTGATCGCTGCGACGGTCACACCGAAGCCGATGGAGCCGTAGATGACCCAGTAGCGCGAGAAGTCGTTCTCGTCGCCGACGCTCGCCGGCCAGCCGCCGGTGAACCAGGAGACGACCGGCACCAGCACGAGCAGCACGGAGATCAGCAGGCCGACGACGATCCAGAAGACGTGCCAGCCGACCGGGAGGACGCGGAACCGGGACACCATGCTCGCCGACGGCAGGACCGTGTCCGGAGGCGCCGGGTTGCGCTTCATCGCTCCCCTGCGCAGCTGCTCCCCGGCGACGAGGCCGCACATCGCGAGCAGCAGGATCACGCCGGGGGTCGCGCCCATCGCGACGGCGGCGACGCCGCGGATGCCGTCGAGCGAACCGTCGTCCGGGCCTCCCGCTACGGCGGTCATCACGAGACCGCCGCCGACCAGCAGCACGAACGCGATGGCGGCGAGGATGCCCCCGCCCACGCTGAGCACGCGCCCGAATGCCCGGTTCGATGCCGCGACCCGCTCCCTGCGCTGTGCGAGCGCCTCCTCGGTCAGTTCGTCGGTCACGAGACCTCCTCGGTCTGCAGTTCGGCCCAGGTGAGGGAATCGACGATCGCGTCGAAGAAGAGCGTGTACAGCTCGGGGTCGTGGGCGGTGGGGGCGGAGACGCTGACGGTCAGCAGGCCGGCGTCCGCCGGGTACGGCACCGAGTATTCGAGGTAGAGGGACGGCTCGCGCGTCTCCCCGATGACGTCCTCGCCGATCTCCCGGATGCGGGCGACCGGTCCCGTGCGCTGCTCGATGAGCTGCGCGCCGGGCGTCGCGGCGGCGAGCCGTTCGGCGAGAGGGCGCTCGGCGTCGACCTCCTCCGGCCACGCGCGGTCGCGCGCGATGAGGGCTGCGGGCAGCGGGATGCCGGGGAGGACTTCGAGCGACATCCAGAACGCGGTGGCGCCGGCGGCCCGCGCGCGCTCTGCCGTGCTCACCAACTCCTCGCGCGCATCCCGTCTCATCCGCGCCAGGCGGTCGTTGCGGCCGACCTGCTGCAGCACCAGGGTCCGGATGCGCTCGCGCATGGTCTCCTCGTCGACCAGCGGGATCTCGGCCCAGGTGCCGGGGAGGATGATCGAGTACGAGCCCTGCGGGGAACGGGCGGTGTACGTCATGCGTCCACCCTGTCCGCGAGGGTGACGGTGAGCGTCGCGACCAGCGCCTGCACGTCGGAGGCCATATCGGTGAACACGCCGAGGTTCTCCGCCGACGCCACGAACTGCACGACCTGCGCGGCGTCCGGCGGGTAGACCACCGCCACGACCCGCTCCTCCAGCTCGGCGCCGCCGTCCGGGAGGGCGTGGGCGATGAGGTTGTGCGAGCCGACCAGTTCGCCGGCGTCCACGGCGGAGCGCCAGGTCTGCACGGCGAAATAGCTCTGGCCGGAGTCCGGCTCGACGACGGGAGCAGCGAGCGCCTCCTCGTACTGGTCCGGCGTTCCGACCAGCTCGATGGGGGCGAGCGAGAAGACGAGTGCCGCCCCTGCCCGGCCGATCTCCGGGTACGGGATCCAGACCGCCGCGGTCATCGCCGGGTTGCGCATCTCGCGGAAGCGCGAGCGCGCGAACGCGAGTTCGTCGGCGAGCTTGGCGCGCATCCCCTGGTCGTCGACGAGGGATGCGGCGAGGTGCGTCGGCCAGTCCGGGTCCGAGGCTTCGGCGAGCGGCATCGGATACCAGCGCTCCGGTGTGCCGATGCTGAAGTCGACGATGTCGCGCCGTGTTCCGTTCGCCGTCACTGAGCCTCCCCTTCGCCCACCGGTACCCTACCCGCTACTTCGTGCCGTTGTTGGCGACGTTCCAGACGTCCTTGACCACGCCGACCGTGCTGCTCGTCGCTCCGCCGATCTTGTCGTAGTCGCCGGGGACGAACGACGAACCGGTGTCGATGGCCTGCCCGATCGGGTTGTTGGTGAAGCCGGAGACCGCGCCCGTGACCACCTTGACCGTGTTGTGCACCTGGTAGAGGGTCGCGGCCCCCGCGGTGAACTTCATGCCGTTGGTGAGCAGGCTCGGATCCGCCTTGGCCAGGTTGTAGAAGCCGACCAGGTCCTTGTTGATGCCGAAGCCCTTGCTGATGCTGAGGTTCAGGCCGGGGAACGCCTCGCGCGCCGCTTCCTTGATGAGCTCTGGACCGGACTTGGTGCCGGACTGGAACGCGGTGAGCGCCGCCTTCTGCGCATCCGTGCGGATGAACGGGGACTTGAACGCGTCGGAGAGCGGCTTGCTCAGGGCCTCGTTGGCCTTGGTGGCGCTCATGAAGTCCGTGCTGTGCCTGCTGACCCCCTGCAGCCGCGACAGCTGGCGGCTGTCGGTGATGCCGGTGCGGACGATGGCGGTGGCGCGCAGGTTCTTGGCCACCATCGCGAAGATCTTCCCGCCGAACAGCGTGAGCACGCAGCCGACGGCGGCGAACGCGACATCCCACCAGGAGCCGTCGCCGTTGATGACCTTGACGATGGACTCGACCAGGTCGATGATCGCTCCGATCGCGCCGAGCACGATCAGGATCTGGCCGAGGATCGGCACCCAGGCGAAGAAGATCGCCAGCACGCCCGCCCACTTGCAGATGGTCTTGAAGATGCTGAAGACGGTGGAACCCCAGTCGTCCCAGAACGAGTCCTTCAGGCCGTGGTTGTTCTTGTCGACGACGTTGACGATGGCGGCGATGGCGGTCTCTGCTGCGGAGTTCTTCGCATCCAGCGCTGTGTGCCACTCCGCGTGCGCCGCCCGCAGGTCGGCGTCGGCTGCGTCGGCGGCATCCTGAGACTTGGTGGCCGCCGTGGATGCCGTTGCCTTGTCGGCGTCTGCCGCGGTGTCCGCTGCATGCTGCGCGGTGGTCGCCGCGTGCTTGGCGGTGTTGGCCGCCTCCTGCTTGCTCTCGATGTGCGCGATGGCGGTGGTGGCCGCATCCTGGGCCGAGCGCAGAGACGACGAGTACGTGATGAGGGCGTCCGCCGTCGTGCGGTAGCGGTCGTGGGCTTTGTCGATGTCGCCGGCGACATCCTTGGCGGAGTCGCGGAACGCGTCGATGGCCTTGCTGACCATCTGGTCGACGTCGCCGATCTTCTTCAGCGTGGTGACCGAGCGCTGGATGGCGTCGGCGATCTCGGCGTAGTGGCGCGCCTTGGACAGCACCAGGTCCGGGTCGCCCTTGAGCGGCTGGTATTCGACGTCACTCATCTGCGTCTCCTAGTTCTTCGCCGGCGCTGCCGGGTAGTCCTGCGACTTCGCCGCGTCTTCCAGTGCGGTGGCAAGCCCCTCGTCCACCTTGGTGAAGCCGTCCGTGACCCCCGCGACGGACTTGGAGAGGCTCTCCACCGACTCGGTCATCTTCTTGCGCTTGTCGTTCCACTTGTGGGCGAAGTCGCGCACGTGGCCGGAGAGTCCGTCGTGGCCGGTGGCGTCCGCGACGGCGTCACTGAAGTCGTCTGCGCCCTTGAACTCGGAGACGATGGCCTCGAGGTCGGACTTGAGCTGTCCGAGCAGTTCCAGGTCGAGCTTCAGATCGGTCATGACGTTCCCCTCCGTTTTCAGGCTGTAGCCAACCTACCGAGCGCGGCATGGTGAGGCGATGGGGAGCAGTCCCCATGCAGCGACGTGCATGTATATAGGTATCGTTCTTTGCGTGCGCCTCAAACTCACGCTCT
Organism: Leifsonia sp. NCR5; assembly: GCF_002105485.1. Lineage (NCBI taxonomy): Bacteria > Bacillati > Actinomycetota > Actinomycetes > Micrococcales > Microbacteriaceae > Leifsonia > Leifsonia sp. NCR5. The sequence goes on from NZ_NCSR01000006.1 coordinate 29,486, forward strand.
CCCGCCCATCCGGTGCCGGCGATGACATCGTCGTCACCGCAGACGCCGCAGCCAGCATCTCGGAAGTCGCCGCGAGCATCCGGCGTGTCGACCCGCGCGGCGGGGAAGGGCCGGTCACCGACGACAGGGCGCTGACCCTCCGCGCCGCCATCCCCGGCCAGGCGGAGACCCTCGTGCTGCCACCGGATGCGCCGATCGGCGAGGCCTGGATCGGGAGCGGGGCGACGGTCAGCCTGGCGGACGCCGGGGTGTACTACGCCCCGAGCGACCTCGGCGACGCGCCGGCGGTCGCGACGGCGCAGATCCTCACCGGCCCCGACGCCGGGCGTGAGTTCCCGCTCCGGCCGGGAACGGCCCTCCTCGGCAGGGACGACAGCTGCGACATCGTGCTCAACGACCCGCTGGTGTCGAAGCGGCACGTGCGCCTCGAGGTGGGCGACGGCGTCGAGGTGATCGACCTCGGCTCCGCCAACGGCGTAGTGGTGGATGGCGGCATCGTGACCCGCCTCACCGTGCGGAGGTCGGAGACCCTGCTGATCGGAGACACCGAGGTGCGCATCGCGGTGTCCGGGCTGTCCGGCATCCCCGCTGCAGCGCCGAAGGCCGGACCGGTCTTCTTCAACAGGTCGCCGCGGGTGGAGCAGCGGTACGCGGGCCAGGTGTTCCAGGCGCCGGAGGTGCCGACGGAGAAGGACGACCCGCCCTTCCCGCTGCTCGCGATGATCACGCCGCTGCTGCTCGGCGGGGCGATGTTCGCGCTCACCCGCCAGCCGACGTCGCTGCTGTTCGTGCTGCTCTCCCCGGTGATGCTCATCGGCAACTACATGACCGGGCGCACCCGCGGCAAGCGCAAGCTCAAGAAGGCCATCGCGGTGTTCGACAAGCGACTGGATGCGCTCACCGCCAAGCTGGACGCCGAGCGCCTCCGTGAGGTCGAGCTCCGGCGTGCGGAATCGCCGACGACGCACGCGGCCCTCGCGGACGCCGTGCAGCGCGGCCCGCTGCTCTGGACGAGGCGCCCCGAGCACTGGTCGTTCCTCAACCTGCAGCTCGGGATCGGCTCGATGCGGTCGAGGAACACCATCGCGAGCAACGATCGCGGCGAGATGATCGTCGAGTTCCAGGAGCGGCTGGACGCGGTCATCGACGCCAACGAGCGCGTCTCGGACGTCCCGGTGCTCGACAACCTGTTCGAGTCCGGCGCGCTCGGCATCGCCGGCCCGGCCGAGCACATCGCCGGGTCGGTCAACTCGACCCTGGTGCAGCTGACGGCGCTGCACTCCCCCGCAGAGCTCGTGGTCGCCGCCCTCGTCTCCCCGCGCTGGTCGCGGGAGCTGGAATGGCTCAAGTGGATGCCGCACACCTCGTCGCCGCATAGCCCGCTCGCCGGGGGCCACCTCGCGGACAGCGCGTCGAGCGCATCCACTGTCCTCAGCGCGCTCGAAGGGCTCGTGGAGGAGCGGCTGGCCCGCGCGAAGGGCCCGCAGCGCCGCGGTGCGATGGAGCAGGAGCGGGCCGCCATCGAGCGCGGGGCCGAGGTGGGCAAGTCGCAGACCGTCGACGGGACGCCGTCCCCCGTTCCCGCCGTGGTGGTCGTCATCTCCGGCGACGTGGCGATCGACCGGCCGCGCCTGGTGCAGCTGGCGGAGGCCGCTGCCGACGCCGGCGTCTTCCCGATCTGGCTGGACACCGACGTCGCGGCGCTTCCTGCCGTCTGTCGTACCTACGTGGCGCACGCAGAGCGGGACGACCGCGCGACGGTCGGCTTCGTGCGCATCGGCGAGACCATCGACGACGTTGTCACCGAGCCCGTCGACCGCGCCACAGCGCTCGACTACGCGAAGCGCATGGCCCCCGTGATCGACGCGGGCGCGCTCGTCGCCGACGCCAGCGACCTGCCGCGCAGCATCTCGCTCGTCAGTCTGCTCGGGCACGACCTGACCGAGTCGTCCGTCGCCGTCATCGATCGGTGGAGGCAGAACGCGTCCATTCACGACAGGTCGGGCGCGCGCCCCGTGAAGCGCAGAGCAGGCACCCTGCGGGCCATCATCGGCTCCGCCGGCGTGGATGCGATGCACCTCGACCTGCGCAGCCAGGGCCCGCACGCCCTCGTCGGCGGAACGACCGGCGCGGGCAAGAGCGAGTTCCTGCAGGCCTGGGTGCTCGGGATGGCCGCCGAGTACAGCCCGGACAGGGTCACCTTCCTGTTCGTCGACTACAAGGGCGGCTCCGCCTTCGCGGACTGCGTGAGCCTGCCGCACTGCGTCGGCCTGGTCACCGACCTCAGCCCGCACTTGGTGCGCCGTGCGCTCACCAGCCTGCGCGCCGAACTGCACCACCGCGAGCACCTGCTCAACCGCAAGAAGGCCAAGGACCTGCTGGAGCTGGAGAAGCGCGGCGACCCGGAGTGCCCTCCTGCGCTCGTGCTGGTGATCGACGAGTTCGCAGCGCTCGTCGGCGAGGTGCCGGAGTTCGTGGACGGCGTGGTCGACATCGCCCAGCGCGGACGGTCGCTCGGCATCCACCTCATCATGGCCACCCAGCGCCCCGCCGGCGTCATCAAGGACAACCTGCGCGCGAACACCAACCTGCGCATCGCGCTGAGGATGGCGGACGAGTCCGACAGCCAGGACGTTGTCGGCGTCTCGGACGCCGCCCACTTCGACCCGGCCATCCCCGGGCGCGGCATGGCCAAGACCGGCCCGGGCAGGCTCGCCCCGTTCCAGTCCGCGTACGCGGGCGGCTGGACCAGCCGAGAACCGGAGCGCGCGGGCGTCGAGGTCGCCGAACTGCGCTTCGGCGGCGAGATCCGCTGGGAGGAGGAGGGCTCCGGCCGCGAGGAGGAGCGCGACCTCGGGCCGACGGACCAGCAGCGCCTCGTGACCTCGATCGTGCGGGCGCAGGGCGAGGCCCGCATCCCGTCGCCGCGGCGTCCCTGGCTGGACGAGCTGGCCGCTGTCTACGACCTCGGGCTGCTGCGGCAGCGCACGGACGCCGAGCTGCTGCTCGGCGTGAGCGACGTGCCGGACAGGCAGCAGCAGCTGCCGGTGTACTTCCAGCCGGACGTGGACGGCAACATCGCCATCTACGGCACGGGCGGCGCAGGCAAGTCCGCTGCGCTCCGCACACTGGCGTCGTCGGCGGCGATCACCCCGCGCGGCGGCCCCGTGCGCGTCTACGCGCTCGACTTCGGTGCAGGCAGCCTCCGGATGCTCGAGAAGATGCCGCACGTCGGCTCCGTCATCCCCGGCGACGACGCCGAGCGCATCATCCGGCTGTTCCGGATGCTCAAGGAAGAACTCGAGACCCGTGGGCCGCGGTTCGCCGAGGCCAACGCCTCCAGCATCACCGAATACCGCAGGCTGACCGGGCGCCAGAACGAGGCGCGCATCCTGCTGCTGATCGACGGCTTCCCGAACTTCCGCGAGGACTTCGAGATCCCGGCGGGACGCTCGCAGTGGTACGACGTGTTCAAGGACATCCTCAGCGACGGCCGCCAGCTCGGGATGCACGTCGCACTCACCGGCGACCGCGCCGGCGCCGTCCCCACCGCGATCCGGTCGCTCGTGCAGCGTTCCGTCGTGCTGCGGCTCGCCGACGACGGCTACGGGATGCTCGACGTGCCGAGCGACATCCTGGGCCCGTCCTCCCCTCCCGGGCGCGCGATCGTCGACGGCTACGAGACGCAGCTCGCGGTGCTGGGCGGGAGCGCATCCGTGTCGGACCAGTCCGCAGCGACGACGCGCCTGGCCGAGGCGATGGTGCGCGCCGGGGTGCAGGAGACGCCGCCGATCGGCTCGCTGCCCAAGGAGTTCGCCATCGAGACGCTCCCGCCGTCGCACGACGGGGCGCCGGTGCTCGGGGTCAGCGACCTCGACCTCGGGCCGTTCGGGTTCGAGCCCGCCGGAACGCTGCTCGTCGCAGGCCCTCCGGCGAGCGGCCGGTCGACCACGCTGGCGGCGCTCGCGGCCTCTGTGCTGCGGTTCGACCCGCACGCGCGGCTCTACTACCTGGGCAACGCGCGGTCGGCGCTCGGGCGGGCGAGCCACTGGACAGACGCGGCGACGACGCCGGAGACCGCGGCTGCGCTGGCGAAAGACCTGGTCGCCGCCGTCGCCGACCCGGACACGGAGGGGCGCATCGCGGTGATCGTGGAGAGCATCGGGGACTTCCTGCAGACCCCGGCCGACTCCCCCATCGTCGAGCTCGTGCGCGCCGTGCGCCGCAGCGACCACCTGCTGGTCGCCGAGGCGGAGTCGAGCGCGTGGGGGTCGTCGTGGCCGCTGCTCGGCGAGGTGAAGAACGGCCGCCGCGGTCTGCTGCTGCAGCCGGACTCGGTCGAAGGCGACCTGCTGCTCAAGACGCCGCTGCCGAGGCTGAACCGCTCCGAGTTCCCGCCCGGGCGCGGCGTCTACATCGCCAAAGGTCGCTTCGCGCGCGTGCAGGTGCCGCTGGTCGGGGAGTAGAGAGAGGCGCGGGTGCCCGCTACTTCTCCTTCTCCCACGGCCAGCGCGGGCGACCGCGCTGCTGGAAGCGGCCGACGAGGACGAGCTGGTACAGGAGCGTGACGACGAACCCGGCGATGCCGACCGTGATCGCGTAGATGCTGCCCAGCTGCCCGACGGCGAACAGGACGTACGCGAACGGCTGCGACGGGTCGCCCGCCGCCCCGGCGACCCCTCCGGCGACGATGAACACGAAGTAGCAGGCGAACCCGACGGCCAGCGCGACGCCCGGCGAGATGCGCTGCTTCTCCGCCGGGACGCGGGTGCCGATCACCAGGAGGAACACGAAGAGCATCAGCGTCGCGCATCCGGTCATGATCGGTCCGACGAGCGGGCCGATGTCCGGGTCGGCGATCACGTCCGTGTTCGTCGCCAGCGAGATCAGCCCGAAGGCGGCGACCACCAGCGCCAGGTAGAGGAACGTGGCGAAGGCCGACAGGACGGCTGCGTACGCACGATACTCACGCATGAGTGGAGTCACGCATCACTGGAGTCACGCAGGGCGGTGCGTGCCGGTCAGTACCCCTGCGGCGTGGCGTACGCGGCGACGGCCTGGTTCTGCGCGTCGGCGAGCTGCTGGTCGTATGCGGCCTGAGCTTCTGCGTTGCGGATCTTGAGCTTGCGGCCGCGCGCTGCGAGCCACGCACCCGTCCACATCGAGATCTCGCGCGCGATCACACCGGCGAGCACCGCGAACGGGGCGACCCAGAGACGCTGAACGACCACGACGGCCTCGTTGGCGGTGAGCGTCCAGACGTGGAGGTCGACCAGCGACGCCCCGACGTACGCGAAGTAGACGAACAGCGCCACGAACAGGCCACCGAGGATGTAGGCCCACCAGCGGGCGCGGTTGATGATCTGGATGAGGACGACCATGCCGACGAAGAACGCCACCACGGGCACCCACCCGGCGGACTGCGACAGGAAGAAGCGCGACAGCGACTCGGCGAACTGGTCGGTCGGGGTGAGGGCGTAGCCGACGAGCACGACGGCGATCACCCACAGCACCGCGAACACGACCGTGCCGACGAGCGCGATCAGGATGCCGAAGCCCCTGTTGCTCTTCTTCTTCGGCGGCTCCGGGCGCTGCACGTAGATCGGCGTGACCGGCTGCGCGTACCCGGGGGCCGGAGCTGCGCCGGGCTCGGGAGCCCAGGTGGCCTCTCCTGCCACGGGCTGGGCGGTCGGCTGCCCGGTGGTGGGCTGGGCGGCGGTGGCCGCCTCTGCCGCGACGATCACGGGCGTGGCCGACTGGGCGGGGGATGCGGTGTCCACCGTGGCCGTTCCGGCTGCGGCGGCCGCCGGCACGTCTCCGGTGTGCGAGCGGGCGACGGCGGCGGCGATGTCGTCATCGGTCGCGACGACGGGCTCCGGCTCCGTGACCTTGGCGGGAGTGCTGGGGGCCGGAGTCGCGGGGACCTCGGTGGCCGTGGCCTCCTGTGCGTCTGCGGCAGGCGCATCCGGTCGGTTGACGTGGCCGCGCGCAGACACCGGGCTCGACGGCGGGTCGACGACCTCAGGGTCGGTGTCGCGGGGCTCGGTCGCTGCGGGCTCGGCTGCTGCGGGCTCTGCCGCTGCAGTCTGGGCGGGGGCCGTCGCCGGCGCCGTTCCGGCCGTGGTCGGCGCATTCTCCCCCGCGGGCTCCGCGGCTGCGCCGTTGTTCCGCGCAGATTCCGGCGTCTCGCTCATGGTGCCACTCCTCGATCGGCCCGGTCGGGCATCCGTCAGTGCTGCCCACTGTAGCAACGGGGTGAAGGAAGTCCAGGGAGGGCTGGCGGTGAGCGGGCGGAGTGGTTATTTCTGCGCTGCGGCCGCCTTCGGGAGGGTGAGGACGTATGTGTAGCCGTTGATCTTGGCGTCGACGCCCGTGCCGCCGGATGCTGGACCGGAGGAGAAGCCGTCCACCAGGAACAGCCGCTGGCCGGTCTGAGCGGCGTGCAGAAACGCCACGACGTTGGTGTATCCGCCTGTCACGGTGAAGCTGACGGGCACCACCGTGAAGTTCTGGGCCGTGATGAGGGGACTGACGACGGGCGGCATCCCGGCGACGGGGACCGGCGCAGCCGTGGCCGTCGGAGCGGGGGTCGGCGTCGCCGACGGCGACGGGGTGGCCGTCGAGGCGGCGGACGAGCCGGTGGAGGCGACGGGGGCCGCCGGTGCTGCCGGGGCTGCGTACGGCTGCCCGTCCGCGATCGCCCAGCCCGAGATCACCACGCCGTTCGCCGCTGCGAAGCCATTGAGCTCGTCCATGAACGCCGCGTTGGCTGACTCGGTCGGCACGGAGGCGGCGAGTGATGCCAGCGTCTTCTTCAGCGCCGGGAGGTTCGCCGAGTCCTTCTTCAGCCGGTCGAGCACGGCGGTGTTCGCTGTGATGGTCTGGTCGACCTGCGCGGTCTGCGTGTCAGCGGCGGCGGCCTGGTCGAGCTGGGGCTGGATGCCGACCACCCAGCCGAGCGCCACGAGGGCGACCATCACGATGACGGAGCCGATCATCCAGAGTCTGGTCTTGTCCATGATCACTTGCCCTTCTGCTCGAAGCGCTTCGCGTAGCGCGTCTGGTCGACATGGAGGGTGATGGTGACCTTGTACTGACCGGTCGTCGTGTCGAGTGAACCGATGCTCGGCACCACGTCCGCGACGCCAGGGATCTTCTCCAGCTCGCGCACCCAGGCGGTGACGTCGGGGATGGTGGGACTGGAACTGACGGTGGTGACGGTCCCGATCCTGGCCAGCTGCAGCGGGTCGGGAGACTGCTGGTAGATCGCGAGCGGCGACGCGGAGTCCGCCGCGACCGTGTCGAGGGCGACCCCGGCCGGTTGCACGGCGCCCACCTGGTCGAGCAGCGCTTTCCAGTCGATCTCGGTGGACGCGCCCACCCGCTGCGCCGCCTGGGCGAGCGCGACCTCTTTCTGCACATCCCGGACGCCGGTGAACTTCTGCTGCTGGGTGAGCAGGTCGGCGGTGGCGAGCTGGGCTCCGAGGAACCTGGCCTGGGCCGCGACGTTGTAGACGAACGCCCCACCGATGGCGAGGACGACGGCAAGCAGCACGGCGAGGACTCCCCAGCCGAAACCGCGGCGGGTGCTCCTGTTCTTCCGTTCGGCCCTGACCTCCGGCGGCAGGAGGTCGACGCGCGGCTCGCTGCCGATGTCGATGCTCTCCGCGCGGCCGGCGGATTTCGGCGCGGACGCTCTGGTGGCCTTGAGTTCGGCCGGGGCTGTGGGCTTCTTGGGCGCTTTCGGCGCCCTGCGGCCCTTCGTCGCCGGAGCGACCGTCGGCAGCTGCTCCGTCTCCTGGGCGTCCGAGCGCCTCGTCGTGATACTCATGCTGCGCTCCCGAGTGCGAGGCCGAGCGCCACCGTGAGCGCCGACCGGTTCTGCCGAAGCGCATCCGCGTTGAGACTCCGCGAGAGGGCGACGGCGTGGAAAGGGTCGCCGACGGCGACGGGCAGCCTGGTCATCTCGCTCAGCGCGTCGGTGAGGCCGGGCAGCTGGGCTCCGCCTCCCGTCACGACGAGCCCGCTGACCGGGTTGTTCGGGCGGGTGTTCACGAAATAGCTGACCGTGTTCCGCAGGCTGGTGAGCAGCTCGCTGGTCACGCGGTAGATGATCTCGACCGCCTGCTGCTCCTCGATGGTGGTCACCTGCTTGGCCAGGCCGATCGTCGCCTTGATGCGCTCGGCCTCGCCGAGCTCGACGCCGAGCCCCTCCCTCAATGCCTGGGTCAGCTCCGCTCCCCCTGCCGGGATGATGCGCACGAACTGCGGCACGCCGTCGGTGACCACGACGACGCTCGTCGTGTTCGCGCCGATCTCGATCAGGGCGACGGTGCCGCCGATCCTGGCCCTGCTGATCAGGATGCGGCTGAGCGCGAACGGGATGAGGTCCACATCCACCGTGGTCAGCCCGGCGAGCTGCGTCGCCTTCACGTTGCCGAGCACCGCCTCCTTCACGGCGGCGACGAGCAGGCCGTTCACCACCGGGCCGTTGTCGCTCATGCCCTCGGAGACCGGGTAGAAGTCGAGCAGCGCCTCGGCGACCGGCACGGGCAGCATGTCCTGCACCTGGAACGGGAGGGCCTCCCTGATGCGGGTGCGCGACATCCGCGGCACGGTGAGGTCGCGGGCGAGCACCCGCTGGTTGCCCATCCCGAGCACCACGTCTTTGCTCTTGAAGCCGCCCTGCTGCCAGAGCCGCTTGAGGCTCGCGGCGACGGTGTTCGGCTCGAGCACCTCTCCGCGGCTGACGGCGCCCTCCGGCAACGGGACCTCGAAGTGGCGCAGCAGCGTCGGCCGCGCCTTGGCCGGGTCGGCGACCTCCACGGCGCGAACGGTCGAACTTCCGACGTCGATGCCGACGATGCTCGTAGCCATTCGATCTCCTTGAGCTCTTCTATGCGATTCCGAGAAGCGCCAGGTAGGCGCCCCACACTGCGTTGCCGGCGAGGACGCCGATCCAGGCCCCGCCGAGCATCCACGGCCCGAACGGGATGCCGGACCCGCGGCGCGCGCGGCGCGAGACCAGGAGCGCGGTGGCGAACAGGCCGCCGAGCAGGAAGGCGGCGAACGCGCCGACGACGAGAGCACCCCAGCCGAGGAAGCCGAGGAAGAGGCCGAGGACGCCCGCGAGCTTGACGTCGCCGAACCCCATCCCGCCGGGTGCGATCATCGCGAGGATGAGGTAGACGGCGAACAGTCCTGCGGCGCCGACGACCGCCCGCACCAGCACACCGGGCTCGCCGTTCAGCAGCGCGGCGGCACCGAGCAGCACGGCCCCCACCGCGTACGAGGGGAGCACGATCGCGTTCGGCAGGCGGTGCGCATCCAGGTCGATCAGCGCGAGGGCGATGCTGATGGCGGAGAGATAGAGGAACGCGACCACGACGAGCACGGCGGCGACCGTGGATGCGGTCCCCACCGGATGCACGGAGCCCGGCCCGGCCCAGAACCACCAGGCGACGAACGCGAACGCCAGCCCGGTCGCCGCCTCGACGAGCGGGTACCGTGCCGAGATCCCGCTGCGGCACGACCGGCACTTGCCGCCGAGGAACAGCCACGACAGCACCGGGATGTTGTCGTACGGCTTGATCTCGGTGCCGCAGCTTCCGCACGCACTCGGCGGCGACACGATCGACCTGCCCGCCGGCACGCGGTAGACGACCACGTTGAGGAAAGAGCCGATCAGCAGGCCGAACACGGCGACGAACCCGACGGCGGCGATGGCGACGGCGGCGGTCATGAGGTCGGGCCTCCGTTCGAGCGGTACGCGACGGCGACCTCGATCTCGGTGGTCACGTCGTAGGAGGTGGTGCGCGGGGTCGGGAACTTGGGCGGAGGGGAGTTGAGAAGCCTGGTGTCGTAGCTATAGCGCTTGAGGAAGCCACTCGACCCGCTGCCCTGGCCGACCGGGCCGCGGAACTCCTGGGCGATGGAACCGGTGACGCAGAGGTAGCCGTACGGGTCGCCGGAGTCGTAGTTCTGCACCTCGAAGCTGTGGTAGTTCGAGAGGATCGCCGCGTTGATCGTGCGGGCGCAGCTCGTGCTCGACGACGAGGCCTCCCAGGTGATCGGGGACGAGACGGCGTTGCAGCTGCCGCTCGTCCAGTTGCTCGGGCTGGTGCAGACGAGCGGGTTGTACACCCACACCGCCCCGGCGCCGACGAGCCCCAGGATGTCGTGGGCGGCATCCGAGTAGACGAGCTTGCCGGTGATCCAGGCGAAGTGGTCGGCGTTGATCGTGATGGCCGAGTGCATGGTGCCCTGGACGAACACGTCGCCCGCCGTGCAGGAGTATCCGGCGGCGGTGGCGACCACCTCGTACTTGAGCGGGTAGCCCAGCCCGTTGCCCGACGACGTCGTGTCTGCTCCGACGCACTTGAAGGTGTTCCCGTTCGGCGACTTGTTCGACGCCCACGAGTTCGGGTCGCTGGTCGCGGTGGGGATGCTCTGCACGTAGATCAGGTTGTTGTAGAGCTGAGACGTCGAATCGATCGTGATGTCCTGACCGTTCACCGTGTCCGACAGCGTGCCGGTGTTCGACGTCTTCGTCGGGTCCCCCGGCTTGCCGCAGAACGCCGGGTTCGCGGGAACGCCGGGACCGGTGGCCGGGTTGCCGACCACCTGCGTCTGCTTGGTCCACGGCGAGATGACGTTCATCTTCGCCACGCCTCCGACGAGCTTGAACGTGATCTTGGTCGGACCGGTGTACAGACAACCCGGCTTCGGGACCTTGCCCTGGATGTCGGTGCGCACCTGGTCGAGCTGCTGCTGCGGTGGCGGCATCGTGATCAGGGCGGCGTTGCCAGGCGCACCGGCGTTGAACACCGGGGTGGTGCTGCCGGACGGGCAGTTGTTCGAGCTGTAGAGCTTGCCGGACGAGTCCCTGTTCGGGTTCGCCGTGCTCACCCGCTGTTTGAACGTGCCACCGCAGATGTTGAGCGTGTCGTTGGAGTGGACGGCGCCGTCGAGGGTGTCACCGGTGATGAAGTTGATCAGGCATCCGGAGGTGCGTGCCGTCGTGGACTGCCAGGCGTACGCCTTGGTGCAGGACTTGGAGTTCAGCTGGGGGTCGAGGATCTCGTAGTCGGTGAAGTACACGTAGTTCGTGAAACCGGTCTGTTTGATGTTCGCCACCACGCTGCGGGCGACGGTGTCGACGAGACCGGTGGCGCGCACGTGCAGGACGCCGGTGCTCGCATACTTCGAGTTGTCCACCTCGTAGCGGAAGGCCGCGTTCGCCGGAAGGCCGTCGCTGAGCGGCACGGCGGCCCAGCGCGCGCCGGCAGCGACGTCGAAGGCGGGGTTGTTGTTCCCGGAGGGGAGCGCGACGGTCCCCGCCGAGCCATTGGCGATGGTGAACTTGGATGCGGGGTTGCCGTACTGCTGATAGCTCGGATCGTTGGTGAGCCGGCCCTGGTACTCGGCGATCCCGGCATACGCGGCCGACATCGCCGCATCCCAGTCCTTGTCGTGGTCTGCGCGCACGATGCCGGAGACGGAGAACGTCATCGTCAGCGTCACGAGCAGCAGCAGCACGGACCCGATGCCGATCACCATGGCGAGCGCCACCCCGCGATCGGAGGACGCGGCGCCGAGCCTGCTGCGGAGCAGAGCGCGCATCACGACCCCGATCCGATGTTCGACATCCCGACCGAGTTGGTGAGAGTCACCGCGCTGGCGGCCCCGGTCGGCTGGATCGTGATGCTGATCGTGATGGAGGCGATGGCGGACAGGGTCGTGATCGGCAGGGTCAGCGGGGCGCCCGATGCGTCGCGGTAGGTGAAGACCACGCTGCCGGCCGGGATGGAACCGCACAGGGTACGTTTCAGGTTCGGGGTCGGGCTGGTGTTGAAGTCCCAATGGCCGTTGACGCCGGGCGTGGTGGTCGTCGCGTTCCACTGGCTCTCCACCAGCAGGCCGTTGACCACCGCGAACTGCACCTTGACCGGGCTCTCCGCTCCCGTCAGGTTGACGTAGGCGTAGAACTGGATGGTCGTGGCGGTCGCCGTGATGATGGCCGGGTCGTTCTGCGCGCCGCCCGGCGTAGGGTTGGTCAGCGGATTCGGGGTGGCCGCGCGCACCATGCGGGCCATCTCGTTCATCCCGTTGGAGCCCTGACGGGTGCCGTTGTCGATCGACTGGGCGAGGCTGACGCTGTGGGTGCTCGCGACGAAGAGCGAGCCGGCCAGCGTGGCGATGAGCGCGGCGATGCCCATGGCGATGAGCAGCTCCACCAGCGTGAGGCCCTGGTCGCGGCGCACCCGGCGGATCATGGCAGCCTCGGGTCGAGGGTGAAGATGTTGGCGCTCGTCGCGGGCGGGCTGCCGACGGGGCGGGTGATCTTGGAGACGTCGACCAGCGCGGTGAGCGGGTCTCCCGAGTTGCTGAGCGCGTAAAGCACCCATGTTCCGTACGGCAGGGCGATGGTGGCCGAGTTACCGGACGACTTGGGGAAGTACAAGGTCATCCCGGTCGCGCATCCCGGGTCGCCGACCGTGGATGCGGCTACAGCACTCTGCGCAACCAGGAACTTGCCCGAGACGGCGACGGTGACGACCGGCATGGTGACGGTAGCGACGCTGGGGCCGGACGGCGTCGGGATCGCCTGTGCTCTGGCACCGACGTGACCGCTCGCGTTCATCTGCGTCCACTGCTGCGGGTCGACGGACAGGCACGTCGGCTTCGATCCGCCCGAGGACATGAACGCACCTGCGAAGACCGCGTAGCCGGACCCGAAAGGGAAGAGCGGCGTAGTGGCGGTGACACCAGTGACTGTGGGGACGGTGGTGTATGGGTCTGACTGGGGGACGTACGTCATCGGCAGGCTGATGGGGATGAGCGTCCCGGCAGTCGCGATCGTCAACGCGGGGGTCGCGGCCTTGTCGTACTGCATCTCCACCACGGCGGACTGCCCGGCCACGACCGAGACCTTGACGGTCGGCACCTGGACCTGAGAGTTGCTGATCGAGCCATCCCCCGCCTTGCCGACAGTGACGGTGTACGCGCCGGGCGTCACCTTCAGCGCGTAGCTGCAGCCGTCCGCGTCGGTGGACGGCGGCCCCGGTGTGATGGTGGCCGCGGTGTTCGGCGTGATCGTCGCGTCCGGCTTGGCGGTGATCGGGATGTTCGCGACGCCTGCTCCGCTGGCGTTGGTGACGTGCACGAGGATCGTGCCGGAGGCCGGATCATTGACCGGGCCGGCCGGGGCGAGCAGCGTGCTGGCCTGCACCGGCTTGGTGCCCGGGCGCATCCCGCCCCAGGAGACGGAGACGTTGAGGGTCTTGTTCTGCAGGATGCCCTGGCTGGTGCCGCAATCGGCGACGGTGCCGGTGCTGGTCACCCACCCGGCGATCTTGGTGATCGTATATTGCGTGCCGTCGATGGTCTGGGTGACGGTGCCGCTGACGACGGAGAAGACGTCCTTGGCGGAGCGGGCGATGTCGACCTGCTGCGCGGCCAGGTTGGCGGCGACCTCGTTGGCCCTGGACGACCGGGTGAGGGTCATCGACAGGGTGAGGGAGTATGCGACGAGGACGGAGATGATGCCGAAGACCATCATCGCGATCAGGACCTCGATGAGGGTGAAGCCCGACTCGCGGGTCTCGGTGGTGCGGAGCGGGTGGAGCACGGGGGTTCACCTCCCTGGGTCGGGTGTCTGGGAGAGGGGAGGCGGGGKGCCGCGTTAGGAAGCGCGGCACCCCGCCAGGGGAGTTAGCACTTGCCGGTGGCTGCACCATCGGTCTGGTTGATGTGGAACCACGCGGTGTCGGAACTCGTGCTCTTCGCCTGGATGCAGAACGCTGTCGCACTCGGCGTCGTACCGAAGGTGGGTGCGCCGTCGGTTTCGGGGCTCTTGGTGTACCCGTAGGTCTGCAGGCCAGTGTTGGCGGCATCGTCGAACGTCGGGGTGCCAGCCGTTGACCCCTTGTCGGTGTAGTACGCGACCACGGCGGTCTTGGCGTTCGCCAGGTCGGACTTGACGCCCGCGTCCTTGGCGTTGTTCTGGACCCCGATGTAGATCGGGATGGCGATGGCGGCCAGGATGCCGATGATGATGACCACCACGAGGAGCTCGATCAGGGTGAAGCCCTTCTCGTCCTCTTCGAGCAGGCCCTTGCGGCGAGCGTTCAGCTTGCCCATGAGTCGGAAGTACATTGCAGTTTCCAATCGGTCGGGTAGTGCGGGTCGGGGAGCGTTTGCGAGTGCCGCTCCGGTGATGACCATAATTCCCAGGAGATTTTGAGAAATATCCCACATTTGGGGGGTTTTCAGTCAGATTTCACCCCAGTGTAGGGGGATAGAACGCGTGGAAACCCCTGGTCGGGGGTCACTACTTGACGGCGGAGGCGATGCTGAAAATGGGCAGGTAGAGGGCCACGACCATGCCGCCGATGATCACGCCGAGGAAGGCGATCATGAGCGGTTCGATCATCGCGGTGAGCTGTTCCGTCGCCGCCTCGACCTCCTGCTCGTAGAAGTCGGCGATCTTGTCGAGCATGGATTCGAGCGAGCCGGCGTCCTCGCCGACCGCGATCATCTGCGTCACCATCGCGGGGAACACCGGCTGTTTCGCCAGTGGGGCCGCGATCGACTCGCCCTGCCGCACGGACTCGGCGACCTCCTCCAGGGCGTTCTGGATCACCCAGTTGCCAGAGGTCTCCCCCACGATCCTGAGGGCTTGCAGGATCGGCACACCCGCGCTGATCATGTTGGCGAAGTTGCGGCTGAAGCGCGCGATGGCGATCTTCTTCAGCAACGAGCCGAAGACGGGCAGCTTGAGCTTGACCGGATCGACCTTGCGCCGCACGGACTCGTCGTTCTTGTGCCTGCCCCACCAGACCGCGAAGACGATGCCGCCCACGACCAGCACCGGCGCTATCCAGACCATCGCGTGCGAGAGCTGCACCAGGATCTCCGTGGGCAGCGGGAGCTGGCTGCCCATGCTGGAGAACATCTTCTCGAAGATCGGGACGACGAACAGCAGCATCACCACGACGGAGACGACAGACATCAGCAGCACGATCACCGGGTAGGTCAGCGCCGACTTGATCGAGGACTTGAGCTTGACCTCCTTCTCGAAGTTCGACGCGACGGCTTCCAGCGCGTCGTCGAGGAAGCCGCCCGTCTCGCCGGCGCGCACCATGTTGATCATGAGCGGAGGGAACAGGTCCGCGTGCTTGCGCATGGCCTCGGAGGTCGAGACGCCGGACTCCACCTGATCCCGCACCTCGGAGAGCACGGCCTGCAGCTTCTTGTTCGGCGTCTGCTCGGCCAGGATGTTCAGTGTGCGCAGCAGGGACAGCCCCGAGGCGATCATGGTCGCCATCTGCCTGCTCATCACGGCGAGCTCTTTGAGCTTCACCCCCGAGCCGAAGCTGATGTTGATGTCGCGGTTGAGTCCCGTGCCTCCCGGGGACTCGGCGATCGAGACCGGCGAGAGGCCCATCGTCCTGAGCCGGGCCGCGACGGCAGCCTCGCTCGTCGCATCCACCCGGCCTTTGACGATCTTGCCGTCGGCGTCCCTGCCCTTGTACGCGTACGCGGTGCTTGCGGGCATGGCTCTACCTCACGGTTCCTGAGTATGTGTCGCCGAAGTCCGGCCCGCTGGATGCGATGGCCATCGCCGAGGAGTCTGTCGGAGACTCCGCGCGCTGGATGAGCCTGGTGATGCCTTCCACGTCGTGGGCCTTGTCCATGGCCGCCTTGCGGGTGATCTGGCCGGAGTTGACGAGGTCCGCGAGGTGCTGGTCCATCGTGCGCATCCCGGAGTCGCGGCCCGCCTGCATCATCGAGGCGATCTGGTAGGTCTTGCCCTCGCGGATGAGGTTGGCGACGGCGGGGGTCATCATCAGGATCTCGGTGGCCACCACGCGGCCGCGGCCGTTCGCCCGCTTCACCAGGGTCTGGCAGACCACGCCCTGCAGGGTGGCGGCGAGCTGGGCGCGCACCTGGTCCTGCTGGTGCGGAGGGAACACGTCGATGACGCGGTCGATGGTCTGCGGTGCATCCTGGGTGTGCAGGGTGGCGAAGACCAGGTGGCCGGTCTCGGCGGCGGTGAGTGCGACGGAGATGGTCTCCAGGTCGCGGAGCTCGCCGATCAGGATGACGTCGGGGTCCTGGCGCAGGACGTGCTTGAGGGCCGCACCGAAGCTGTGGGTGTCGTGCCCGACCTCGCGCTGGTTGACGATCGACTTCTTGTGGGTGTGCATGAACTCGATCGGGTCCTCGACCGTCACGATGTGGTCTGCGCGCGTGGTGTTGACCAGGTCGATGAGGGCGGCGAGGGTGGTCGACTTGCCGGAGCCCGTCGGGCCGGTGACCAGCACGAGACCGCGCGGCAGCTGCGAGAACGAGCCGACGGCATCCGGGACGCCGAGCTCGTGCAGCTGCTTGATCTCGGTCGGGATGAGTCGGAACGCGGCCCCGACGGAGCCGCGCTGCTGGTAGACGTTGACGCGGAAACGGGAGTTGGCGGAGATGGTGAACGCGAAGTCGAGTTCGAGCTCCCGGTCGAAGACCTCGCGCTGCCGGTCGGTGAGGAGACTGGTGAGCGCCGCCCTGGTGCGGTCGTGGTTCCATGGGGTCACGGAGCCCGCCGGCCGCAGGCTGCCGTCGACGCGCACCATCGGCGCCGTCCCGACGGTGACGTGCAGGTCGGACGCGCCCTGGTAGACCACCTCGTGCAGCGCCGCAACCAGCTCGGCGTCCGCGCGTTCGAGCGCTTCGCGCTCCACGGTGGTGAGCGTCTCGTCGATCGGCTCCGGCTCGTGCGGGTGCAGGGCGACGGGAAGCACGGGCTCGGGGAGCGGGTCGGCGGCGCGACGCCCGGACGGGACGAGCCGCTGCACCGGATACGCGTCGTCGACCACGGGGAACGGGACGGTGGGAAGCGGCACGGCGACCGGCGGGGCGACGACCGGCGCGGCGACGGGCGGCGCGACCGGCGGCGCCAATACGGGCGGCGGCAGCAGCGGCGTGCCATCCCCCGGCGCCCAGCCTCCGGCCGTCGAGCCCGGTGGGGTCACCGGGATCTCGTACACCGGCTTCTGCTCCGGCGGGGGAAAGCCGCCCCAACTCGTGTCGTTGCTCGCATCCGATGCCATGAGCCCTCCTAGGCCACCACTCGCAGGATCTCTTCCACCGAGGTCAGGCCGAGTCTGGCCTTCTCCCAGCCGTCTTCGCGCAGGGTGAGCATCCCCTGCTCCCGTGCCGCCCGGCCGATCTCGGCGCTGGATGCCCGGCCGACGGCGAGCCGCTCGATCTCCTCGCTCACCGCCATCACCTCGTGCACGGCGATGCGACCCCGGTAGCCCGTGTTCGAGCAGGTGGGGCAGCCGACGGGCACGAACACCTGCGGCGGCTGCTGGTCGGCGGACACCGGGAACCGGAGCCGCTGCAGGTCGTCGACCGAATAGACGGCCGGCTGCTTGCAGCGGTCGCAGAGCCTGCGCGCGAGACGCTGGGCGACCACGCAGTCCAGGGCGGAACCCACCAGGAACGGCTCGATGTCCATCTCGGTGAGGCGGGTGACGGCGCTCGGGGCGTCGTTGGTGTGCAGGGTCGACAGCACGAGGTGGCCGGTCAGCGACGCCTCGATCGCGATCTGCGCCGTCTCGTGGTCGCGGATCTCGCCGAGGAGGACCACATCCGGGTCGCTGCGCAGGATGCTGCGGAGCGCGCTGGCGAACGTGAGCCCCGCCTTCGGGTTCACCTGCACCTGGTTGATGCCCGCCATCCGGTACTCCACCGGGTCCTCGACTGTGATGACGTTGATCTCCGGCCGTGCGACGGCGTTGAGCGTCGTGTACAGCGTCGTCGACTTGCCGGAGCCGGTCGGGCCGGTGACCAGGATCATCCCGTAGGGCTTCGAATAGGAGGCTCGGTACGTCTCGAAGTTGCGCTCCAGCAGATTGAGGTCGCGCAGGGTCATCCCGGTGTTGGTGTTGTCCAGGATGCGCATGACGACCTTCTCGCCCCACACCGTCGGCAGCGTCGCGACGCGCAAGTCGATCTGGCGACCGCCGTGCACGACCGACATGCGGCCGTCCTGCGGTTTGCGCCGCTCGGCGATGTCGATGTCGCTCATGATCTTGAGGCGCGAGATGACACCGTTCTGGATGCTCTTGGGCGCGCTCTGCATGGCGTGCAGCACCCCGTCGATCCTGTACCGCACGCGCACGTCGTGCTCCGCCGGCTCGATGTGGATGTCGGAGGCATGATCCTGGATGGCCTGGCTCACCAGCAGGTTCACGAACCGGACGATGGGGGCGTCGTCGTCGCTCGACTCCGCGATGGTGAGGCTCGAATCGTCCGGTGTCGCCGACTCCTCCTCGAGCGTGGTGGTGAGGTCGCTCAGTTCGTCGTCCGCGCGGATGTACCTGTCGATCGCGGTGAGCAGGTCGCCGAGCTCCGCGACGGCGGGGGCGACATTCATCCGGGCGGCGGCGCGCACGTCGTCGATGGCGAACACGTTGCCCGGATCGGCCATCGCGAGGATCACCGTGCCGTCGGCGGTGCCGATCGGCAGGACGGAGTGGCGGCGGCAGATCGCGCCGGTCACCAGCGAGACCGCGGTGCGGTCCACCGGGTAGTCGCCGAGCTCCACGAACGGGAGGCCGGACTGGGCTGCGCGGGCGCGGGCCAGCTGCATCGCGCTGATGGCGCCGCGAGCGAGCAGGTCGCGCACAGCGGCCTCATCGGCTGTCGGCTCGCTCGTCACCGTGTCGAGATACTCGATCGGCAGATGGCCGTGCAGGATCAGGATTTCCGTCATCGACGCCACGGGAGCCTCCTCGCAAGGACGATGCCGGGGCGGGTCGGGTGTCTCGGCAGATGCGGCGGTACTGCAATATCACTTCTTCGGGTGAAGCGATGTCACACTATTCGCGCGTGTCACACACGCACCACTCCCACCTACAGGTGCCACACACCTGGGGGTCAGACGAAGTTCAGCGGCGGCGGATGTCCGCGCGCCGCGAAGCGAGGTAGACGAGGACGCCCGCGACGACCGCGGAACCCATCGTGGTGATCCAGAACGGCAGCGTGCTCGCGGCGTGGCCGGTCGTGGCCTGCACGATCCCGACCAGGAAGCTCCCCACGGCGACGACCAGCAGGGCCACCGCGACACCGACCATCGCGCGGCCGGTCGAGTCGGTGTATTCGAGGAGGTGACGCCACATGCATCCATTGTCGCGCATCCCTTTGGGTCGGCCGTCCACCCCCGCAAACGAGGACGGCCCCCGGTGCCGAAGCACCGGGGGCCGTCCGTCGTACGGAATCGCTTAGTTGTACGTTCCGGGGGTGTAGTCGTCCGAGCTGAAGCTGTCGAAGTCGACGAAGCTCAGGTCGTTCTCGCTGAAGGCCGAGTCGTCGGCGAAGATGCGGTTGGGGTACCGCTCCGCCTTCGCCTCTTCCGTGGCCTCGACCGTCACGTTGCGGTAGCGAGCCAGGCCGGTACCGGCCGGGATCAGCTTTCCGATGATGACGTTCTCCTTGAGGCCGATCAGCGGGTCGGACTTGCCCTCCATGGCCGCCTGCGTCAGGACGCGGGTGGTCTCCTGGAAGGACGCGGCCGACAGCCACGACTCGGTCGCGAGGGAAGCCTTGGTGATACCCATGACCTCCTGGCGAGCCGACGCGGTCTTCTTGCCCTCGGTGAGAGTGGCGCGGTTGACCTCGTTGTACTTCGAGCGGTCGACCAGCTCGCCGGGCAGCAGGTCGGTGTCGCCGTGCTCGACGACGGTGACCTTGCGCAGCATCTGGCGGACGATGACCTCGATGTGCTTGTCGTGGATCGGAACACCCTGCGAGCGGTAGACGCCCTGCACACCACCGACGAGGTGCTTCTGCACCTCACGGACACCCTTGACGCGAAGAACTTCCTTCGGGTCGACGGCGCCGACGATGATCTGCGTTCCGAGCTCGACGTGCTGGCCGTCCTCGACGAGGAGGGTCGAACGCTTGAGCACCGGGTAGACGTGCGGCTCGTCGCCGTTGTCCGGGGTCAGGATGACCTTGCGGCTGCGCTCCGTGTCCTCGATGGTGATGCGTCCTGCTGCCTCGGCGATCGGGGACGCACCCTTCGGGGTACGAGCCTCGAACAGCTCCTGCACGCGGGGAAGACCCTGCGTGATGTCGTCAGCGGATGCGGAACCACCGGTGTGGAACGTACGCATGGTCAGCTGGGTTCCCGGCTCACCGATCGACTGGGCCGCGATGATGCCGACGGCCTCTCCGATGTCGACGAGCTTTCCGGTCGCGAGCGAGCGGCCGTAGCAGGCTGCACACACACCGACGGCCGACTCACAGGTGAGCACGGAGCGCACCTTGATGTCGGTGACACCGGCGGCGACCAGCTTGTTGATGAGGACGTCTCCGACGTCGTCACCGGCCTTCGCCACGACGGTACCCTCCGGCGAGACAGCGTCGGCGGCGAGGGTACGGGCGAACACCGAGTTCTCCACGTTCGCGTCGCGCACCAGCACGCCGTCGGCGCCGGCCTCGGCGATCGGAAGGTCGAGACCCTTGGTCGTGCCACAGTCGTCCTCACGGATGATGACGTCCTGCGACACGTCCACCAGACGACGCGTCAGGTAGCCCGAGTCTGCCGTACGGAGAGCCGTGTCGGCCAGACCCTTACGGGCACCGTGCGTCGCGATGAAGTACTCCGCCACCGACAGACCCTCGCGGTACGAGGAAATGATCGGACGGGGGATGATCTCACCCTTCGGGTTGTTCACCAGACCACGCATACCGGCGATGTTGCGCACCTGCAGCCAGTTACCACGGGCACCGGAGGTGACCATGCGGTTGATGGTGTTGTCCGCCGGGAAGTTGGCGCGCATGGCCTCTGCGACCTCGTTGGTCGCTTCGGTCCAGATCTTCACCAGTTCCTGACGACGCTCGAGGTCGGTCGTGAGACCCTTCTCGAACTCGGCAGTGACCTTGGCGGCCTTCTTCTCGTAGCCGGCGACGATCTGCGGCTTGTTCGGCGGCGTCAGGATGTCGCTCAGCGACACCGTCACACCGGACCGGGTGGCCCAGTAGAAACCGGCGTCCTTGATGCGGTCCAGTGCTGCTGCGACCTCCACCTTCGGGTAGCGCTCCGCGAGGGCGTTGACGATCGAGGAGATCACGCCCTTGTCAGCGACCTCGTCGACGAACGGGTAGTCCGCCGGCAGCGCCTCGTTGAAGAGGGCGCGGCCGAGGGTCGTCTCGACGATGGCGGTGACACCCTCGGTGCCGGTCTCGTTCGCGTCGGAGGGCACGTAGTCCTCGAGACGGATCTTGACCTTGGCGTTGAGGTGCAGCGAACCCTGGTCCTTGGCGAGGATCGCCTCGGAGACCGACGAGAACGCGCGCCCCTCGCCCTCGGCGCCTTCGCGCACGGTGGTGAGGTGGTGCAGACCGATGATCATGTCCTGCGAGGGCAGGGTGACCGGACGGCCGTCCGACGGCTTCAGGATGTTGTTCGACGCGAGCATCAGGATGCGCGCCTCGGCCTGAGCCTCGACCGACAGCGGCAGGTGGACAGCCATCTGGTCGCCGTCGAAGTCCGCGTTGAACGCGGCACACACGAGCGGGTGCAGCTGGATGGCCTTGCCCTCGACGAGCTGAGGCTCGAACGCCTGGATGCCGAGACGGTGCAGGGTGGGTGCACGGTTCAGCAGCACGGGGCGCTCGCGGATGATCTCCTCGAGCACGTCCCAGACCTGCGGACGCGAACGCTCGACCATGCGCTTGGCCGCCTTGATGTTCTGAGCGTGGCTCAGGTCGATCAGGCGCTTGATCACGAACGGCTTGAACAGCTCCAGCGCCATCTGCTTGGGCAGACCACACTGGTGCAGCTTGAGTTGCGGGCCGACGATGATGACCGAACGGCCGGAGTAGTCGACGCGCTTTCCGAGCAGGTTCTGACGGAAACGACCCTGCTTGCCCTTCAGCATGTCGCTGAGGGACTTGAGGGCACGGTTGCCGGTGCCGGTGACGGGACGACCGCGGCGGCCGTTGTCGAACAGGGCGTCGACGGCCTCCTGCAGCATCCGCTTCTCGTTGTTCACGATGATCTCGGGAGCCCCGAGGTCGAGCAGACGACGCAGACGGTTGTTGCGGTTGATCACGCGGCGGTACAGGTCGTTCAGGTCGCTGGTCGCGAAGCGGCCACCGTCGAGCTGCACCATGGGGCGCAGCTCCGGCGGGATGACCGGGACGACATCCAGGACCATCGCAGCAGGCGAGTTGCCCGTGGCGAGGAACGAGGAGACGACGCGCAGACGCTTGATCGCGCGGATCTTCTTCTGTCCCTTGCCGTTCGCGATCTGGTCGCGGAGCAGCTCGGCCTCAGCGGCCAGGTCGAACGCGAGCAGGCGACGCTTGATCGCCTCGGCTCCCATGTACGCCTCGAAGTACAGCCCGAAGCGGTCGACCAGCTCGTTGAAGTCCGCGTCCTCCGGCTTGAGGTCGCCGACCTTGAGGGTGCGGAAGGACTCCCACACGCGCTCGAGACGGGCGATGTCCTCGTCGTAGGACTTGCGGATCTGGCCCATTTCCTTCTCGGCCGTGTCCTTGACGCGACGCTTCTGGTCGGCCTTGGCGCCTTCCTCCTCCAGTGCGGCGAGGTCGGTCTCCAGGCGCTGCAGACGGTCCGCGATGCGGCTGTCGCGCTGGTCGGACAGGGTCTTGATCTCGAGACGGAGCTCGTTCTCAAGGCCGGGCATGTCGGCGTGACGGCCCTCTTCGTCGACCTCGATCACCATGTATGCGGCGAAGTAGATGACCTTCTCGAGGTCCTTCGGCGCCATGTCGAGCAGGTAGCCGAGGCGCGAGGGAACACCCTTGAAGTACCAGATGTGGGTCACGGGAGCAGCGAGCTCGATGTGGCCCATGCGCTCGCGGCGGACGGAGGACTTGGTGACCTCCACGCCACAGCGCTCACAGACGATGCCCTTGAAGCGCACGCGCTTGTACTTACCGCACGAGCACTCCCAGTCACGGCTCGGCCCGAAGATCTGCTCTCCGAAGAGGCCGTCCTTCTCGGGCTTCAGCGTGCGGTAGTTGATGGTCTCGGGCTTCTTGACCTCGCCGTACGACCAACGACGGATGTCGTCAGCAGTGGCCAGGCCGATACGCAGTTCATCGAACGTTGTTGCGTCGATCAATTTTCCTTCTTTCCTGGAAAAAGTGTGTCAGTAGGTCTGGCGGCTTAGATCTCGTCGATCGACGACGACTCGAAGCGCGAGGAGATGTTGATGCCGAGCTCTTCCGCAGCGCGGAACGCTTCGTCGTCCGCGTCGCGCAGGCTGACCTGCTGGCCGTCGGCCGAGAGCACCTCGACGTTCAGGCACAGCGACTGCATCTCCTTGATGAGGACCTTGAAGGACTCCGGGATGCCCGGCTCCTGGATGTTCTCGCCCTTGACGATTGCCTCGTAGACCTTGACGCGACCGAGGATGTCATCCGACTTGATGGTCAGGAGCTCCTGCAGGGCGTACGCGGCACCGTATGCCTCGAGCGCCCACACCTCCATCTCACCGAATCGCTGTCCACCGAACTGCGCCTTACCACCGAGCGGCTGCTGGGTGATCATCGAGTACGGTCCGGTCGAACGCGCGTGGATCTTGTCGTCGACCAGGTGGTGCAGCTTCAGGATGTACATGTAGCCGACCGAAACGGGGTCAGGGTACGGCTCGCCGGAGCGGCCGTCGAACAGCTGGGTCTTGCCGGAGCCGCCGATGAGCCGGTCGCCGTCACGGGTGACGGTGGTCGAGTCGAGCAGACCGGCGATCTCCTCCTCCTTGGCACCGTCGAACACCGGGGTGGCGACCTTGGTGTTCGGGGCGGCGGAGAACGCAGCCTCAGGGAGCTCTGCAGCCCACTTCGGCTTGCCCTTGACCTCCCAGCCGTTCTTCGCGATCCAGCCGAGGTGGATCTCGAGGACCTGACCGAAGTTCATTCGACCCGGGACACCCAGCGGGTTGAGGATGACGTCGACCGGGGTTCCGTCCGCGAGGAACGGCATGTCCTCGACCGGCAGGATCTTGGAGATGACACCCTTGTTGCCGTGACGGCCGGCGAGCTTGTCACCAGCGGTGATCTTGCGCTTCTGGGCGATGTAGACCACGACACGCTGGTTGACGCCGGAGCCGAGCTCGTCGTCGCCGTCCTGCGAGTCGAAGACCTTGACACCGATGATCGTGCCCTCTTCACCGTGGGGAACCTTGAGCGAGGTGTCGCGCACCTCGCGGCTCTTCTCGTTGAAGATCGCGCGGAGCAGACGCTCCTCGGCCGAGAGCTCGGTCTCGCCCTTCGGCGTGACCTTGCCGACCAGGATGTCGCCGGGGCGAACCTCGGCGCCGATGCGGATGATGCCGCGCTCGTCGAGGTCGGCCAGGAGGTCCGGGCTGACGTTCGGCAGGTCGCGGGTGATCTCTTCCTTGCCCAGCTTGGTGTCGCGGGCGTCGACCTCGTACTCCTCGATGTGGATCGAGGAGAGGGTGTCGTCCTTCACCAGGTTCTGGCTGAGGATGATCGCGTCCTCGTAGTTGTGACCCTCCCACGGCATGAACGCGACGAGCAGGTTCTTGCCGAGCGCCAGCTCACCGTTCTCGGTGGCGGGACCGTCGGCGATGACCTCGCCTGCTTCGATCCTGTCGCCCTCGGAGACGATGACGCGGTGGTTGTACGACGTGCCCTGGTTGGAGCGGTCGAACTTGCGCAGGTAGTAGGTCTTCGTGCCGCCCTCGTCGAGCTGGATGGTGACGGCGTCAGCCGACACCTCCGACACGACTCCGGCCTTGTCGTTGATGAGCACGTCACCGGCGTCGATGGCCGCGTAGCCCTCCATACCGGTTCCGACGAGCGGGCTCTCCGAACGGACGAGCGGCACAGCCTGACGCTGCATGTTCGCACCCATGAGGGCGCGGTTCGCGTCGTCGTGCTCGAGGAACGGGATGAGCGAGGTCGCGACAGAGACCATCTGGCGCGGCGACACATCCATGTAGCCGATCTCGTCTGCGGGGATCAGGTCGACCTCTCCACCCTTCTGACGTGCCAGGACGCGGTCTTCCGCGAAGTGGCTGTCAGCGGTCAGCGGAGCGTTGGCCTGGGCGACGATGTAGTCGTCCTCCTCGCTCGCCGTGAGGTAGTCGATCTGGTCGGTGACCTTGCCGCCGACGACCTTGCGGTACGGCGTCTCGATGAAACCGAACGAGTTGATCCGCGCGAACGATGCGAGCGAACCGATCAGGCCGATGTTCGGGCCTTCCGGGGTCTCGATCGGGCACATGCGGCCGTAGTGCGACGGGTGGACGTCACGGACCTCGACGCCGGCGCGCTCGCGGCTCAGACCACCGG
The DNA here is from genome assembly GCF_002105485.1 of Leifsonia sp. NCR5. Classification (NCBI taxonomy): domain Bacteria; kingdom Bacillati; phylum Actinomycetota; class Actinomycetes; order Micrococcales; family Microbacteriaceae; genus Leifsonia; species Leifsonia sp. NCR5. The sequence goes on from NZ_NCSR01000006.1 coordinate 54,839, forward strand.
GGCCGAGGGCCGAGAGGCGGCGCTTGTGGGTCAGACCCGCGAGCGGGTTGTTCTGGTCCATGAACTGCGACAGCTGGCTCGTTCCGAAGAACTCCTTGATCGCGGCGACGACGGGGCGCACGTTGATCAGGGTCTGCGGCGTGATGGCCTCGATGTCCTGCGTGGTCATGCGCTCGCGGACGACGCGCTCCATGCGGGACAGACCCGTGCGGACCTGGTTCTGGATGAGCTCGCCGACGGCGCGGATGCGACGGTTGCCGAAGTGGTCGATGTCGTCGACGTCGAGACGGATCTCGACCGGCTCACCGTTGCGGACGCCGTTGAAGGTGGTGCGGCCGTCGTGCAGCGCGACGAGGTACTTGATCGTGGCCAGGATGTCCTGGACGGTCAGCACGGAGTCGCTCAGCGGGGCGTCGAGCCCGAGCTTGCGGTTGATCTTGTAACGGCCGACCTTCGCGAGGTCGTAGCGCTTCGGGTTGAAGTAGAAGTTGTCGAGGAGCGCACGCGCAGCCTCGGCAGCGACCTGCTCGCCCGGACGCAGCTTGCGGTAGATGTCCTTGAGCGCCTCCTCCTTGGTGAGGATGGCGTCCTTCTCGAGCGTGAGCTCGATCGACTGGTACCCGGCGAACTCCGAGAGGATCTCCTCGGAGGTGAGGCCGAGGGCCTTGAGGAACACCGTGACCGACTGCTTGCGCTTGCGGTCGATGCGGACACCGACCTGGTCGCGCTTGTCGATCTCGAACTCGAGCCATGCACCACGGCTCGGGATGACGCGTGCCGAGTAGATGTCCTTGTCGGACGTCTTCTCGGGCGTGCGCTCGAAGTAGACGCCGGGGCTGCGGACGAGCTGCGACACGACGACACGCTCGGTGCCGTTGATGACGAAGGTGCCCTTCTCGGTCATCAGGGGGAAGTCGCCCATGAAGACGGTCTGCGTCTTGATCTCACCGGTGAGGTGATTCATGAACTCGGCTTCGACGTAGAGAGGAGCGGAGTAGGTCTTGCCCTTCTCCTTGCACTCGTCGATCGAGTACTTCTTCTCTTCGAGGAAGGGGTTGGTGAAGGAGAGCTGCATCGTCTCACCGAGGTCTTCGATGGGAGAGATCTCCTCGAAGATCTCCTCGAGACCGGTGTTGCTCGGCAGATCCTGTCGACCCTGCTCCTGGGCTTCGGCGACGCGAGCCTTCCACGCGTCGTTTCCGACCAGCCAGTCGAAGCTCTCGGTCTGCAGTGCGAGCAGATCCGGAACGGTGAGGGTGTCAGTGATCTTTGCGAACGAGAGACGAGATGCGTTTCGTCCGTTCTTGGGTGTCTTGTCAGTGTTGGTTGCGTTGCGCGCAGCAGCCAAGGAAATAACCTCCGTGGGCCCCGTCGGGCCTCAGTTACTGTCTGTCAGTGTGTGTACTGTATGGACGAGAACTCCCAGGGGATCGTGCTGGCGCCCATCTGACCTGTGAACCAGGCCCAGGCGCGCACGGAAGATAAGCAAGGCCGACCGCAATATGAAGGCAGATGTTTGTCTGGGAGCGCAAAAGACAACTATATGTCAAATGGACGCGCCGTGTCCACTCTTTTCTTGACCCGACGCGCATCCTTGCGGTATAACCCGCGAAGGCTCTCCGATATTTCCGCAGAACGACGCGGATTCAGCCCGTCGGAAGCGAGTCGACCGTCGCCAGAATCGCCTCTTCGCGCGACCGCGGAGACCAGCCGAGCACCCGTTCCGCCTTCGCAGCGGACGCCCGGCGCACCACGCCGACGTCCGGGAGCGACCCCCGCACGGTGCGGCTGAACGGCGCGAGCGCCTTCAGTACCCAGTCCGGCATCGTCTTGGTCGTGATGCGGGCTCCCCCTTCTCCGAGGTGGCCCCGGATGAGCAGGGCGACCTCCTGGGCGCTCATCACGTCGCCGGAGATGGCGAGGAAGCGCTGACCGGCCGCCTCCTGCCTGGTCATCGCGAGCAGGTGCAGCGCCGCGACGTCGCGCACGTCGACGATGCCGAAGCTGACGTTCGGCAGGCGAGGGAGCCGCCCATCCCGAACAGCCTTGATCAGCTGGACCGAGCTGGAGTAGTCGTGGCCGAGCACGGGACCGAGGATGCCGACCGGGTTGACGGTCGCCAGTTCGAGCGCCCCTCCCTCGCGCTGGACGAAATCCCAGGCGGCGCGCTCGGCGAGCGTCTTGGACTTCACGTACGCGCTCACGGGGACGCCGCTGTCGAGGTCGGTCCAGTCGTCCTCGGTGAACGGGCGGTCCGTCGGCGGGTGGCCGTAGCCGATCGCGGCGAACGAAGAGGTGAGCACGACCCGCTGCACGCCGGCATCCCGTGCGGCACGCAGCACGCGGAGGGCGCCGTCGCGGGCGGGGACGATGAGCTCGTTCTCGTCTTTTGGCTGCGTCGCGGGGAAGGGAGAGGCAACGTGCAGCACGACGTCGCAGCCCGCGACGGCCTCCGCCCAGCCGGCGTCGGCGGTGAGGTCGGCGACGGCGAAGGTCAGCCTGTCGCCTCCCGCATCCTCCAGGCCGCCCGCGACCAGTTGCGAGCGGACGTCGGCGGCACGGGCCGGCGTGCGGATGGTCGTGCGCACCTCGTATCCGGCCTGCAGCGCCTGCAGCACGCAGGTGGCGCCGACGAAGCCGGAGCCTCCGGTGACGAGCACTCGTTGTGTCATGCGGCCCATCCTCCCCCAGAATCTAGGAACGGACGAGGGCGATGACTTGAGCGCGGTCGCGAACTGCCAGCTTGGCGAAGATCGCGTTGATGTGCGTCTTCACCGTGGCGACGCTGACGAACAGCGTGGAGGCGATCTCGCCGTTGCTGAGGCCGTCTGCGACGAGGGCGAGCACATCCACCTCCCGTTTCGTCAGTGTCGGGAAGCGGGCGGAGAGCGATGGTACCGGCGCCGGCGCTGCGCTGCCGGTCAGGCTGTTGACGAGCAGCGCGCCGACCTCGGGCGCGAACGTCGACTGGCCGCGGGCGACGGCCCGCACGGCGGCCGCGAGCTCCGCGCGGCCCGCGTCCTTGGTGAGGTAGCCGCGGGCTCCAGCGCGCAGGGCGCCGAGGATCGACTCGTCGTCGGCGTACGTGGTGAGCACCAGGATCGCCGTTCCCGGTGCGTCGCGCACGATCCGCTCCGTGGCGGCGACCCCGTCGACACCGGGCATGCGCAGGTCCATCAGCACCACATCCGGATGCTCGGCCACGGCGAGCGCGACCGCACGCTCCCCGTCCTCCGCAGCGCCGACCACCTCGATGTCCGGCAGCAGGCCGAGCACGGTGACGAGGCCGTCGCGGATGATGGCCTGATCGTCCGCGACGACGACGCGGATCCGGGGTTCGTCGGTCATGACAGCCTCGCCTCCACAGTCACGGTGAAGCGGTCGCCGACGACGCCGGCCGTCGCAGCACCACCGAGCGGGAGGGCGGCGACGCGTTCGCGCATCCCGTCGAGGCCGTGCCCTCCTCCGGTCGCGGCGAGTTCGCCGACGTCGTCGGAGAGCGGGTTGGAGACGGTGAGGCGCACGCGACCACTCTGCCAGTCGATGTCGGCGCGCACCGGCTCGCCCTGCGCGTGCTTGCGCGCGTTGCTCAGCGATTCCTGCAGGGCGCGCTGCAGTGCGGCGCCCTGGGCGGCGGTGAGCTCGGCCAGCTCGCCGTGGGTGGTGAGGTCGACCACGCCGCCGAGGGAGCGGTGGGCGGCGAGCAGGTCGTCGACCGCCGCTGCGAAGGCCGCTGGCTCGACGACCATCCCGGATGCGCCGCTCCCCGCTGGATCGCGCAGCGCGGCGACCGCGCGCCTGGCCTCGCTCAGCCCGCTCGCGGCGAGCGCTCGCGCGTCGGTCACCCTGGCTGTCGCGGCCGCGGTGTCCCCCGCTTCGAGGAGGGCCTCGACCGCATCCAGCTGGATGACCAGCCCGCCGAGGCTGTGCGCGAGCACGTCGTGCAGGTCACGGGCGATGGCGACGCGGGCCGCCTCCTCGCGCATCTCGCGTTCGCGCTCCTGCAGCAGCGCCGCCTGCTCCTCCGACTGGCGGAACTGACGGCGGCTGAGCCCGGCGAACACCGCGAGCACCACGCCGCCCATCATGGCGAGCACAGCGCCGACGCCCGTTCCGAACGGCACGGCGCCGGCGGCGACGAGCGCCAGCGTCACCACGGCCAGACCGAATCCCTCCAGCACCGGCCGACGCGGAGCGCCGACCGTGGCGAGCACGGCGATGGCGGCCGGGACGACGGAGAGCCCGTCGGACGGTGCTGCGACGAGTCCGCCGGCAACGGCGGCGACGACCAGAAGCGCCGTCTCCCCGGCGCGGACGCCCGCGAGCGCGATGGCGCCGCGTGCCACCCAGGCGGCGTCCGCGATCAGAGCGAGGACCAGCACCCAGACCGGCCGCTCCGCCGAGTGCGACACGATCAGCGAGAACCCGATGGCCAGCGCGCCGACGAGGTTCAGCGCGAAGGCCAGCGGGCTCTGCTGTCTGGGCGGGTTCACGATCCCATCATGCTGCGATTCGGGTCCGCGGCGTTGACGGTGGCCGCAGCGTGGCGGCCGAGCCGCTGGGCGAACACCGCGGTGCGCGCCGCCCGGTTGGCCGCGAGCATGAGCAGGATGACGCCGGTGGATGCCGCCAGGTGCGATCCGGCCATCCCGGCCAGCACGTCGATGCCGACGCGAACGACGATCACGAGCACCCAGAGCGCGAGCCCCCACGCACCCGTGCGCGACTCGTAGGTCGCTACGTCCCTGCGGTCCTTGCCGATGTCGATCGGCTCCGGCAGCAGCCGGAAGTGGGCGATCGCCCCCATCCACGCTCCGATGCCGAGCGAGATCGCGAGCTCGACGACGAGGACACCGATGTCGAGGGCGGTGAGCGCGGCGGGCTTGGTGGTCTGCGCGATGAGGACGAGGCCGATGATGCCGAAGATCGCGGGACCCCGCCACATGCGGCCGAGCGAGACGGGCCGCCAGGTCATCTGCCGGAAGCCGATCCAGCCGATCGCCGCGACGATGAGAAGAGCGTTTCCGAGCATTTGGATGGTCATGACCGGCCTTTCGTGAGCGTGTGGCGCCGGGAGGTTCCCGGCACTGTTCCAGCGTGCTGCGCGGGCCGCGCATCCGGCACCGCCCGTGGGTGGAGATGCGGGTGGAGATCAGGCGGGCGGCGGGCGCGACTAGGGTGGATGCCGTGCCAGAGAACCCGTCCGTCGTGCTCAAGGAGAGCGGTTACCTCGCGACGATCGAACCGGACAGGTTCGTGCCGGGTTCGTACCAGCTCGTGGTCGACGGCACGCCCCAGTCGCACGTGAACCTCGACGACCCCTCCCAGCTGTTCTTCGAGTACGTGCAGCGGATGGGGAACGTCATCGACCTCATCGGCGATCCTGGCGAGCCGATCACCGCCGTGCACCTGGGCGCCGGGGCGCTGACGCTGCCGCGCTACATCGCGCACACCAGGCCGGGTTCCCGCCAGCAGGTGGTGGAGCTGGAGAGCAACCTCGTCGACCTGGTGCGCGAGAACCTACCCCTCCCCCGCTATGCGCAGGTGCGCATCCGGCACGGGGACGCCCGCGAGGTGGTCGGCAAGCTGCCCGCCGGGCTGCGCGGTTCCGTCGACCTGCTGGTCATCGACATCTTCAGCGGCGCCCGCACGCCCGCACACGTGACGAGTGTGGAGTTCTACCGCTCGGCCGTCTCCCTGCTCGCCCCGGACGGGATCGTGCTGGTGAACGTCGCCGACGGTCCCCCGCTGTCGTTCGCCCGCAGCCAGATCGCGACGCTCGGCGCCGTGGTGGAGAACGTCGCTGCGCTGGCCGAGACGCAGGTGCTCAAGGGGCGGCGGTTCGGCAACGTCGTGCTGGTGGGCTCGAATGCCTCCCTGCCGCTCGACTGGCTGCCGCGCCTGCTGGCGAGCGGGCCGCATCCGGCCAAGGCGGTGGCCGGGGCCGAGCTGAAGACGTTCGCCGGGAAGGCGCCGATCGTCACGGACGCGACGAGTGTGCCGTCCCCTCCCCCTGCGCGCAGCATCTTCCAGACGGGGACGCGCAGAGACTAGTCGCGGGCGTCAAGCGTGCCGGAAGGTGACGGCCTGGCCGGGCCGCAGCTGCGCGAAGGCGTCGAGCGAGGTGTCGGCGACGACGGCGATCACCGGATAGCCGCCCGTGACGGGATGGTCGGCGAGCAGCACGGTCGGCCTGCCGTCCGGTGAGACCTGCACGGAGCCTGCGACCATCGGCTCGCTCGGCAGCTCCGCGGGGTTCGACCGTTCCAGCAGCGGCACGGGATGCGCATCGACCCCGGCGGCGTGCGCCGGGCGACGCGGAGGGTCGAGCCGCGCGCCGACCCGGTTGCTCGCCGCGCTCAGCCGCCACTCCGCGGTGTAGAACGCGTCGATGGCCTCCGCCGTGAACCAGTCGGCGCGGGGACCGGGATGGGCGCGCACCTCCACCACGCCCGCCGCAGGCTCCGCAACGGGCACGAAATCGAGCAGGGGCACCTCGGCCCGCGGATGCTCGCCCACCGGCAGCACCTCCCCCGCCAGGACGGGCGCCGGCCCGAGAGCCGAGAGCAGGTCAGTGGAGCGCGACCCGAGCACGGGCTCGGCGATGACGCCTCCGCGCACGGCGAGATAGCTGCGCGCGCCGACCGCCGGCGGGGCGATCCGCAGCACGGCACCGGCTTCCGCGTGCTGCGCGAGGTGCGGATCGACCGGCACGCCGTCGAGCGTGATCGGCCCGGCTGCGCCGGTCACCGCGAACCAGGACGGTGCGTCGAACCGTGCGGTGAAGCCGCCGAACAGGATCTCCAGGCCCGCGCATCCAGCGTCGTTGCCGAGCAGGCGGTTGCCGAGGGACAGCGCTGCCCTGTCGAGCGCGCCGGACGGGCTGACGCCGAGGTGCGAGAGCCCAGGCCGTCCTCTGTCCTGGACGACGGTGAGCGGACCCGGCTCGATGACGACGATGCTCACGGCGCCTCCACGAACCGGACGACCGTGCCGGGCGAGAGGAGCGCCGGAGTCTCGGAGGCCGCATCCCAGACGGTCGCGGCGGTGCTGCCGATCAGCTGCCAGCCGCCGGGACTCGACCGCGGGTACACGCCGCTGAACTCGCCGGCCAGGCCGACGGCGCCGGCGGGGACCGCTGTGCGCGGGGTCGCACGGCGGGGCACCACGAGGCGGTCGTGGTCGGTGACCAGATAGCCGAAACCGGGCGCGAAGCCGCAGAACGCGACCCGCCAGGTGGAGCCGGTGTGCAGCGCGACGACCTCGGCGGGGCTCATCCCGAGCAGGGCGGCGACCTCGGCCAGGTCGTCGCCGTCGTACCGCACGGGAAGCTCGACGGCGCTCCGGTCTCCTGTGGCCTGTTGGTCGGGGACGGCGTGCGCCAGCCAGTTCGCCGCGACGCTCAGCGGCAGCACGGCCGGATCGACGGCGACGCCGATCGTGCGCGCGGCCGGCACCAGTTCGACGACACCGGCCGGGCGGGTGCGCTCGAGCGTGCCGTAGAGGGCGAGCACCGCATCCAGGTCGTCGAGCTCGGCCAGCAGGGCGCTGTCGCCGTTCGGGAGGACGCGCACGGTCATCGCCACGCCTCCACGCGCACGCCGGCGTCGGCGAGCGCCGCCCGCACGGCGGCCGCCATCGCGACGGCGCCCGGGGTATCGCCGTGGACGCAGAGCGAGTCGACGCGCACCTCGATGTCCGTGCCGTCGGCGGCGATGACCCGGCCGTCGAGCGCGAGGCGCACGGCGCGCTCCGCGATGGCGGCATCTCCGGAGAGGACGGCGCCCGGCTCGGTGCGCGGCACCAGGGTGCCGTCGGCGCGGTAGGCGCGGTCGACGAACGCCTCGTTGACGAAGCGGAGTCCGGCATCCCGTGCCGCCTCCGCGATGGCGGAGCCGGCGAGACCGAGGATCGGGAGGGACGGGTCGAAGGCGGCGACGGCGCTCGCGACCGCGCGTGCCTGCTCCCGGTCGGTGACGATGCGGTTGTAGAGGGCGCCGTGCGGCTTCACGTACGAGACGCGGGTTCCGGCGACACGGGCGATGCCGCTCAGCGCGGCGAGCTGGTAGAGCGTCTCGTCGCGCAGGGTGCCCGGCTCCACCTCCATGCTGCGGCGGCCGAACCCGGCGAGGTCCCGGTAGGAGACGTGCGCGCCGACGGCGACGCCCTGCTCGGCGGCGAGGCGGCAGGTGGCCAGCATCGTGGATGCGTCACCCGCGTGGAACCCGCACGCCACGTTGGCGCTCGACACCAGTCGCAGCATGGCGGCGTCGTCGCCCATCCGCCAGGCGCCGAACGACTCGCCGAGGTCGCTGTTGAGGTCGATCGAACGTTCCACCCCTCCATTGTGCCGGGTGGTCGCTCGCGCAGCCATCGAGGTCAGGCGGAGGCGGGCGGGGTGGAGGCGGCGGCGCGGGCGCGGTGGGCGCGGACCTTGGCGCGGTTGCCGCAACGCTGCATCGAGCACCAGCGGCGGTTGCCGGAGCGCGAGGTGTCGAGGTAGACGAGGTCGCAGTCGTCGGCGGAGCACTCCCGGATGCGGCCGTCCGCCTCCGCGGAGAACAGCCGGACCGCATCCCGGGCGATGGTGCTGAGCGCCTGGTGCGGCCGCGCGTTCGTCCTGCCCGCCTGACGGCCGCCGCCCGCCAGCACGGGAGGGATGTCCGGGGTCGCCGCGAAGAGGTTGACCACGTCGACGTCGTCGGGGCCGAGCGCCGCTCCGCCGCTCTGCTGCCTGGCGAGGCGGCCGATCGCGGAGCCGAGCGCCGACGCATCCCGGAACTCCCGGTCGCCCGCCGTCGGAGCGACCTCGGGGAAGCGGGTGGTCAGCCAGTCGTTCAGTTCTTTGGCATCATGGACTGTCTGCCATTCGCCGCCGTCCCGGTCGAGTCCGCCGGTGTACGAGAAGTCGAGCGCGAGCGATCCGGAGTCGAACCAGAAGTGCTGGCCGTCGGAGGAATCCATCCACTGCCCCGTGCCGCCGGTGAGTATCGCTTCGATCGCCATGTAACCAATATAGTCGGTTACTGTACCCCGGATGCGATACTGAGCGGATGGCCGCCACCCGCCCCGACCCCACGCACACCATCGACGGCAGCATCGTGCGCCTCCGCCCGCTGACGCGCGAAGACCTGCCGGACCTCTTCGACGCCATCGGGCATCCAGAGGTGTTCGCCGGAGGCTGGGGAGGCGGCCCTGCCGCATACCGGGACACCTACGAGGAGTGGCACGAGTTCATCTCGAACTACCTGCAGTGGGGCGCAGGCAACGTGACCGTCGTCTGCCTGCGCCAGGACGGCGACCGGGTGGTCGGGACAACCACGCTCGGCGACTTCGACCTCGTGAACGAATCGGCTCACATCGGCTGGACCGCGTACGCCCCGGAGGTCTGGGGCACCCTCGTCAACGCCGAGACCAAGCGTCTCCTGCTCGGCGCCGCCTTCGACAACGGCTTCGAGCGGGTCAAACTGCAGGCCGACGTGCTCAACACGCGCTCGCGGGCGGCGATCGCACGCCTCGGCGCGACGCCGGAGGGGATCCTGCGCCACATGCAGCGTCGCGCGGACGGGACCTGGCGGGACACCGCCGTATTCTCGATCCTGCGCGAGGAATGGCCGGAGGTGCGGGCCGGACTGGATGCGCGGCTCGCGGGAGCGGGCACAGGCACAGCTACCGGCACCGGCACCGACCGCTAAGCGCGCCCGGGCAGCTCGCTGCTCATCCCCTGCTCGCTCGCGGCCGACGCGGCCATCCTGCGCTGTGCAGGGGAGACGTCTCTGTGCTGCCACGAGATGAGGTTCGCCGCGTCGAAGCGGCGCGAGCACGCTCCGCAGGCGAGCGCTCTGGCCGGCTTGCGGTATCGGTAGTGCGTGTGGCCGCGCGGGCAGGTGCCGACCCACGGCGCGAGGTCGTCGGCGATGGCGCCGCCGTGCAGGCGTTTGCCCTCGTAACCGAGGTCGATCGCGGTGGAGCGCCAGCGCGGGCCGTGACCGGCGCGAGAGCCGGCAAGGGCGTGCGCGACCTCGTGCAGGAGGATCTGGTGGATCTCGTCGTCGTCGTACCGCGCCGCCAGATAGCGGGAGACCGTGATGCGCTTGGCCGTGTAGTTGCAGAGCCCGGCCCTGGTCTTCGCGTTGTCGAAGTCGAACGTCCACACGGCGGGGTCGAGATGCAGAGCGATCAGCGCGTTCGCCCAGCGCCTGACCCGCTCGAGATCAGCCATCAGCGCCCACCGAGAGGGGGATGCGCACGACAGCCGGACAACTCATATCAGAATCCTACGCGCGTTCCCCGCGGTCGTTCCAGGGCGGCGTCAGCGTGCGCGGTCGGACGACGGAGCGGACGACTCCGGCGGCTCGGGCGCGCGGTTGGCCGCATCCGGGCCCCGGCGCTCGGAGGCCGCGGCGGCCGCTTCGTCGCGCGCACCGCGGTTGGCGTCGGCGAACGACTTGACCACGGCGACCGCGATCAGCGAGCTCTCGATGTCGGCCGGAGACGCCCCCAGCTTCTCCCGCAGGAACACGGCGGCGGTCACGTCGGCGAGCGCGTTGTCGTACTCCTCGGCGTCGAAGTAGGCCTTGCCGCGGTTCTGCGTTGCGAAGGCTTCGAGGGCCGTCCACTCGTGCGCGTGGGCCTCGTCGACGCATCCCGTCAGCTCGGTGATCGCCTCGTCGAGCTTGCCCTGGAACTGCAGCACCTGCGCCCTGCGCACCCTGGCGCCGAGCAGCTGCTCCCTGTCGCCGGTGAACCTGGCCTGGCGCACGGCCTCGTTGCCGACTTGCATGGCCTCGTCCAGCCTGCCGAGCAGACGGAGCAGCACGGTCTTCTCGTTGAGCGCGCTGAGACTGCGCAGGCCGCCGAGTTCGTCGAGCCTCAGGCCGGCCGCGCGCAGGTCGACGCGCTCGCGCAAAGTGGTCGGGTCGTAGCCGAGGATGATGCTCAGGGTTCTGCTCCAGGTCGTGTAACCATCCCAGACTAACCCGAGAGGCGGATCAGCCGGGGTGCTTCACCGATTGCGCGGGGACGAGTGTGACCTGCACGAGCCTGTCGTCGCCGGGACGCGGGTCTCCCCTGCCGTCGGTGTTGTTCGTCAGCAGCCACAGCGTGTCGCCGTGCGCCACCGCATCCCGCAGCCGCCCGAAGGTGCCGTCGAAGAACGGCTTCACGGTGACGGGAGCGTGGCCGTCCGTCGTCCAGATGGTCCAGAGGCGCTGCCCGCCGAGCCCGGCCAGGAAGAGGGTGTCGCCCACGACGGCCAGACCGCTGGGACTCGCCACGTCCGTCGGCCACTGGAAGACGGGATCCGTGTACTTCGGATCTCCGCCGATGCCCTCGACGTTCGGCCAGCCGTAGTTCGACCCCGGCGTGATGATGTTCAGCTCGTCCCAGGTGTTCTGCCCGAACTCGCTCGCCCACATCGTCCCCCGCGAATCCCAGGCGATGCCCTGCGGGTTGCGGTGCCCGTACGACCAGACCGGCGAACCGGGGAACGGGTTGTCGCCCGGCACCCCGCCCTCCGGCGTGACCCGCAGGATCTTGCCGCCGAGGGAGGCGACGTTCTGCGCGTTCGCGGGGTTCGAGGCGTCGCCGGCGGTGATGTAGAGCATCCCGTCCGGTCCGAACCCGATCCGCCCGCCGTCGTGGTTGGACGCCTTCGGGATGCCCGTGACGACGTTCTCCTGCGTGCCGAGCGCGTAGCTTCCCGGCACGCCGGTGACGGGCATCCGCACGACACGGTTGTCGTCGGCCGTCGTCTCGTATGCGTAGAGGAACTTCGGCGCCTCCTCGTCCTGCACGGCCAGGCCGAGCAGTCCGCCCTCTCCGGAGTGCACGACTCCGGCGACGGTGCCGATCGTGCGCGTCCCGCCCTGCGGCAGGCGTTCGAGCACGGTGCCGCTGTCGCGTTCGCTGATCAGCACCGAGCCGCTGCGCAGCGGGACGACGGACCACGGAGCGACCAGCCCCTTTTCGAGATCCACGGTCTCGCCGGACGGCTCCCACGGGATCGCGGCGACCGCCGGGATGCTCCGCGTCGGCGACGGGCGAGGCTCAGGTGTCCGGGTGGTGGACGGCGGAGGAACGGGGGCAGGGGCGGTGCAGCCGGTGAGCGCCGTCGCGACGGCCAGCCCGGCTGCGAGCAGCGTCACGGTGAGTCTGTTCATCGCTCCGCCTCCCTCCCGAACGCGCGGACCGCCAGGGCCGTTGGGTCATGGTAACCCCACGGTCCTGGCGGTCGATCGGAGCGCTACGCCTGCCCGCGCCTGCGGCGGCTCACGAAGGCCGCGCCGATCAGCAGGAGGATGGCACCCCATCCGGCGACGAGGAGGTAGTCACCGGCCGATCCGGTTGCCGCCAGTCCACCGGCGGTGGTGCTGGGGGCCGGAGCGGGCACCGACGTGAACGTCGGCTGAGGCGTCGTCGTCGGCTTCGGCGTGGGCGTCGGCGTGACGACGGGACCGGTCGGCTCGCCGGGGCCGGCCGGGTCGACCGGCTTGTTCACGACCACCTGGGAGCAGGCGGCGTCCGGCAGACCGGAGCAGGTGCCACCCGTCGTCGGCGGCTTCCACGGCCCCACCGGCGGCGTGCTGACGGTCGCGATGTTCGCGTACGTCCCCGCGGCGGCGAAGGTGAGCGTGACGTGGACGTCGATGGATGCGCCTTTCGCCAGCAGCGGGATCGCCCAGCTCACCACACCGCTGCCTTCGGTGCCGCCGTGGTCGGCGGAGACGAACGTCGACCCCTTCGGCAGCGTGTCCGTAATAGTGAAGGCGGTCGCGTCGAGCGCGCCCTGGTTGGTGACCGTGATGGTGTACTGGACCGCGTCCTTCTCCATGACGCTCAGCGCCTTGGCGGTCTTGGCGATCGACAGCGCCCCGAACTCGTAGGTGTTCGTGATCGTCGCGGTCTGGGCGGCGGGGACGGCACCCGCCTGCTCGGTGGAGAGCACGTGGACGGTGCCTCCCGCGATCGAGCGGTCCGCCTCGCCGTAGCTGCCTGGAGCCCCGTGCTCGGCGACCGTGCAGTCCGCGCCGAGCGGGATGCCGTCGATCCGTGCGGTGAGGCCGGTGGCCGTCGCGAGCGTGAGCTGCGCCGCCGCCCCGAGGTCGACGGGCGCACCGGCCACCGTGCAGGCGACATCGGCGACGAACTGCGCGGGGGCGGACGATGCCGCGGAGCCCGTGACGATCTTGTCGACCTGCAGCGGACCGGTGACGATGGTCACACCCGCCTTGACGGGAGCGCGGCGCACCGTGCCTCCACCGGTCAGTGCTGCGGTCGCACCGAACTGGTTCCACGCGAAGGAGGGGGCGGACGCCATCGAGACGGGCGCCCCATCCGGAGCTGCCGAGGTCGCCGGGCGGTTCACCGTGCGGTAGGTCGCACCGACGGTCGCGCCGGGGGCGAGGGTGCCCGCCGCCGTCGTGCTGAAGTCGAGCGTCACGCGGAGGCCGGTGACGGCCGACCAATCGCCCGTGAACGCGGTGGACGGCGTCCACTCGGAGGCCACGGGGTTGGCGGAACAGGTGGGGTCGCTCGGCCAGGCGGTCGCTCCCGCTCCGACGCAGACGTCGGGAGCAGTGGTGACCTCCCACGTCACGGTCGTGCCTGTCGGCGCGTCCGCCACCAGGCCGTAGCCCTGATCGAACACCGGCCGGTAGGTGGAGCCACGGGCGGCGCCCGTGGCGAGCATCCTGTCGCCCGGGGTCGGCAGCGGCTCGACGAACACGAGGGCGTCGTAGGTGACGGTGCCGCTGTTCATCGCACGCAGGCGCCACTGGTCGGTTCCGCCGACGACGGTGTTCGCCGCGCACGGCGAGACGAAGTATCCGTCGGCGTCCGGGGTGCAGGTGGCGGACGGGCTGGACGGGTTGACAGCACCGGAGACGATGCCGCCGACCACGTCGCCCTTCACGCCCTTGCTGGTGTACAGCGACGGGCCGGAGATCGGCTGGACGTAGTTGCTCGTGCCGCAGGCGGTCGCGGCGAGACCGGAGAGCGTGCCCTGCCCGTTGCCGGACGTGTTGGTGCACGCATCCAGAGTCTGTGCCGTCGTGACCGAGAAGCTGTTGACCGCCTGCTGCGAGCCGGTGAGGCCCGGCTGCAGCACGAGGTTCAGCTGCACGGTGAACCGCTCGCCGGGCGACATCCGCGCCCCGCCGGCCGGCCAGGAGAGCGCGAGCTCTCGCGTCGCGGTGTCGAAGCCGGTCGCCGGCGTCACGGAGAGCGTGCCTCCCGGCGTCGTGCCGAAGGTCGGCGCCTCGCCGTCCCAGGCCAGGGAGGCCGGGAGGGTGTCGACGAGTTTCGTCACGTCGACGAACCCGGTGCCGGTGTTGGCGAAGGTCAGCGTCCAGCCGCCCGGGTCGCCCACGCTCACGGTGTGGATGCCGTTCTCCGGCGTCTTCGACACGTCCAGGCTGTGCGTGCCGGTCAGGAGCGCGATGCTCGCGGTGGCGTCCGCCGTCCTGTCGGCGTACACGGCCGGGCTGTCCGTGCGGTGCGTGAGGGCCGTCACGGTGTCGTCCACGGTGCTCGGGAACACGGTCGGCGAACCGTCGACGGACGCATCCCGCAGCTGCACGTGCAGGATAGCCGTCGCGGTGAAGTTCGCCGGCACGGCGGTGCGGCTGAACAGGTCGCCGTCCGCCCTGCTGAACACGAACCGGATGCCCGTGATCTGGTCGAGCGCGGTGGTCGGCAGGGACGCGGTCGCGGCGGTCGTGCCCGCGATCCAGGTGGAGGTGCCGCCGGTCTGCACGTCGACGCGCACGCGGTCGGCGCCCGCCGGCAGCGTCACGTCGCCCGCGGAGAGCCCGGTGAGCGCGAAGCGGTTCCAGAACCCGGAGTCGGTGTCGGTCAGCGTCACCTGGTGCGTGGCGGCCGTCGCCTGACCCTGGGTCGCTGTGAGGGTGACCGCGACCGGCGTGTGCCGGTCCTTCTCCAGCACCGACGGCGCGGAGAAGCTCTTGGCGGCCGTCACGTCGAGCGTCGCGGTCGTGAGCGTCAGGCTCGCGGTGTCGCTGTCGTTCGGCTGCGAGCCCTGACCGCTCGGGTAGAGCACGGGGTCGTAGCCCTGCGCGAAGGCGGCGTTGTCGACCCGGAAGGCCTTCACCTCTGCCGACGCGTCGCTGCGCTGGGTCACCCTGACCTGCGTGCTCAGCGTCATCACGAGGTTCTGGCCACTGACGATCGTGCCTCCGCCTGTCACGGGATTCGTTCCCTGGTAGACGACGCTGACGCCGACCACATCCAGCAGGTCGGCGGGCTGGAGCCCAGCCGCCTGGGTCATCGACACCCTCGTGGTACTGAGCGTGCCGTCGGACGCGCGGTGCCACAGCGTCACCTGCGAGGCGACCGGATCGACCTGGGCGGAGGGCGCCGTGAAGCGGATCCTGGTGAGGGTGAGCCGCTCGAACGGGTTGGCAGTGCTGTAGCTCGCGGCGGCGAACGGGTCGGCCGACCAGGCGTTCGCGGCGGAGAGGCAGGCGCCCATGGATCCGCTGTCGCACGGGGACGGGTCCGTCACCCTGATGTACGAGGCGCGGGCGGCGGCGGCGTTCTTCGCCGTGATGGTGAAGTCGTTGGTCGGGTATGCGGACGGGTCGACGTCGCCGGCCTTGGGCACGACCATCGTGGAGCGCTGGCTCGTCTTCGCGACGTCGACGAGCGGCGGCTGGTCGATCAGCGCGAGGTTGTCGGCGGCGTCGACGGGGCCGACCGGGGTTCCGTTGTGGACACCGGACGCCGAGCTGCGGTTCCAGATCGTGCCGGCCGTCGAGTCGTTGAAGAGCGTGTCCGCGGAGGCGAACGGGTCATTCGCGGCGGCAGGGTCGCGGAGCAGGTTACGCAGCTGCCAGACCAGGCCGAAGCTGCGGGACTGGCCGAAGGCGACCGTGGCGATGCCCGAGCCTGCCGGTGGTGCGGCCGGGTCGGTCGCCGTCGCTCTGGCAGGGTCGTTCGGGATCACGGTGATGCGCACGCCGGTGGTGCCGCTGAGCTCCGCGGGGGTGAGCGCGTATCCCTTGAAGCCGGTGCCGTTCATCCAGGTTCCGCCGGGCGCAGGGACGAGGTTCCATGCGCCGTCGTGGTAGAGGCGGATCTCGCTGACCGCATCCCATTTCAGCAGGGGCTGCGACGCGAAGCTGACCGCTGCGATGCTGACGAGGTCGAACGCCTGGAACACGGTCTGCGCCGGGTCGGCCTCGTTCGACGCGGGGTCGGAGATGGTCACCGAGCTGTATCCGGTGTCCGTGACGCCCCAGGAGAGCACCGTGCCCGCCTGCTGGCCGGACTGCGACGGCAGTTCGGTGAGGTCACCGGTGAGGTCGGGCTTCGTCCACTTCTTGGCGGTGCCGAGCGAACCGGAGCCGCTCTGACTCTGGATCGCGGCGGTGGCCGTCGCGGTCAGCACCGGGCTGACGACGGGCGGCGCTCCGGCGATGACGCCGGAGGCGTGCGAGCTCGCGAGGTTCTGATAGGTGCTCTTCGGTCCGTTGGCGACCGAAGTGGAGCCGCTACCGTCGCGGAGGGCGGCGCGCGCCTGCGCGGTGATGTTCGGGCTCACCGTCGTGCCCTGCCCGAATCCGGCCGGGTTGGCGAAGGTGAAGCGCAGCCCGGTGATGCTGCCGACGAGCCCGGCGGGGAGAGCGGCGCTGTAGTTCGTCGCCGCGGTGGTGGCATCGACCACGGTGAACACCGAGTAGGTGGCGCCCCCATCGGTCGAGTACTCGACCGTCAGCGTCGAGCCGAGCGGCACCTGCGTCGGTGCGATGGCGATCGGGTTGAACGCGTTGAAGAAGTCGTCTGCACGGCCGGAGCGCCAGGTGTCCTCGACCACGATGGTGTTCGGACGCACGTACGCGGAGTCGGTGGACGTCGTCGCCGGCAGCTTGGCCACGACCGTCGAGCCGGGCGAGACCGCACCGGAGGGCGCGATCGACTTCGACAGCTTCAGCGAGATCTCCGGGAAGAAGACCTTGAGCGGCGCCGTCGCCGTCCTGTTCGCCGTCCCGGCGGGGTTGATGCCGGTGACCGTGACGGTGTTCGTCACGTCGGCGGGGCTGGCGTTCTGCGCGACGTAGTCGGCGGCGGGAGCGATCAGGAACTGTGCGCTGCCGATGGCGCCGACAGCGACGGCCCCCGTGTACGCCAGCTCGAAGCCGGTGAGGTGGGCGCCGGTCGGTGCGGCGGGCGCGACAGGGGTGGCGCCGTCGGCGAACGGTGCGGACACGCTGCTGCCGTCCGAGAAGATCCAGACCACGGAGGCACCGGACGCGCCGGACGGGTACGACAGCGGGGCGGCGAAGCCGCCGAAGCCGAGCGACGCGGTGAAGAAGTCGCGGTCGCCGAGCGTCAGGGTGCTCAGCGGGCCGTTCGAGTCGTTCTTGCCGGTGATCGTGGCGGTCGCGGTCGTGCCCGCCGGGATGCGGCTCGGCGCGATGGTCTTGCCCGCGCTCACGAGCACCGTGAGGCCGCCGACGGTGAACGGAGCCTGCGCGGTCTTGGAGACCGGCGGCTTGCCAGGCACGGTGACGATGCCCGTGACCTTGTTGGTGACCGTCGCGCCGCCGACGAGCGAGGCGGCGGTGCTGCGGTTGACCGCGCGCTGTGCGACGGAGACGGCGACGCTGCCGGCTGCCCCGTTGGCCGCGAGCGTGGTGCCCGTGCTGCTCGAGTACGTGAAACGGAGACCGGCCACGTTCGCTGCTGCGACGCCGGAGGGGAGCTGGATGTCCGCCGCCGCGGTGGGCGGACCCGTCTGCCACTTCCACGCGTGGGAACCGCTGTCGTACACATACGCGTCGACCTGCACGAGGTCGGCGCCCGCGGGCAGGGTGACGGCGCCGAAGCCCGCGAAGTCGACGATCGCGAACGGGTTGGCCGCATCGAGGGAGGCCGCGCCGTCCTGCGCGACCGTCGGGTCCTGCACGGACAGCGTCGCGGCGGGGACGTTGGAGGTGTTCTGGCTGGTCAGCGTCACGGTCGAGGTCGCGCCGGGCGCGAACTGCTGGTTCGCCGGGGCCCAGGTCTTCCCGACCTTCTCGTCCACCGACACCGGGATGCTCACGGTCACGTCGGCCGAGCCGGTGTCGTCGGGAGCCGTGCTCGACGTGCCGAGCGCGGTGTTGGTGACCTTCACGCCGTTGTACGCCCAGTCCGGCGCGAGGTTCTGCGGCGCCTTGAGCGTCACCGTCACACGGTACGTCCCTCCCGCGGGGATGCCGACGCCCCCGGCGACCTGCTCGGTGAAGAGCACGGTGAGCACGCACGAGGAGGTGATCGTGTTCGTGCATCCTGTCAGCGACTTGGTGAACGGCTTCGAGCTCGGCGAGACGCTCGTGTCCAGGATGCTGAACCCGGCGAACTCGGCGGGGAGCGCATCCACCAGCTTGGCGTCGAGGCAGTCGTTGTCGTCGCAGCCCACCATCACGGTGTACGTGAACTCGGACCCGTTCGTCACCGCGACCGCCGCCTTGCCGTCGACGGACTTGTCGACGGACAGGGAGGCGGTCGCGGCGAACGCCGGCCCCGCCAGCACACTCCCGCCCACGAGGGCGACGACGAGTGCGACGGAGACGGCACCGAGGCGCTTCAGCCTGCTGAGGGCGAGAGCGCTGCTGTCTCGGTGCTTTGCTGTGGTGCTGAACGGAATGCGGGCATGACGGAAGGCACGACGAATCACAGAATCGGGTTTCTGAGTACGCGGAAGCCGGGTAAGCACGCGGTGAGCACGATCGGGTCAGCTCACACGGCGCGACCCCCGGTTCGGGTTCCGGGAGTTTCTTCCGCCCTTCATGTATATCCACTCAGGCGGGGTGGGTGGAAGCACCCTTGTACCCCACTTTATGGTTACAGTCCCCAAAAATGAGGACACCGCCGGGGTAGGCCCCGACGGTGTCCTCTGGTCCGAGCGGTCGGTCAGTCGACCACCTTCACGTCCTTCCAGAACGCGACGTAGTTGCTGTAGTCGGAGCCGACGCGGTCGAACGAACTCGGGTACGGGGTCGGGTAGCTCCACGCGCGGTCTTGCAGGAGCGTGTCGCCGTCCTTCACGGAGAAGTACTGGCACTCGCCCTTCCAGGGACAGGTGTACGGGGTGTCGCTCTTCTCCAGCAGGTCGGCGTTGACGCTCGCCGGCGGGAAATACCAGTTGCCTTCGATGCGGACGAGCTCCGACTCGGGAGCCTCGGCGATCACGGTGTCGTTCAGAACAGCTTTCATGGGTTGAAACCTCCTGCTGGGGCGAACGCGGCGCGGGGACGGATCATTCCGCTTCTGACGGGCCTCGCAGGATCGTCACGTCGTTCACGGTGTCCACCCGGCCGGCCGGGGCGATCTCCGCAGGCGTCCTGCCCGCTGCCACGTGCTCCTGACCGGACGCCGACGCGGTGAGCAGGTGCGCGACGGCGCCGCGCAGACCGGTGAACGCGGCACACGCCGCCGCGGCCTCCGGGGAGCTGTAGTCGATGCCGACGGCGGCGAGCGCATCCACGATCGCCCCTGCCGCGAGCTGGTCCTCGACGGCGAACCGCACGCCACCGGATGCGGTGGTCCCTCCCGCTGCGACGATCGCGACCATCGCGCGGCGGCCGAGCCGCACCTGCTCGGCGATGACCCACGCGGCGACGGCCGAAGCGGTGGTCAGGCCGCCGGCGACGACCGCGGCGGACTCGGGGATGTGGGGCAGCGCATCCCGTGCTGTCGCGTGCTGGTCGGCGCCCACCGGAGGGAGCACGTCGACCCAGACCACGATGTCGGCGTCGGAGGCGACCGTGGCGAGGCCTTCGTGCGCCCAGTCGAAGCGGAGCTGGTACTTGGCCTGCGCGTGGGCGGGGGATGCGGTGGTTGCGGCGGTGGCTGTGGATGCGGTGGCGTGCTCGGTCACCGGGACATCGTAGCCCGGCGCGCGAGCGGTTTCGCGTGTGGGTCGTCCGGTGACGGGCGGCGCATCTGACGGCGGATCAGCTCGAAGTCGTGGCGGGTGATCTCGATCAGCCCACGGCGCAGCTGGTAGCCCCAATCCGGCTTGTCCCTGGTGAAGTCGAGCACGGGCAGCAGGGGCCGGATGGGCGTCGCCTCCGCCTCGTGCTCCCAGTCGACGCGACGGCGCCACGGCTTGAAATCGCCGGCGGGACCGCGCATCGACGGACCCTGGGTGGTCTGGTAGATGTCGTCGTCCGCGATGCGGCCGATGGCGGTGAACTGCTTGAGCGGCTCGCCGTCTGGGAACGTGGTCTTGGGCGAGTAGTAGACGAAACCGTCCGCTGCGCTCATGCGTTCGAGCGGCGCCTTGGCCCCGTGGTTGACCTGCGCGATGCCTGCGGCGACCCCGCGGAGCACGTGGTCCTGCTGCACCACTCCCAGCCAGTACCGGATCGCCATGCTCCAGTTGTAGCGCACACCTCCGTCAGAGCCGCGATCAGCCGCGCACAGCCGCTCACACCGGCGACTTATCCACAGATTCCGTGCCTCGCTCGACGGGCGGGAGGCGCTCCCGCGAGACTGGCACGGAAGAAAACCTCCGCCGATGTCGATTCCGGGCCCGGTCGTTCGACGTGGAGGTGAGGGGCGCAATCGCCCACGGCACACGGCGGGGAATCGCCGGTCAGAGAAAGAGACAGCCATGAAGTACATGCTCATCCTCACAGCAGACGAGACGACGGAAGCGGGCGGCACCCCCAGCGAGGACGACCTCAACGCGATGGGCGCATACAACGACGAGCTGGTCAAGGCGGGCGTGCTGCTCGCGGGCGAAGGTCTGCACCCCAGTTCGGAAGGCGCGCGTGTCGAGTACGCGGGCGACGAGCGCACGGTCGTCGACGGACCGTTCACCGAGAGCAAGGAGCTCATCGCCGGGTTCTGGATCATCCAGACGGCGAGCAGAGAAGAGGCGCTCGAATGGGCGCGCCGCATCCCGCTCACCACGGGCAGCGTGCAGGTGCGCAAGGTGTTCGACGTTGCCGAGTTCGACCAGGACAACGTCTACGTGCAGAAGGAGAAGGCCTGGCGCGAGGCCGGCGGAGAGCCCAGGACGGCGTAACGGGATGGGGGATGCGGGCGGCGAGGCGGCGCGCACCGTCGAGGCGGTGTGGCGGATCGAGTCGGGCAAGCTGGTAGCCGTGCTCACCCGGCTGGTCGGCGACGTCGGCTTGGCCGAGGAGCTGGCCCAGGATGCGCTGGTCGCCGCCCTGGAGCAGTGGCCGCAGTCCGGCGTGCCCCGCAACGCCGGAGCCTGGCTCACCGCCGTCGCCAAGCGCAGGGCGATCGACGGCTGGCGCAGGCAGGAGCGCCTGGGCGACAGGTACGCGCAGCTTGCCCACGATCTGGAGACGGAGCGCGGGGCAGACGATCCGGCCCTGCTCGCCGAGGAGATCATCGACGACGACCTGCTCCGGCTCGTCTTCATCTCCTGCCACCCCGTCCTCACCAAGCCGTCGAGGGTGGCGCTCACCCTCAAGCTGCTCGGCGGGCTGTCCACCGACGAGATCGCCCGCGCCTACCTCGTGCCGTCGCCCACCATCGCGCAGAGGATCGTCCGCGCCAAACGCACCCTCAGCGCCGCGCGGGTTCCGTTCGAGGTGCCGGACAGGTCCGAGTTCGCCGCCAGGCTCGGTTCCGTCCTCGAAGTGATCTACCTGATCTTCAACGAGGGCTACGCGGCGACAGCGGGAGACGACTGGATGCGCCCCAGCCTCTGCCAGGAAGCCCTCCGGCTCGGCCGCGTCCTCGCCGAGCTCACCCCGCGCGAGCCCGAGGTGCACGGGCTGGTGGCGCTGATGGAATTCCAGGCGTCCCGGCTCGGCGCCCGCACCACCCCCGCCGGCGAGCCCGTGCTGCTGCAGGATCAAGACAGGTCGAAATGGGATCGCATCCTGATCACCAGAGGCGTCGAGGCGCTGCGTCGCTCGGAGCGCCTGGACCGCGGCCGCGGGCCGTACGCCCTGCAGGCCGCCATCGCCGCCTGTCATGCCACGGCGCCGACCGCGGAGGCGACCGACTGGGAGGAGATCGTCGCGATCTACGGCGCGCTCGCCGAGCTGCAGCCGAATGCGGTGGTCGAACTGAACAGAGCGGTAGCGCTGTCGATGGCGTATGGACCGGAGGCAGGCCTGGACGTGGTCGACCGGCTGGTGATCGACGGGGCGCTCAGCAGCTACCACCTCCTGCCGACGGTGCGGGCCGACCTGCTCGTCCGCCTCGGGCGGCTCGCGGAGGCCGAGCGGGAGTTCGAGCGGGCGGCGGCGCTCACCGGGAACGAGCGCGAGCGCGCGCTGCTGCTGGCGCGGGCGGAGGAGTGCCGACG
This sequence comes from Leifsonia sp. NCR5, assembly GCF_002105485.1. NCBI lineage: Bacteria > Bacillati > Actinomycetota > Actinomycetes > Micrococcales > Microbacteriaceae > Leifsonia > Leifsonia sp. NCR5. The sequence goes on from NZ_NCSR01000006.1 coordinate 77,139, forward strand.
CGGCAAAGGGTGAGAGCCGAGGGGTGAGACGCCGGCGGGATGCGCGACACTGGGGAGATGAGGGTTCTGCTGAAGTTCCTCCTTGACTGCGATCCGGATGCGGCCTGGCGCGCGCTGCAGAGTCCGACGGCGTTCCGCGAGGTCGCCCTGCCGTGGGTGGACTTCCGCTCGGACGAGCCTGCCGGGTTCCCCACCGTGTGGGGTAACGGCGAGCACCGCGTGGCCGTGCGGGCCTTCGGAGCGTTCACCGTCGGCACCCAGGCGATCCGGCTCAGCACCAGCGAAGTGGGTGAGCCGGCTCAGCCGGTGCGCATCCTGAGGGACACCGGCGGAGGCACGGGCGGCCTGCTCTCCGCCATGCCGCACCTCGACCACCGGATGGCCATCGCCCCCGACCCGGCAGGGCCGGACGCGGACGGTCGGCTGAAGACGCTCTACCGGGATCAGCTGATCGTGAAGGCCGGGGTGCTCACCCCGCTGGCCTGGTACACGATGTGGGCGTTCTGGCAGTGGAGAGGGATGCGGCTGCGACAACTCGCGCCGACGTGGGCGTACGACCCGCCGGCGCGAGAAGATGAGGCGTCGGAAGGTCCGGCGGCAGAGCGGGAGGAACAGGCATGACGATCGAGACACCGCAGGCGGCGAAAGCCGTCACCGCCGTGCAGACGGCCGACTGGCGGCGGCGCGTGTTCGGGATGTACGCGTCCGTGCGCAGGATGGCGGCGACCGACCCCGCCACGGCCCACGCGCACTGGATCTCCTGCCGCAACGACCTGTTCTCCTCGCATCCGGCCACTCCCCTGCTGCCGGAGGACAGGGACACGTTCACCGGGCTCCCCGTCGTCCCGTACGACCCGGAATGGCGGTTCGAGTTGCCGATCATCCCCGCCGCGGAGCCGCGGAGGATGGATGTGGAGACCGGCACGGACGGGATCGTGCCGTTCGAGCTGCTCGGCGCCGTGCACGTTCCGTTCGCCGGGTCGCTCGACGTGTGGCGGCTGTCGTCGTACGGCGGAGGGATCTTCGTCCCGGTGAAAGACGCGCTCGCCGGAAAGCCGGGAGGCACGTACGGCGGGGGCCGCTACCTGATCGACACCGTCAAGGGCGCCGACCTGGGGATCGACGCCGACGACGAGGCCACCCTGGTGCTCGACTTCAACTTCGCGTACAACCCGTCGTGCGCCTACGACCCGGCGTGGGCGTGCCCGCTCGCGCAGGCGGGGAACACCCTCGCGGTCGAGATCCCGGTCGGCGAACGGTACAACGGCGAGCACTGAGCGGCGCCCGACCCCGGCTACGCCCGCGTCACCAGGGTGAGCCGTTGCGTCGGGCGCGTCATCGCCACGTACAGCGACGCGGCGCCGCGCGGGGTCTCGCCGGCCAGCGCATCCGGGTCGGCCAGCACCACCGCGTCGAACTCGAGGCCCTTCGCCTCGTAGCCGGTGAGCACGGCGATCGGCTTCGACAGTCCTGCCGCCCCGCGCGCCGCCTCGTCGCCGAAGCGGAGCGTGACCGCCTCCGCCACCGCATCCACTGTCGCCGACGTCGCGATCACCGCCACTGTTCCGGAGGCGTCGATGCCGCGGTCGTGCCCGACCGCGTCCGCGACAGCATCCGGGAGCGCGTCGGCCGCTGCGGCCACCCTGCGGATGGGCCAGTCGCCCTCGCGCACAGCGCGCGTCGGCGTGATCGGCAGACCGGCCTGCGTCGCCAGCTCCTCCGCCTCCCGAGTGATCTGCGCGGGGGTGCGGTAGTTGACGGTCAGCTCCTCCAGACGCCAGGCGTCCTTGAACGACGGGCGCAGCGCTTCGTCCCAGCTCGTCGCACCGGCGGCCGACGCCACCTGGGCGATGTCCCCGACGATCGTGAAAGACTTCATCGGGCAGCGGCGCACCAGCATCCTCCACTGCATCGGCGACAGCTCCTGCGCCTCGTCCACCACCACGTGGCCGTACGTCCACAGCCGGTCGGCCTCCGCGCGCTCGGCCGTCGTGCCCGTGTCCTCGCGCTCGGCGAAACCGTCGGCCAGCTGCTCCGCGTTCACGAGGCCCTGCACCCCCATGTTCCGGATGGCCGCCTTCGCGTTCTCCACGTCCCGCTTCCTCTGCCGCTCCCGCTCGCGCGCCCCGGCATCCGGGCGCCCGGGGAAGTCGCCAAGCAGGTCGGCCGCCTCGTCGAGCAGCGGGACGTCGGACACCGTGAACCGGCCGGTGCGCTCGCGGAACAAGGACGCCCGCTGCGCGTCTGACCAGCGCGGCGTCAGCTCGGCGAGCCACGCAGGACGCGAGTACAGGTCTTGCAGGAACTTCTGCGGAGTGAGCGGCAGCCAGGCGGTGTTGAGCAGCACCCGCACGTCGTACGAGGTGCGCAGGTCTTCCCGAAGCACCTTGAGGTCGGCCTCGTCGATGGTCGAGCCGCCCGCCCTCAGCTGTGCGGCCAGCAGGTCGACCAGCTCGCCGAGCGCGTGCTTCACGAACGTGACCCTCGCCACGTTGTGCGGCTTGCCCGTGCGCTGGGCCCGGGAGATCGCGCGCTGGATCAGCTCGGGCTGCACGGTCAGCCGCTCGTTGTCGACCACCACCACCTGCTCGGCGTCCGGCGCCTTCTGCCGGGAGCGCACAGCACGCGACAGCAGCCGCACCATCTGCACGGAGCCCTTCAGCTTCGCCGCCTCTGGCTCGTCGTCGCCACTCGCCTCCACGCCGGGGAACATGTCTCCCAGCGTGCGCAGCACGACGCCGGTCTCACCGAGCGACGGGAGCACCGCCTCGATGTAGCGCAGGAACGCGGGAGACGGACCGACGACGAGCACACCGGATGCGCTCAGCCGCTGCCGGTTCGCGTACAGCAGGAACGCGGCCCGGTGCAGAGCCACGGCCGTCTTGCCCGTGCCAGGGCCGCCCTGCACCACGAGGGCTCCACGCAGGTCCGACCGGATGATGCGGTCCTGCTCCGCCTGGATGGTCGCGACGATGTCGTGCATCCGGCCGGTGCGCTGGGCGGTGAGCGCCGCGAGCAGCGCGCCCTCCCCCTGCACCTGCCCGCTGTCCGCGTCCTCCCCGTCGAGCAGTGCCTCGTCGAACACCTCGTCGTCGACGCGGACCACCTCGCGGCCCGTCATCGTCAGGTGCCGTCTGGCGCGGACTCCCATCCGCTCGTTCGCCGTCGCCTGGTAGAAGGCGCTGGCCTGCTGGGCGCGCCAGTCCACGAGGAGCGACCGCTGGTCGTCGTCACGCAGCCCGATGCGGCCGATGTAACGGTGGGCGGAGCCGTCGACCGGCTGTTCGAGCAGCAGCCTGCCGAAGACCAGGCGGGAGTCGACCTCGCGCAGCTGGGTCAGCTGGTCTTCGTAGAGGCGCGCGAACGCATCCCGTTCGCTCCGCGCCTGGTGGTTGCTCCCGACGCTCTCACGCCGCACACGGGTGAGCCGATCCTCGGTTTCCGCTCGGAGCGCATCCAGTCGCTCATACAGTCCGGAGACCACGGCGCGCTCACGTTCGAGTTCCGTTTCCTGCACGCAGACCACCCTCTCGATTCGGGCCGATAGTCTACTTCCTCCGGCAGGGAAGTCGCCTGTGCCGAGTTCCCAGCCTGATCGGGTAGGCTTTCAGTACTTGCGAGTCCGTGTCGGACTCCCTGCGTCGCAGAACGCACCACGCACAGCGCCGGGCATCAGCCCCGCCTGCGTCACTTTCTACGGCGAACGATCGTGCCGCTCGGCACCTTCGCCACTACTGCCCCGAACCTGCATCGACAGGATGCGCGGGGTCCTGATGCCCGAAAGGCACCACCTTTGTCTCAGAACACTTTCGCCGGTCTCGGCGTGCCCGCCCCTCTCGTCGCCGTGCTCGCAGCCGACGGCAAGACCGAGCCGTTCCCGATCCAGGCAGACACCCTGCCGGACACCCTGGCCGGCCGCGACGTGCTCGGCCGCGGCAAGACCGGGTCCGGCAAGACCATCGCCTTCGCCCTGCCGATGGCCGCGCGCCTCGGCACCAAGCTCGCCGGCGGCAAGCGTCGCGCCGGCCGTCCCCTCGGCCTCGTCCTCGCCCCCACCCGCGAGCTCGCCACCCAGATCTCCGCCACGATGCAGCCGCTCGCCGACGCGTACGGCCTGAAGACCACCACGATCTTCGGCGGCGTCTCCCAGCAGCGCCAGGTCGCAGCACTGAAGGACGGCGTCGACATCGTCGTCGCCTGCCCCGGCCGCCTCGAAGACCTGATGAAGCAGGGCTTCGTCTCCCTCGACGCCGTCGAGATCACCGTGCTCGACGAGGCGGACCACATGGCCGACCTCGGCTTCCTGCCTGTCGTCACGCGCATCCTGGACAAGACGCCCACCGGCGGCCAGCGCCTGCTGTTCTCGGCGACGCTCGACAACGGCGTGGACAAGATCGTCAAGAAGTTCCTCAGCAACGAGGTGCTGCACTCGGTCGACGACGCGAACAGCCACGTGGATGCGATGACCCACCACGTCTTCGAGGTCGACTCGCTCGAAGCCAAGAAGGACCTGGTCGAGAAGCTCGCGTCCGGCGCCAGCCGCCGCATCCTGTTCACCAGGACCAAGCACCACGCCAAGAAGCTGGCCAAGCAGCTCACCGCCTCCGGGATCCCGGCGGTCGACCTGCACGGCAACCTGTCGCAGGTGGCCCGCGACCGCAACCTCGCCGCGTTCGGTGCAGGGGATGTGCGCGTGCTCGTCGCGACGGACGTCGCGGCCCGCGGTGTGCACGTCGACAACGTCGAGCTGGTCGTGCACGTCGACCCGCCGATGGAGCACAAGGCGTACCTGCACCGCTCGGGCCGCACGGCCCGCGCAGGCAGCTCGGGCGACGTGGTGACGGTGATGCTGTCGTCGCAGAAGTCCGACGTGAAGACGCTGCTCCGCAAGGCAGCGATCGACGCGGCGCCCCAGGCGGTCACCGCGACCTCGGCCGCTGTGGTCACGCTCGTCGGCGAGACGGCCGCGTACGTGAAGCCTGCTCCGAAGGAAGCCGTGCAGCAGCAGCGCGGCGGTGGCCAGTCGCAGGGTGCGAACGCCCAGCGCAAGCGCGCCCAGCGCGACGGGTCCGGAGCTGACGGCGAGCGCGGCGGTCGTGGCGGCGGACGCGGTCGCGGCGGACGCGGCGGCGACGCTTCGCGCGGCGACGGCGGACGCGGACGCGACGGCGGCCAGGGCCGCGACGGACAGGCTCGCGACGGACAGGCTCGCGACGGGCGCGCATCCGGTGAGGCCGGGCGTCCGCGCCGCGACCGCTCCGGACGCCCGGCCGGCGCAGGCCGCGGAGCCGCAGCGACCACGTCGCACGGTTCCGGCTCGGCCTCGGCCGGCGGCCAGCGCAGCGGCGGCTCCGGCAACGGCGGCCAGCGCTCCGGCAACGGCGGCGGCCTGCGCGTCGGCAGCCTCGTCGGCGGCAGCACCCAGCGCGGCAACGGCCCGCGCCGCGCGCGCGGCTAGTCCCACCAACCCCTCAGCACTCGAGCCCAGGGTTCTCGCCTCACGGAGGCGAAGAACCCTGGGCTCGATTGCGTTCGGCGCCGGTCAGGCGGGCGTCAGCGACTCGATGCCGCGGAGCACGCCGTCCATCAGGAACCTGTAGCTGCGGTCGAGATCGTCGGGGAGGCCGAAGCCGCCGCCGAGTTCCAGGGTGACGAACCCGTGGATGGCGCTGCGGAGCATCCGGAGGGCGTCGACCGTGCTGTCCTCCGGCAGGTCGAACGCGCGGAGGGCCGCCGTCAGGACGGCGAGCGCCTCTGCCGCCCGCTGCGCGAGCTCGGCGTCCGCGTCGTCGCCGAGGCGCGGCGCCACCTGCGTGGCCGCGTACCGCCCGGGGTGCGCGTGCGCGAAGGCGCGCATCGCGTCCGCCGCCGCGTGCAGGGCGTCGCCGCCCGAGCGTCCGATGGTCGCCGCCGCGAGCATCCTGGTCAGCTCGGCGACGGACTCGGTGGCGACCAGGCGGCGGAGGTCGTCGAGCGACGAGACGTGCTTGTAGAGGCTCGGCACCGCGACGCCAGCGCTGCTCGCGACGGCCGCCAAGGTGAGGCGGTCGAACCCGGCCGCGCCACCCGCATCCACCAGGTCGAGGGCGACGGCGGTGACCGCCGCCCGCGAGAGTCCCGCCCTAGGCACGGGCGGCCCAGGCAGCGGTGACCGCGTTCGCGCCCTGCTCGGACCCGTCGCGCAGGCGGCCGAGGAAGTCGACGGTCTGCGGCACGGTGATGTCCGGCCGCGCTGCGTGCGGGTAGTGTCCCGATTCGCCCACCAGCACAGTGGTGGCGCCGATGGATGCGATCCACGCGGCCTCGGCCACCGGGTCCTTGTAGTCGGGGTCGAGTTCGCCGACGAACGCGAGGATCGGGGCGTGCACCTCCGGCAGCCGGGGTTCGACCACCGAGTGGGTGAGTTGCAGGGTGAGGCGACGGAACGACGACAGGCGGCCCGGCTCCTTCATGTTCGTCTTGATGGCGGCGACGTGCTCGCCCAGCCACGGGGCCTGGCGGCCCTTGTTGAGCGTCGAGCGGTAGTAGCCGGACCACATGGATGCACCCCACGGCGCCGCGAACAGCACGCGGTACATCCCGTGGATCGACGCGACGGCGAAGGCGCTCATGGCCGGGTCGCGCAGGAGCGGGCCGTACAGGGCGAGCCCGGCGACCGCATCCGGTCGCTCGGCCGCCGCCCACGCCGCGGCGGCCGCTCCCATCGAGTTGCCGAGGATGACGGCCGGGCCGCCGAGTTCGTCGATGAGGGCGATGATGTCGCGGCCGGTGGCGATGTCGCCGAACTCGCGGAAGGTGGTGTCGCTGTCGCCGTGCGCCCGCAGGTCGGTGACGGCCACGCGGTATCCGGCGTGGACGAGCGGGCCGACGAGCTCGCGGTAGCTGGAGCGGAGGTCGCCCATGCCGGGCACGGCGACGACGAGCGGGCCGGAGCCCTCGACGGTGTAGCTCACGCGTCCCTCGGGGCGCTGGAGGAAGTGGACCTCACGAGCGATGGAAGTGTTCATAGCTGTAAAGCTAATACAATTAGCTAAAGAATGCAAGGGTGACTTTCGGGCGCATCCTGCGGCGGTCAGGAGCGCTTCGAGTCGTTCCCCTGTCGCATGACGAGCACGGGGCACGAGGCGTGCTCGACGCAGGCCGAACTCACCGAGCCGAGCAGCAGCCCGGCGAACCCGCCCAGCCCGCGGTTGCCGACCACGAGCATCTCCGCGCCCTCGCTCTCGGCGAGGAGTGCGCGAGCCGCAGCACCACGCCGCACCACGGAGGAGAAGCGTGCGGGAGGCTGAGCGCCGTACACCTCGTCGGCTGCCTGCTGGGCAATACTCTTCGCATCCTCCTCCGGCGACCATCCGGAGATGTTGTATCCGGGCCACGACTGCGGGTACTGCCACGCGGTCAGCGCGACCACCGTGCAGCCCAGAAGCGCCGCGAGCTGGTCTGCCCTGCGCAACGCGGCCAGTGCGGCCGGGGAGCCGTCCACCCCGACGACGATCCGGCCACCCCCGTGATTGGGATGCTCGAGCTCATGGATCTCCGTCGTTGCATCGTCCATGCGGCAATGCTAAGCCCGCCCCTGCCATCGGAATAGAGCGAAAGTCACACGGGTTCTGCCACATCCGGGCCGACGATGAGCACAGGGCAGCGCGCGTGCGACGCGCAGTGCACGCTCACCGAGCCGAGCAGAGCCTTGGTCAGCCCGCCCCTCCCCCGGCTGCCGAGCACCAGATACGACGCCGTCCGGCTCGCCTCGACGAACACGGCACCCGGATTCCCCGGCTGCGCTCGCGTGCTGAACCAGTCCGGCGGCTTCGCGCCGAACGCCGCGGTCGACGCTTCCTGCACGTTCCGCAGCGCCATGGCCTGCGGCGACGAATCCGGATCGGGGTAGTACGCGTCGTACATCGAGGTCGACGGCTGCCAGACGGAGACGGCTTCGAGCGGCCGCCCGAAGGCCTGGGCCAGGATGACAGCCTCCCGGAGCGCCGCCAGCGCCCCGGTGGAACCGTCGACGCCCACCAGCACAGGTCGGTGATCGTGATCGCCCATGGCACTCTCCCTCACCCCATCGAGATGTCCCGCGCCTCATTGTCCACCCCGCGCAGCGGAAGGCCAAGGCGGGACCAAAGCCTCTACGGGCTCCGAGAGAGCCCTCGTACGGTCGGCACATCCACCGGAGGGAGACAGACGTGCGTGAAAAGACAGCTGCGACGAGGAAAGGCGGTCCGGCTTCGGCCGACCACGCACGCACACGGGTGCGCAGCGCCATCGCCGCACTGGCGATGATCGGCGCGGCGGCGCTCGTGGTGCTTCCGCTCGGACAGGCGGCCAACGCCAACCTCGGAGAACCGCAGCCTGCCATCGAGCCCGCGACCGGCCCGGACAGCGAGATCCGGATCGCCTCGACCGGCGCCGGACTGACCATCGTCGGGCTGGAGCCGCCCACTGCGAGCACCCAGGATCCCGCAGCGCCGTATCCCGCCGCCGACCCGGCCGGATACACCTCGACCTCCACGTTCGCCGGCACGATCATCGCCTCCAGCATCTCCGACCCGACCCGGACTGCGGCGATGTACTGCATCAACCTCCGGGTGTCCACGCAGGTCGGAATCGGCTACGAGTCCGGCACCTGGGCGGAGTCGAACGTGCCGAACATCGGCTATGTCACGTACATCCTCAACCACTACTACCCGACCACCAACCTCCCGAGCGGCACGACAAACGTGCAGGCCGCCGCTGTACAGTCGGCGATCTGGTACTTCACCGACGGTTTCGTGGTGAGTTCCTCCAACACCACGGTGCGACCGCTGGCGGCAGCCATCGTCGCGGACGCCCAGGCCAATGGCCCGTCGGTCGAGCCGCCGCCGCCGAACGTGACCGTCACCCCGGCGAGCGCCTCCGCCCCCGTCGGCGAGAGCGCAGGGCCCTACACCGTCCAGGCGGACGCAGGCGCCACGGTCACTGTGTCTGTGCCCACCGGCTACGAGATGTTCGCCGACGAGGCCGCCACGCAGCCGATCGCGAATCCGAGCACCGTCCCCTCCGGCACCCAGGTGTGGGTGAGGAGTACGTCGGCGACACCGATCACCGACACCGTCCTGCGCGCTCGGGCCGCCGTGACCGTGGAGAGGGGCGAGGTCTATCTGTACGACGGGTACACCCCGGACCTCGCGGACGCGCAACGGCTGATCCTCGCAAACACCACAGAACTGGATGCGACGGCCAGCGCAGCAGCGTCGTACTTCGCCGTCGGCGAGCTGACGGTGAACAAGGCCTTCGCCGGAGACGCGGTGGGGCAGCAAGGACCGAGCCAGCTCGCCATCGACTGCGGCGACGGCTACGTTTTCACCGCCGATATCGCCGCGGGCGCAACGACGACCCAGACGTTCACGTATGCGGGCATCCCGGTCGGCGCCACCTGCGTCGTCACCGAGCCGTCGACGGGCGCGGGGGCCGCGGTGGACGTCAGCACGGACGCACCGCAACAGGCTGCCATCGTGGAGGCGGGCGCGTCCGTGACGATCACGAACACCGCGACGTTGCGCCCTGGTTCGCTCACCGTCACGAAGGTCGTCACCGGCGCGGCAGCGGGTCAGCAGGGCGAGATCGTCCTCGCCGTCACCTGCGGTGACGCCCTCGACGAGACCTTCACCATTCCCGCGTCGGCGCCCGCCGGCGACTACGCGCAGTCGTACACCGGCATCCCGGCAGGAACAGCCTGCACGGTGACGGAGCAGGAGACCGGCGCAACGAGCACGGTCGCCGTGAGCGAAAGCGGGCCGGTCGATGTGACCATCGAGGCCGGCGTCGCCGGCACCGCCGAGGTGACGAACACGGTCACGGCCGTGACGCCCGTGCCGCCGGTCGGACCGGTCACTCCGGTAGACCCCGGCCAGCCTGTCGCGCCTGCTCCGTCGCCGTCCGGCCTGGCGTACACCGGGAGTGATGTGTCGGCTGTCACCGGAACGGCAGCGGTGGTCGGCCTGGCCTTCGGAGCGGTGCTGATCGCGGTCGGTCAGAGGTCGCGTCGCCGCCGTACCACCGGAAAGTAGTTTCGGATTTCGCCCCTGACCAAGGCTTTTTTGGTTGGCGTTTTCCCGAATCCGGGTTAAAGTGCGGCGTAGGGGCATCAGTGCGCGGCCGGGGACGGCCGCGGAGGCTCCAGGGGGAGGGGCGATGAACGACGGGATACGGCAGGATCACAGCCCGCCGGAGACGGATTATTCGACGAGCCAGGTCGGGGCACTCATCGAGAAGAGCCGCCGCATGCTCGCCGCCCAGGAGCGGATGCAGCGGCTGCTGCGCGCCAGCCAGGTCGTCTTCGACGGCATCGAGCTGGATCGGGTTCTCCGGCACATCGCCGAAGCCTCCGTTGCGCTTTCGAACGCGGCATACGGAGCGCTCTGCATCGTCGATGCCGACGACCGGCCCGAGCAGTTCATCCTGGTCGGGATGCCGGACGATGTCGCCGCCCAGTTCGAACCGCCGCTTCGCGAGAATCAGCGCCTCCTGAGGGTGCTTCAGAGCTCCGTCCCGGTGTGTCTGAGCGATCTGGTCGAGTTCGACGATGCGCACACACCGTTCGACGAGCGCCCGTTCCCGTCGGCGTTCCTCGGTGTGCCGGTGCGCGTCGACGGCGGCGCGTACGGAGCGCTTCTGCTCGCCAACGGGGGCGACGGGCCGTTCAGCGACGAGGACGAGGAACTGCTCACCGCGCTGGCCGCAACGGCGGCCACCGCCATCGGCAACGCCAGACAGTACGAGGAGTCGCGACGGACCCAACGCCTCAGCACCGAACTCGGCAGGGTCGCCGCGACTCTCCTCTCCGGGGACGTGCAGGAGACCGACGACGCGCTCGGCGTCGTGGCGGAGCACGCGGTCGACCTCGCAGACGCCGACCTCGCCACCGTGCTCACCCGCGACGCGTCGACCGGGCGCATGACGGTCGTCGCCGCGCGCGGACCGGGCGGCGACCTGATCGAGGGAACGCCGTCCTTCGCGGAGCGGCTGCCAGGCGGTTCCACGATCGCGGTGCCGCTCGTCGCATCCCGTACAGCAGTGGATGTGCTCTACGTCACCCGCTCCAGCCTCCGTCGGCCGTTCTCCTCCGCCGACCGCGCCACCGTGTCCGAGTTCGCCGCGCGGGCGGGACTCGCCGTGTCGGAGTCGCGGGAGCGTGCTCAGCGACAGCAGCTCGCGATCAGCGAAGACCGGGCGCGCATCGCCAGGGACCTTCACGACCATGTCATCCAGCGACTGTACGCGGTCGGCCTCGCCCTGCACGCGCTGGAGAGGACATCACCAGAGCACGCTCCACTGCTCGAGGATCAGATCGACGAGATCGACAGGGCCATCGGCGACATCCGGACAGCCGTCTTCGCGCTGCAGGCGTCGTCGGCCGAGTCTGCACGCCACCGTGTCCTGGATGCAGTCATCGCCATCACGCCCCGGCTGAGAACGGCACCCCACGTGACGTTCTCCGGTCCCGTGGATCTGGTCGCCGTCGGCGATCTCGCCGGAGACGTCGTCGCCGTGGTGCGGGAGTCGCTGACGAACGTCGCCAGGCACGCCGGGGCGTCGTCCTGCGCGGTCACCGTGGCCGTCACGGACTCGGGCATCACGGTCACGATCGACGACGACGGCGACGGCGTCCCCGCCCACGTCGAGCGCGTCAGCGGAACGGCGAACCTCGCTGCCAGAGCGGATGCCCGCGGCGGCACGTACACCCTGAGCCGCCGGCCGAGCGGCGGAACCCGGGCGGTCTGGCGCATCCCCGCCCCGCCAGCGCGCGGAGGCGGACGATGATCGGCGTGTTCCTGGTCGACGACCACGAGATGGTGCGACGCGGGGTGACCCAGCTCGTCGAGACCGAGTCCGACCTGCGCGTCGTCGGGGAGTCTCCGACGGTCCGGGGAGCCATCGGGCGCATCGCGGCGACCCGGCCGGACGTCGTCCTGCTCGACGTGCACCTGCCGGACGGCAGCGGCATCGACCTGTGCCGCAGCATCCGCGCCACTCGGCCGGAGAGCGCCTGCATCATCCTGACCGGATTCGACGAAGACGCCGCCGTCGAGGCGGCCGTGCTCGCCGGAGCGGCCGGATATGCAATGAAGACGATCGGCGGGGACGCGCTCGTCCAGGACATCCGCCGCGCCGCCGGCGGGGCGAGCCTGATCGGCGCTCAGACGGTGCAACGGGCGCAGGACTCGCTCGCTGCGAAGGCGCGCCGGTCGCGCACGGCGAGCGTCGAGCTCACGCTGCGCGAGCGTCAGGCTCTCCAGCTCATCAGCGAGGGACTGACCAACCGGCAGATCGGCGCCAGACTCGGGATCGCCGAGAAGACCGTCAAGAACTACGTGTCCGGGTTGCTCGCGAAACTCGGCCTGGAACGCCGAACGCAGGTCGCGGTCTACGGGGTGATGGAGGGAACCGACACCGACGTCTGAGCCGCGGTCGGGTCATCCCTCCGATGGACACGGTTGCATCCGCGGCCGGACTCGGAGGGGCCGGTGCGGACGCGAGGCTGGTGGGGAACCGAAAGGACCGCACCGTGCGTCTCAGAAACCTCCTCGTCGCCGTGACGGCGGCGACCATCGTCGTCGCAATCACCGGATGCTCCTCCCCGGGCATCCACTCGGGCGCCGGCTCGCTCGGGGCGGCGCCTCAGCTGCCGTCCGCGGGGTCTGGGTCGGGCGCAGGCTCGGGCTCGGCGCAGCTCGGCCAGGACGACGGGTACATCCCCACGGGCGAGACCGTCGCGCTCACCGACGACGTCCCCGCCGTGACCCGGCTCGACCCCCGGCTGCTGGAGGCGCTGGACAGGGCCGCGACGGCGGCCGCCGACCGCGACGTGACCTTCACCCTCACCGACGGCTGGCGCAGCGAGCGCTACCAGCAGACCCTCTTCGACGATGCCGTGCAGAAGTACGGCAGCGAGGAGGAGGCGAGCAAGTGGGTGAAGCGGGGAGACGAGTCGAAGCACGTGCGCGGCGAGGCGGTCGACATCGCGACGGCAGACGCGATGGACTGGCTCACCCGGTTCGGCGGGGAGTACGGGCTGTGCCAGGTCTACGCGAACGAGGCGTGGCATTTCGAGCTGACGGCCGACAGTGACGGGGTGTGCCCGGCGCAGCTGCCGGATGGGACGGCCGGCTGACGGCTCGGCGAACGCCTGCGGAATTCTCGCCCCCGCCCTTCCGGTGCGCGCATACAGGGCCGTATCGTCGGACGTGGCAGCACCGTCGCCGTCGTCCTGCAGCGAGTCCGCACAGCACCGAACCCAAGGAGATCGCACATGCCGTACATCACCACGTCCGACGGAACACAGATCTACTACACCGACCAGGGCGAAGGCCGGCCGGTCGTCCTGAGCCACGGCTGGCCGCTCAGCTCCGACGCCTGGCAGGTCGAGCTCAAACTCCTCGCCGACAACGGCTACCGCGCCATCGCCCACGACCGCCGCGGTCACGGGCGCTCGTCGCAGCCGTACACCGGCAACGACATGGACACGTACGCCCGCGATCTCGCCGAGCTGGTCGAGCAGCTCGACCTGCACGACCTCGTCGTGATCGGCCACTCCACCGGCGGAGGCGAGGTGGTGCGCTACGCCGCGCAGCACGGTGTCGGCCGCGTTGCGAAGGTCATCACCGCGGGCGCCGTCCCGCCGATCATGGTCAAGTCGGACAGCAACCCGGACGGCACCCCGATCGAGGTCTTCGACGAGATCCGCGCCGGCGTGCTCAAGGATCGCTCCCAGTACTACCTCGACCTCGCCGTCCCGTTCTACGGTGCGAACCGCGACGGGGCGGAGGTGTCGGACGGTGCGAAATACGACTTCTGGCGCCAAGGGATGCTCGTCGGGCTGACCGCCGCGCACGACTGCATCAAGGCGTTCTCGGAGACCGACTTCACCGACGACCTGAAGGCGCTGGATGTGCCGATCCTCATCGCCCAGGGCGACGACGACCAGATCGTCCCGATCGCCGACGCGGCGCACAAGTCGATCGACCTCGTCTCCCACGGCACGCTGAAGGTGTACCCGGGCGCCCCGCACGGCATCTACGGTGCGTACCAGGAGGCTCTGGACACGGACATCCTGGCGTTCATCGCCGGCTGATCGCCCGCCCTCAGCTGTGCGGGCCCTCCTCCGCCTGCACGATCTCCAGCCAGTTCCCCGGCACACGACCAGCTGGGCCGGGGACCGGCTGCGAGTCCGGCCTGCTGGTCGGCGGCGCGAGCCGCGGCCCGTCGGCGAACTGCTGCGCGCTGTAGTCCCAGAACCAGTCCTCGCCGGGCTCGAAGCTCTGGATGTACCGATGACCGGTCTGCTCGGCGTGCGCGGTGGCGTGCCGGTTGATCGAGTCGTCGCAGCAGCCGATGTGGCCGCAGGTCGCGCAACGGCGGAGGTGCACCCACCAGCTGCCGTCGCGGTCGCACTCCACGCATCCCGTGCCTGATGGCGGGACGTCCTGGTGGATCCCGGTGTCTCCCGCGCCCGTCGTGTCGCTCATGCAGCAGCCCTCCGTTGTGTCAGATGCGTCAGACCGGGTCAGACGATGCGCCCCACGGACGCCAGCGCGGCCTTGAGCAGGATGCCCCTGCCGCCCTCCATCTCTTCGCAGACCGAGGGGGACACCGCTTCCTCCGGGGTCATCCAGGTGAGTTCCAGCGCATCCTGCCGCGGTTCGCAGGTGCCGGTGACCGGCACGACATACGCCAGCGAGACGGCGTGCTGCCTGTCGTCGGTGAACGGCGTGACGCCCGGCATGGGGAAGTACTCCGCCACCTGGAACGGGATGGGACTCGCCGGCAGTTGCGGGAACGCCATCGGGCCGAGGTCTTTCTCCAGGTGCCGGAACAGCGCCTCGCGCAGTGTCTCCCCGTACATCACCCGGCCGGACACGAGGGTGCGCGTCATCTCACCCACCGCGTTGGCGCGCAGCAGCACGCCGAGCTCCGTCACCTGCCCGAGCCCATCCACCCGCACGGGCACCGCCTCCACGTACAGCAGCGGGAGGCGCCTGCGCACCTGCTCGAGCTCGATATCGCTCAGCCACGCCGGGCCCTGCTGGCGACCGTCGTCGGGCAGCGGGTCTGGGGTCGGGTCCGGAGTGCGTACGCTCATGCACCGATCCTACGGAAACGCCGGATGCTCGGGCACCCTTCCACCGGATGCTGTGGAAAAGACACGAGATTGCCGCCCTGTGCAGAAACCACCCGCATCCCCGCGCCAGAATGAGGCATGCCCTTCCCGACACCCGACCTCCGCATCGACAGGGACGCCGTGCTGTGGTCCGCGTCGGAACGCGACAGAGCCGGCCGGCCGCTCCTCGTCCTCCTGCACGGATACGCCTCCGACGAGGCCGACCTCTTCGGCATCTCCGCCTATCTGCCGCTGGAGCCGGTGATCGCCTCGGTGCGCGCCCCCATCCCCGAGGGCCAGGGGTTCGCCTGGTTCTCCCGGTACACCAACATGCCGGGCGACCCGCTCGCCGCCAACGCCGACGCAGCGGCGGCGGCCGTGCTCGACTGGCTCGACGAGCAGCCGCAGACACCGACCGGCCTGCTCGGCTTCTCCCAGGGCGGCGCGATGGCCCTGCAGCTGCTGCGCAGGGCGCCGGAGCGCTTCGACTACGCGGTGCAGCTGTCCGGATTCGTCGTGCACGGAGAGCAGGACGGGGACGCGCACCTGGCCGCATCCAAGATCCCGGTGTTCTGGGGCCGCGGGACGCTCGACGAGGTGATCTCGTCCGACGCCGTCGACCGCACGACGGCCTGGCTGCCCGACCATTCAGCCCTGGATGCGCGCATCTACGAGGGCATGGGGCACAACATCTCCTCGGCCGAACTCGCCGACGTGTCCGCGTTCATCCGGAGCGGCCTGCGTCGCTGAGCGGGGCCGCGGACGATCCGGCCGAAGGAGCCGACCACGATGTCGGTGGTGGGGTGTTGGATGGAGGGATGAGCGACGTGCTCGAACGGTTCTCCCCCGCCACCCGTGAGTGGTTCAGCGGGGCTTTCGACGCGCCGACGCCCGCCCAGATCGGAGCGTGGGATGCGATCTCGCGCGGCAGGCACGCGCTCGTCATCGCGCCGACGGGGTCGGGCAAGACGCTCGCCGCATTCCTGTGGGCGATCGACCGGCTGGCGGCCGCCGACCGCGCTGCGGAGGGTGGGGCCGAGAGCCCGTCCACCACACCGGCCACGCGCGCCAAGGCAGCACCGGCGGCCAAGCGCGGCACCCGCGTGCTCTACATCTCGCCGCTGAAGGCGCTCGGCGTCGACGTGGAGCGCAACCTGCGCGCACCGCTCGTCGGCGTCACGCAGACCGCCAAGCGGCTCGGGGCGGAACCGCCGCACGTCACCGTCGGCGTCCGGTCCGGAGACACCACCTCCGCCGACCGGCGGGCGCTCGTGTCGACACCGCCCGACATCCTGATCACCACGCCGGAGTCGCTCTTCCTCATGCTGACCTCGGCGGCGCGGGAGACGCTGACCTCGGTCGAGACCATCATCATCGACGAGGTGCACGCGGTCGCCGCGACCAAGCGCGGAGCCCACCTGGCGCTGTCGCTCGAACGACTGGATGCGATGCTCGCCACCCCGGCGCAGCGCATCGGGCTCTCCGCCACGGTTCGCCCGCCGGAGGAGGTCGCCCGGTTCCTCGGCGGGCGCGCACCCGTCGAGGTGGTCGCGCCGCCGTCCGGCAAGCGGTTCGATCTGCGGGTCGTCGTCCCGGTCGAGGACATGAGCGAGCTGGGCACCTCCACCTTCGCGAGCGACAACGACGACGGCTCCGCGCCGCAGTCCGGCTCCATCTGGCCGCACGTCGAGGAGGCGATCGTCGACCGCGTGCTCGACCACCGGTCGTCGATCGTCTTCGCGAACTCCCGCCGCCTCGCCGAGCGCCTGACCGCGCGACTCAACGAGATCTACGAGGAGCGCATCCTGGGTGGCAAGGAGGACGGTCCGTCCGACGGGTTCGTGCCGCAGCCGCGTGGCCCGCGTGGCTCGCGTCCCCCGGCGGAGCTGGCGGGAGGGTCCGGCCAAACGCGAGGGTCGGATGCGGCGCGCGGATCGGATGCGGCGGCGGGCGCTGCGCCCGGCGCGCAGGGCGCCCTCGCCGACGACCCAGGGTCGCTCGTGCTCGCGCGCGCCCACCACGGCTCGGTGAGCAAGGAGCAGCGCGCCATCATCGAGGACGACCTCAAGGCCGGGCGGCTGCGCTGCGTCGTCGCGACCTCGAGCCTCGAACTCGGCATCGACATGGGCGCGGTCGACCTCGTCGTGCAGGTCGAGTCCCCTCCCTCCGTCGCGAGCGGGCTGCAGCGGGTGGGACGAGCGGGCCACCAGGTGGGCGAGGTGTCGCGCGGCGTGGTGTTCCCCAAGCACAGGGCCGACCTCATCCACTCCGCGGTGGCCAGCGAGCGGATGACCTCGGGGCTGATCGAGACGCTCCGGGTCCCGGCCAACCCGCTCGACATCCTCGCGCAGCAGACCGTCGCCGCCACCGCGCTGGAGTCGATCGACGCGGACGAGTGGTTCGACACGGTGCGCCGCAGCGCGCCGTTCGCGACCCTGCCACGCAGCGCATACGACGCCACCCTCGACCTGCTGGCCGGACGATACCCGTCCGACGAGTTCGCCGAGCTGCGCCCGCGCATCGTCTGGGACAGGGATGCCGGCACGCTCACCGGGCGTCCAGGAGCGCAGCGCCTGGCCGTGACCAGCGGCGGCACCATCCCCGACCGCGGCCTCTTCGGCGTCTACATGGTGGGCGAGAAGGCCAGCAGGGTCGGCGAGCTGGACGAGGAGATGGTCTACGAGTCGCGCGTCGGCGATGTGTTCGCGCTCGGCTCGACCAGCTGGCGCATCCAGGAGATCACCCACGACAGGGTGCTCGTCACTCCCGCGTTCGGCGAGCCGGGACGACTGCCGTTCTGGAAGGGCGACGGCCTCGGCCGCCCGGCCGAACTGGGCCGCGCGGTCGGGGAGTTCATGCGCGAGGTGAGCAGCGCATCCGAAACGGACGCCGAGCTGCGCTGCGTGGAGGCCGGGCTCGACACCTGGGCCACCGGCAACCTGCTCGCCTTCCTCAGCGAGCAGAAGACGGCGACGGGACATGTCCCAACCGATCGCACCCTCGTGGTCGAGCGGTTCAGGGACGAGTTGGGCGACTGGCGCGTCGTGCTGCATTCCCCGTACGGCATGCAGGTGCACTCGCCGTGGGCACTGGCCGTGCAGTCGCGGGTGCGCGACCGCTACGGCATCGACGGCGGGGCGATGGCGGCGGACGACGGGATCATCGTTCGTATTCCCGACACGGAATCCCAGCCGCCCGGCGCTGAGCTGTTCGTGTTCGAGCCGCAGGAACTGGATGCGCTGGTCACCGAGGAGGTCGGCGGCTCCGCGCTGTTCGCCGCGCGATTCCGCGAGTGCGCCGCCCGTGCTCTGCTGCTGCCGAAGTACAACCCCGGCAAGCGGTCGCCGCTCTGGCAGCAGCGGCAGAAGGCGTCGCAGCTGCTGGATGTCGCACGCAAGTACCCGAGCTTCCCGATCATCCTCGAGACGGTGCGCGAGTGCCTGCAAGACGTCTACGACCTGCCGGCGCTCGACGAGGTGACGCAGCAGATCGCTCAGCGGCGCATCCGGCTGGTGGAGGCGAGCACCGAGGTGGCGTCGCCGTTCGCGCGGTCGCTGCTGTTCGGCTACGTCGCGGCCTTCATGTACGAGGGCGACAGCCCACTGGCCGAACGCAGGGCGGCGGCGCTCTCGCTCGACGCCGGGCTGCTGGCCGAACTGCTCGGGCGCGCGGAACTCCGCGAACTGCTCGACCCCGCGGTGATCGAGCGCGTGGAGCGGGAACTCCAGCGACTCGCCCCCGAACGACGGGTGCGCGGGATCGAGGGCGTCGCCGACCTGCTCAGGATGCTCGGCCCGCTGTCGGCGGAGGAGGTCGCGGAGCGGCTGCAGGGCGACGTGGTCGCGGCGGCTGCGATCGCAGTGACCGCCGAGCCCGAGTCCACCTCGGGCCTCGAGTCCACCTCGGGCCCCGAATCCACCACCGACCCGCTCCTCCCGCCCGCTGCCGACGTCGCCACCGCCGCCGCACACCTCGCGGCGCTGGTCGACACCAAGCGTGCTCTCGCCGTCCACATCGCCGGCGTGCAGCGCTACGCCACCATCGAGGACGCGAGCCGGTTGCGCGACGCGCTCGGCGTGCCGCTGCCGATCGGCGTCCCTGTGGCGTTCATCGAGCCGGTCGACGACCCGCTCGGCGACCTGGTCAGCCGGTTCGCCCGTACGCACGGCCCGTTCGTCACCTCCGACGTCGCAGAGCGTTTCGGGCTCGGCGCCGCCATCGTCCACGACGCGCTCCGTCGTCTCGCGCACGACCGGCGCGTGGTCGACGGCGAGTTCCGCCCGCACGCCCACGGCTCCGAGTGGTGCGACGCCGAGGTCTTGCGGCGACTGCGGAGGATGTCGCTCGCCGCGCTCCGCCACGAGGTCGAGCCGGTCGACACCGCCACCTTCGCGCGGTTCCTTCCCGACTGGCAGCACATCGGCGGAACCCTCCGGGGCGTGGATGCGGTCGCCTCGGTGATCGAGCAGCTGGCCGGGGCGCGCATCCCGGCGTCGGCGTGGGAGTCGCTGATCCTGCCCAGCAGGGTGAGCGACTACAGCCCGGCGATGCTCGACGAGCTGACGGCGACCGGCGAGGTGATCTGGGCCGGAGACGGTGCACTGCCGGGCAGCGACGGCTGGATCAGCCTGCACCTGGCCGACTCGGCGCCGCTCACCCTCGCTCCTCCCGGCGACCACGAGACCGACGAGCTGCAGCGCTCCGTCCTGGAGGCGCTCGGCCGCGGAGGAGGGTACTTCTTCCGCCAGCTGTCCGACGTGCTCGGCACAGCGGCGGGCGCTCCGGTGGACGACACCGCGCTCGTGACCGCCCTGTGGGACCTGGTCTGGGACGGCAGGGTGACGAACGACACCCTCGCCCCGCTGCGCACGATGACCGGAGCATCCGGAGCCCACAAGCGCCCGAAGCAGGCGCCGCGCTCGCGGCTCTACCGCGGCAGGGCGGCGACGCGCTCCGCGATGGTGACCAGGATGGGCCCTCCGACGGTCGCCGGTCGCTGGTCGCTGCTGCCCGAACGCGACCTGGAGTCGACCGTGCGCGCGCACGGGCAGGCCGAGACGCTGCTCGACCGCTACGGCGTCGTCACCCGCGGCTCGGTGATGAACGAGGGCTCCCCCGGCGGCTTCGCTTTGGCGTACAAGGTGCTGAGCGGGTTCGAGGAGACCGGGCGCGCCCGCCGCGGCTACTTCGTCGAGACCCTCGGCGCCGCGCAGTTCGCCACCGGCGCCACCGTCGACCGGCTGCGGTCGTTCGCCAGGGACCACACCCAGGATGCGCCGCTCGAGTCCGTCGCGCTTGCGGCCACCGACCCCGCGAACGCCTACGGAGCAGCGCTCCCCTGGCCGGGCGTCCCCGGCGACGCGGGCACCGGACACCGGCCGGGCAGGAAGGCGGGGGCGCTGGTGGTCCTGGTCGACGGCGCGCTCACGATCTACGTCGAGCGCGGAGGCAAGAGCCTCCTCTGCTTCGCCGACCAGGAGCAACCGGATGCGCGCCCGGCGCTGCTCGCCGCATCCCGGGCCCTCGCCGCGCTCATCACCCGGGGTCGCGTCGACAAGCTCGCCATCGAGACGGTGAACGGGGCGTTCGTGCTCGGCACCCCGCTCGGCGACGCCCTCGGCGAGGCCGGGTTCCTCCCCACCCCGCGCGGGCTGCGGCTGCGATCGTGATCGAGCATCCCGGTGCCTGAGGGCGACACCGTCTGGCGTGCGGCGAAGCGGCTGAACGCCGCCCTCGCCGGGAAGGTGCTCACCGAGACAGACTTCCGGGTGCCCGCATACGCGACGGTCGACCTGTCCGGGCGACAGGTGGATGCCGTGGTGAGCAGGGGAAAACACCTGCTGATGCGGGTGGGCGACGCGACCATCCACAGCCACCTCAAGATGGAGGGGTCGTGGGAGCTGTACGCGCCTGGTGCGCGCTGGCGGCACCCGGCGTTCGAGGCGCGGGCCGTGCTGCGCACGGAGGACGTGACGGCGGTGGGCTTCCTGCTGGGCATCCTCGAGGTGATCCCGCGCGACAGGGAAGACGACGTGGTCGGCTACCTCGGCCCCGACCTGCTCGGCCCGGACTGGGACGCCGACGAGGCGCTGCGACGGCTGGCGGCGCACCCCGACCAGCCGATCGCCGTCGCCCTGCTCGACCAGCGCAACCTCGCCGGACTCGGCAACGAGTACGTCAACGAGCTGTGCTTCCTGCGGGGGATGCTGCCCACCCGCCCCGTCGCGGAGGCCGACCTGCCCGCCGCCGTGTCGCTCGCGCGGCGGCTCATCCTCGCCAACCGCGACAGGCCGAACCGCGTGACGACGGGCGACACCCGACGCGGGCGCACCAGCTGGGTGTACGGGCGGAGGGGCGAGCCGTGCCGTCGCTGCGGCACGCGCATCCACCGGTCGGCGCTCGGGCGCACCGACCTGGAGGAGCGGGTCACGTACTACTGCCCGTCCTGCCAGACCTGACGCACGCGCCCGCTCGCCCGCTCCGCGCCCCGATCATCGAGTCCGAAGTTGTTCACGCTGCGCGCGGCGTTTCGCGTGAACAACTTCGGACTCGATTGTGTGTGAGTCCGGGAAACGGGTCAGGCGGCGAGGGAGTCGGCCTGGGTGCGGACGGAGGCGAGGGCCTCCGACCAGGACTCGACCTGGTCGAAGAGCGGGGTGAGTGCTGCCTCCTGCTGGGCGGTGGGGTTGAGCGACCAGTTCTCGAAGTCGTGGGCGAGGCTGAGGCCCACGTGGGCGCTGACGGTCGCGACCTGCAGCTGCGACAGCACCAGACGCAGGTGCTCGACGGCGCGGGCGCCACCGAAGACGCCGTAGCTGACGAACCCGGCCGCCTTGTTGTTCCACTCGGCGCCGACGAAGTCGATCGCGTTCTTGAGCGCGCCGGAGGTGCTGTGGTTGTACTCGGGAGTCACGAAGATGTATCCGTCGAACTCGTCGATCTTGGCGGCCCAGGCCTTGGTGTGGTCGTTCGCGTACTGGCCCATCGCGGCGGGCATGGCCTCGTCGAGGTGGGGGAGGTTCCAGTCCATCAGGTCGACGAGCTCGTACTCGACTCCGTCGCGGGTGGCGGCGTGGTCGTAGACCCAGCGCGCCACGGCTTCTCCGTTGCGTCCGGGGCGGGTGCTTCCGATGATGATGGCGATCTTCGTCATGTCAGGCCTTTCGTGTTGGTGACGTGTCACCTAACGCGAACCCGGGATGCGCGCGGAACATTCCCGGCGCGGTCGGCGGCCTGGAAGCGGGCTGGAAGCGGCCTAGAAGAAGTCGCCTCCACCGAAGTCTCCCCCGCCGAAGTCCCCTCCGCCGAAGCCGCCGTCGCCACCGAAGCCGCCGCCGTTGTCCCAGCCGCCGCCGTCCGCGGAGACCGTGCCCGCGTCGCCGCCCCAGCCGCCGGCGTCGGACGAACCGGCGCCGCTGTCGCCCGAGCCGGCGTCGCCCGAGCCGGTGTCGCCCGAGGCGTTGTCGGCGGAACCGTTGTCGCCCGAACCGTTGTCACCATCGGTGGAGCCCGCATCCCCGGCCTGCTGGTCGACGGGAGACGGCAGGAACGCACTGACGAGCGCGGAGCCGATGACGTATCCGGCGACGCTTCCGAGCAGCGAGCTGGCGAACATCCCGCCGAAGCCGACACCGCCGCGCCCGCCGCCCATGCCGCCACCCATGCCGTTGCCGCCGCCGAGGGACCGCTCGAGGGTTCCCGGCTGCCGGAGCTCTGCGCGGGTGGCGGACTGCGCGAGCGAGTGCGCGTCGTCGCCGCGCGGCTGCTCACCGGCGGGCGCGTTGGCGGAGAGCTGCTGGAACAGGAGCGAGCGCTGTTCGGGCGTCAGCTTCGCGAACGCCTCCTCGTGCACCTGCTCGATGGTCTCCGGCGGCGCGGTGCGCAGCAGGTAGCGGTAGCGCTCGACAGCGATCTCGTCCTCGGAGCGCTGCTCGGCTGCCACCTGGCCGCCGGCGGGTGCGCCCGCGGAGGCGTTGACGGGCTGCCGCTGTGCAGGAACCTGCTGCGCGGGAACCTGCGCAGGAACCTGCTGCGCTGGCGCCTGCTGCTCGTCGCGTCCGAAGAGACGGTCGAGGAATCCCATGGTGTTCTCCGTTCGAGGCGACGCTCCCGCGTCGGCGACAGTGTGTGAAAGTGTGTGAAACCGTACAGAGAAGTGTTCCGTGAGCGGCTGAGCGAGCGCTGTGTCCGCGCTGCGACCTCGCCGCGTGCCTCGCGGGTAGGCTCGATCCGCGCGGTGAGCGGTGCTGCGGCGCGGTGCCAACGGCCGCGGCGAGCGCGGGAGACGAGGACGGAATGGCCAGGCGAGACGAACCGAGCGACACGCGACTCCCCGACGACGCCACCCCGGATGAGCGCAGACAGGCGGGCGACCGGCTGCGCGAGCGGATCTACGCCACCTTCACCGCCCTCGCCATCCTGATGGCGCTCAGCAGCCACGGGGAGACGCTCGATCCGCTGAACGTGCTGCTCACGCTCCTCATCTCAGTCGGCGGTGTGCTGCTCGCCGGGCTCGCGTCCGACCTGGTGTCGCACATGATCGTGCACAACACGCTGCCGAGCGCGCTGGAGTTCCGGCACATGGTGGCTGTCGCATCCCGAGCGCTGACGGTGCTGTTCGTGCCCGCCGTGATGCTGCTCATCGCCGCGGCGGGCGGTGTGAGCGTGAAGGCGGCGATGACGACCGCCGTCGTCGCGCTGATCGTCTCGCTGGCGGTGATCGCACAGATCGCCGTGAAGCGCACCAACCTCGGCACGGGCAAGCGCATCCTGGTGCTGGCGGCGATCGTCGCACTCGGAGTGGCCGTGGTGACCCTGGAGCAGCTGGCGCACTGAACCCGTGGGAGGATGACTGCCATGTCCCCTATCCGCCAGCGGCCAGACCCGAGGAAGCTGAGCGACGAGGAGATCGAGCTCTTCAACGCGTTCTATGTGATGCGCCGCGGGTTCGACCGCACGCTCGACGCGCAACTGCAGCGGGATCACGGCATCTCCATCTCCGAACTGGAGGTGTTGATGGCGCTCGTGCGCGCACCGGGTCGGCGCCTGCGGGTGCGCGAGCTGGTCGACGTCACCGGCTGGGAGAAGAGCAGGGTCTCGCACCAGGTGACCAGGATGGCCGCACGCGGATTCGTCGAACGGCAGGAGTGCGCGGAGGACAGGCGCGCCAGCTACATCCACCTCACCGGGGATGGGCGGAGGGTGCTGGTCCGGGCGCTGCCGGAGCACACGGCGACGATCAGGCGGGTGCTGTTCGACGTGCTCTCGGACGATCAGCAGGCGGAGTTCCTGGAGATCGCGAAGAACATGATCGCCGCGAACGAAGCGGAGACCGCCGTCTGCGAGCGGGAGGACGCGGCGGAGTCCGAGCCTGCCGATGAACGGGTTCGCAGCGACGTCACCTCCTGAGCGGCGCCGATCTGGGAGCACGGCCCGGAAAGCCTGACGATTCGTCGAGAAACGCATGGATGGCCAGGGCTCTCGCAGGGTTGCACCCCTAGCGTTTCCCTGTGCGACGCCCGACCTTCCCCAGCCCCGAGGAACCCAGAGACCCTCGGCAGCACTCCGGCGACCCCGAACCGGCCACCGAGGTGTTCGGCCGGGTGCCCCAGCCTGACCCGCGCCGCCCGGTCCGCGCCACGCGGCCCGCCGACGGCCGGTATGGCGGAAGCCGGGCTGCCGGTGCAGCGGGAGCCGCATCCGGTGGTGGCGTCGACGCGCTGTTCGGCGGCGCAGGCGGAAGCTCCGGGCGCGACGGCGGCGGGCGCAACGGCGGCGGCGGCAACGGCCACGACGGCGGCGACGGCACCGGCGACGGTCCAGACTCCCCCACCCCCGGCGGCCGGAAAGGCCGCACTCCCCGCAAGCGGCGCTCCCGCACCAAGCGCATCATCGGCTGGACGGCCTTCGGCCTCGCCGTGATCCTCGTGGTCGTCGGCGGCTACGCCGCGTACAGCTACTTCCGGTTCGTCAACAACGTCAAGCACGTGGATGTGATCTCCGAGCAGCACAAGCCGAAGACCGACGTCGACGGTTCCGACCAGAACATCCTGCTCGTCGGTGACGACCACCGGCCGGACGGCGCATCCCAGGCCGAGCTCGACCAGCTCGGCACCACCGACGACGGGGGCGGCACCAACACCGACACGATGATGGTGCTGCACATCCCGGCCGACGGGAAGTCCGCCACCCTCATCTCCCTCCCCCGCGACTCGTGGGTGGATGTGCCGGGCCACGGCATGAACAAGCTCAACTCCGCCTTCTCCCTCGGCGGCGGCGCGACCGATGCGACCAGCGGCGCGAAGCTCCTCATCCAGACCGTGCAGAACCTCACCGGTCTGACGATCGACCACTACGTGCGCATCTCCCTGCTCGGCTTCTACGACATCGCCCAGGCGCTCGGCCCCATCCAGGTGTGCCTGAACAACGCCGTCGACGACCCGTACTCGCAGGCCAACTTCCCCGCGGGGGTGTCGACACTGGATGCGCACCAGGCGCTCGCATTCGTCCGCCAGCGCCACGGTCTGCCGCAGGGTGACCTCGACCGCGTCGTGCGCCAGCAGTACTTCCTGTCGGTGGAGGCGCACAAGTTCCTCTCCGCGGGCACGCTGCTGAACCCCGGCAAGCTGTCGAAGGTCCTGGATGCGGTGAGCGGGTCGCTCGAGACCGACCCCGGCCTCAACTTCCTCTCCCTCGCGGCACAGCTGCAGGGGCTCACCGGCGGCAAGATCCAGTCGGCGACCATCCCGATCTCCGGCACCCCGACCATCACCGTCGACGGCGAGGACCTGTCGATCGTGGAGGTGGACACGGCCGCGATGCCCGCGTTCATCCAGAGCCTGATGGGCACGCCGAGCGCGTTCGAGAAGGCGACGGCCGCAAAGCCGGCTGACACGACCGTCACCGTGCTGAACGGCGGGGAGACGAACGGCGCGGCAGGAACCGCGACCGCGACGTTCGCCGCCGCCGGCTTCAAGACGGGCACGGCCGGGGATGCGGACACGCAGCCGACCACGGTGATCAAGTACCCGAGCGGGCAGGAGGCGCAGGCCAAGGCGGTCGCGGCGTACCTGCCCGGCGCGTCCGTGCAGGAGACGTCGTCGGTGTCCGGCGTCACGGTGGTCCTCGGCGACGACGGGCTGATGCCCGCGGCGCCCGCAGCCGGCGGGGCGCCCGCCTCCGGCGGAGCACCCGCGCCGACCCCGTCGTCGCCCGCGAAGAACTACAGCGACACGGTCTGCATCAATTAGCCGGGATCGACGACCCGCCCGCTAGTCGAAGAGCCTCCGGAACACGTTCGTGTCCGCCAGGTCGACGAGCTCGTCGCCGCGGCCGGACATGATGGTGCGCAGGGCGTAGAGGGTGAAGCCCTTGACCTGCTCGGCCGTGATCGCCGGCGGGATGGACAGCTCCTGGCGGGCGGTGACCACATCCACCAGGGCCGGTCCGTCGTGGTCGAAGGCGGCGCGGAGGGCGGCCTGCAGGTCGTCCGGCTTCTCGACCCGCTGACCGTGGATGCCCATCGCGTTGGCGACGTCGGCGAAGTTCGGGTTGTCGAGCCCGGTGCCGAAGTTGACGAAACCGGCCGCCTTCATCTCCACCTCGACGAAGTTCAGCGACGAGTTGTTGAACACGACGATCTTCACCGGCAGCTTGTTCTGCCGCAGGGTGAGCAGTTCGCCGAGCAGCATCGCCAGCCCGCCGTCTCCGGCGAGCGCCACCACCTGCCGGTCGGGGAATGCCGACTGCGCGCCGATGGCGTGCGGCAGGGCGTTCGCCATCGTGCCGTGCGAGAACGAGCCGATCAGGCGGCGTCGCCCGTTCATCTCCAGGTAGCGGGACGCCCACACGACGGGTGAGCCCACATCCGGGATGAACACGGCGTCGTCGGTCGACAGGTCGCTGATCAGCTTCGCCACGTACTGCGGGTGGATGGGCGTGCGGTTGCGGTCGTTCGTCGCGAGGTCGTCGAGCCCCTTGCTGGACTTGCGGTAGTGCGCGGTGGACGAGTCGAGGTGCTTGGTGTCGGTGCGGTCCTTGAGCAGCGGGAGCAGCGCATCCACGGTGTCCCGGACGCTGCCCACCAGGCCGAGGTCGACGGGGGTGCGCCTGCCCAGGTTCTCGCCGCGGATGTCGACCTGGATGATCTTGGCCTTCGACGGGTAGAACTGCTGATAGGGGAAGTCGGTGCCGAGCATCAGCAGCACGTCGCAGCTCTCCATCGCCCGGTAGCCGGAGGCGAACCCGAGCAGGCCGGTCATGCCGACGTCGTACGGGTTGTCGTACTCGATGAACTCCTTGCCGCGCAGCGCGTGGACGACCGGCGCCTTGAGCTTGTCGGCGATGGCGACCAGCTGCGGGTGAGCGCCCTCCACGCCCGCTCCGCCCAGGATGGTGACCTTCTTGGCCGAGTTGAGCAGGTCGGCTGCCGCGTGCAGCTCGGCGTCGGCGGGCCGGGTGACGCGCGGCGAGAACGCGATCGGCGCCGACTTGCGGCGGCCGGTGCTGTCCTTCAGGAAGATCTCGCCCGGGATGACGACCACCGCGACGCCGCGACGCTCGATGGCGGTGCGCATCGCGATCTCGAGCACCCGCGGCAGCTGCTCCGGCACGCTGACCAGCTCGGTGTAGACGGCGGCCTCGCGGAACAGGTCCTGCGGGTGCGTCTCCTGGAAGTATGTGCTGCCGATCTCCGGACCGGGGATCTGCGCGGCGATGGCGAGCACGGGAACCCTGCTCCTGTTCGCGTCGAACAGCCCGTTGATGAGGTGCAGGTTGCCCGGCCCGCAGCTACCGGCGCAGACGGCCAGCTCTCCGGTCAGTGCTGCCTCCGCTGCAGCAGCGAACGCCGCGGCCTCCTCGTGCCGCACGTGCTGCCAGGCGACCGATCCGTTCCTGCGCAGCGCATCGGTGAACCCGTTGAGCGAATCGCCCGGCAACCCGTAGACGCGTTTCACCCCCGCGTCCTCGATGATCTCGACGATGGTGTCGGCGACGGTCGGCATAGTGCACTCCCTCGAATCGGCGGATGCATCCAACGTACGCCGAGGAAGGGGGCCAGCGGGAGAGGCGCTGGGACGATGTGCAGGGTGCGGGGTCGCGGGTGCGCGGAGCGTGGCCGGGGTAGCCCTCAGCGCAGGTCGGCGAGCGTCGCCACCCGCACGGTGCCGCTCGCGGCCTCGGCGAGCGCTGGATCGAGGGCGATCAGCGCATCCGCCTGCAACTGCGTCACGGCGATGTACTCCGCCGGGAGCGTGTCCGGGAGGCCGAGCGCGTCCGCCAGTTTCCAGGCCGTCGCCTGGGAGACGCGGTCGCTCAGGTACCGGATGCGCAGCCCGCGCAGGTAGTCGAGCCTGCGGGACGCGTCCTCCCTGGTGAGGTCGCCGCGCGCCACCGCCTGGTACAGCTGGGACAGCACCTGCGATTTGAGCAGGGCGGGCGCGACGAGGCTGTCCGCTGCGTCCACCACCGTCGCATCGGCAGCGAGGCGCAGCGCGGCGGGGGCGTCGATGACGTATCTGGGCATCCGGTGTCCTCCCGCTCGACGCAACGCTAAGCCTGTGGATGCGGCAGGGCAAGACCCGCGCGCAGACCGCACCACCGCATCCATTGCCCACGGCCGAACATGCGCGCACAATCACTGCATGAGCAATGAGGTGGACTACTTCGAGATCGGGTCGCCGGACCCGGAGGCGAGCACGGCGTTCTACTCCGGGATGTTCGGGTGGGAGATCGGGCCGCCGTCCCCTGCCGGCTACAGCATGGTCGGCGGGGACAAGGGCGGGTTGTGGGACACGAACGGCGTCGGGGGCGGGTCGTGGGCCGTGTTCTATGTGCACGTCGACGACGTCGCCGCGGCGGTCGAGCGGGCGACGGCGCTCGGGGCGACCGTCGCGCTGCCGCTGGTGGACAACGGGTCGATCCAGTTCGCGCACCTGCTCGACCCGACGGGGAACCGGTTCGCGGTCTGGCGCCCCAACAACACCGACTGAGAGGGGGCGTGAGCCGACAGACAGGTCGTTTCGCTAGACGATGCGGTCCGCGCGGAGATTCGGACAATGCACACAAGTCTCGATTACGGTGTGCTTACCCCCGTTACTCTCCCACACGACACTCGTCGTCGTCCCCATAGGAGAACCCACCTCATGGTCAAACAGGCGCGCGCCCAAGCCACCAGAGACGCCATCATCCTCGGCGCAGCCGAGACGTTCGAGCGCTCGGGTTACGGCTTCTCCTCGATCGCCGACATCGCCACAGCATCCTCCGTCACGAAGGGCGCGCTGTACTTCCACTTCCAGTCGAAGGACGACATCGCCAGGGCGGTGATCGACGAGCAGCACGAGCGCGCGTTCGCCTCCGGCTCCGAGGTCATGGCGAAGAAGCTGCCGGCCCTGCAGACGATGGTGCTGCTCTGCGCCGGACTCGCCCAGCAACTGCTCACCGACCCGGTGGTCAAGGCCGGCATCCGGCTGACCACGGACAGGTCGGGGTTCGAGCAACCCGTCGACGGCCCGTACGACGACTGGCTGCGCGCCGTCGAGGACCTCACCGTCCGCGGCATTGCGGAAGGCGACATCGTCGCGACGGTGGACCCGTCGATGTTCGCGCACTTCCTGATCCCGGCGTTCACCGGCGTGCAGCTGGTCTCGGAGACGCTGTCCGACCGCGCCGACCTGCTGCAGCGGGTCAGGGAGCTGTGGATCGTGCTCCTGCCCGGCATCGTGCCGCCGGAGAGGTACGAGGCGCTGTCGACGCTCCCCCTGCTCGTCCCTGAGGGCTGAACGTCGCGCCCGCCGTTACACTGACAGCGGGGATCGCCTCTGAATCATGGTGGCGAACAGCGACACCGGGAGGGGCCGATATGAGCGCAGCACGGAAGGCCAAAAGCAAACGCGCAGTGATGCGCATGGTCTACATCGATTTCTGGTCGGCGCTCAAGCTGTCGTTCCTGGTGGCCGTCGTGCTCGCCGTGCTCACGGTGGTGATCGCCCTTCTGGTGTGGAGCGTGCTCGACAAGCTCGGCGCGATCGGCTCCCTCCGCGACTTCCTGGAGAGCATCGCGGGGACGCAAGGCTCTGCGCTGGTCTCCGACCTGACGTTCTCGAACATGCTCACGTTCACGCTGGTGGTCGCACTGCTCGAACTGATCGTGGTGTCAGCGCTCGGCGCGATCTTCGCCGCCCTGTTCAACCTGGCCACCCGCGTCGTCGGCGGCTGGAAGCTCACCTTCGGGAGCGACTGAACTCAAGCCCGCCCACCAGCAGGTCGACGCCGAACCGGAATGCAGCAGCGGGGTCGTCCTCGTCGATGCTGGATGTGGTCACACCGCCGGCGACCACGCCGAAGCTGTCGTACTGCATCCGCTGCTGCTCGTGCGAGACGTGCCCGAGGATGAAATGCAGCAACGCGGTCGCCGCACGGCCGCTGGTGTGGTCGTCGAACCCGCCGAGCGCGACGGCGGAGGCGAGCCGGTCGACCGCCGCGGTGGACCCGAGGCCGAGGGCGAACGTGCTGGAGACCACCTCGGCTCCGTCGCGGTAGGCGAGCAGCGCATCCCGGAGCGCGGCGGCCTCGGAGCGGACGGCGTGCATCCAGTCGGTGGGCGCGGTGGCGGTGGATGCGGTGGCGGTGGATGCGGGGGCCATTGCGGCGGGGCGGCCGTGGGAGACGATGCGGTCGGCGAGCTCGGCCAGCAGCGTCTGCTTGTTCGGGAAGTGCCAGTAGAGGGCGCTCGGCTGCACGTCGAGGGCCGCGGCCAGACGGCGCATGGTGAGATCGGGGAGGCCGTGGTCGTCCAGGATGCGCAGGGCCGTGCGCGCCACGTCGTCGCGGGTGTGCCGCCTGCCGGTGCTTTCCGTTTCCGTCACCCGATCAGTATAGTGAACGCTGTTCAGGTGAACAGTGTTCAGGTGCGAGCCTTCCGATGAACGGCGTTCCGGAGCAGCACCCGCACCCCGACCGTGAGGAAGCACCCATGTCCCGACCCGCCAGCACGCGCATCGACGCGACAGACATCGCCAGGATCGCGGTCTTCGCCGCCATCGTGGCCGTCCTCGGCCTCCCCGGCGGCTTCTCGGTGTTCGGCGCCGTCCCGATCACGGCGCAGACGCTGGGTGTGATGCTCGCCGGAGCGATCCTCGGACCGTGGCGCGGCGCCCTCTCGATGCTGGTACTGCTCGCCCTGGTGGCGGTCGGCCTCCCCCTGCTCTCCGGAGGCCGCGGCGGCATCGGCGTCTTCGTCGGCCCGTCGGCCGGCTACCTGTTCGGCTGGGTGGTCGGCGCGTTCGTGATCGGCCTGATCGTGCACGCGGGCGGCCGCACCCCCACCTGGACGAGGACGATCGTCGGCATCGTCACCGGCGGCATCATCACGATCTACGCGTTCGGCATCCCGATCCAGGCACTCGTGACCCGCCTCCCCCTCGCGGAGACGGCGCTGCAGAGCACGGTGTTCCTGCCCGGCGACCTCATCAAGGCGGCGCTGGCGGTGGCCATCACGATGACGCTGGCGCGGGCATACCCGCGGGCGTTCCGGACGCGCGGGCGCGTGCGGGCGGACGAGGAGCGCGAGCCGGTGCGCGACGAGGCCGGGGTGTCGTGACCGGGGTGATCGTGCCGCTGGTGGGGGCGGGTTCGGCGACCGCGGGTGCGGCGCGCGAGCTGATCGACCGCATCCACTCGGTGCGGGCTGCGGGCGATGTGCCGCTGGTCGGCGACGACCGGTGGCCGGAGGAGCAGTGGCGGCAGGTGCGCGCGACCGCGGAGGCGGCGGGGCCGCTGCCGGGGATCGGGTGGGCGACGCTCACCTCGGGGAGCACGGGCGCGCCGCGGATCGTGGTGCGCACCGCGGAGTCGTGGTCCGCGTCGTTCGCCGCAGTGGATGCGCTGCTCGGCGTGCAGGACGGGGACGTGCTGGCGCTCCCCGCGCCCGCGGCATCGTCGCTGTCGCTGTTCTCGATCGCCCGGGCGACGGAGGGCGGACCCGAGCTGCTGATGCCGGGAGGCCACGCGGTGGTCGTGAGCGACTTCGCCGACGCCACCCTGTTCCACGGGACGCCGCGCGCACTCCGCACGATCCTCGACGCCGGCCCGGCCGCGACACCGCTGCTGCGGGCGGCGCTCGTGGGTGGCGCCGACCTGGATGCGGGAACGCGCGCCCGCGCGGAGGAGCGCGGCATCCGGGTGGTGGCCTACTACGGCGCGGCCGAGCTGTCGTTCGTCGCGGTCGACCACGGCGACGGGCTGCGACCGTTCCCGGGGGTGGAGGTGGAGATCCGCGACGGCGAGCTGTGGGTGCGGTCGCCGTATGCGGCCTCGGGGTATCTGGGCGGCGACGGCCCGCTGCGGCGGGACGGCGCCTGGTGCACGGTGGGCGACCGGGCGGAGATCGTGGATGGGCGCATCCGGTTGTCGGGGAGGGCGGACGACGCGATTCTCACGGCGGCGGCCACCGTCGTGCCCGCGGAGGTGGAGGCGGCGCTGCTCGGGTTGCCTGGCGTGACGGATGCCGTGGTGTTCGGGCTGCCGAACGACGGGGTCGGGGCGCTGGTGGCTGCGGTGGTGGAGCTGGCGCGGGGTGGTGCGGAGGGTGAGGTGCTCGCTGGTGAACTGCGCGCACAGGCGCGGGCGGTGCTCGCGCCGACACACGTCCCTCGGCGGTGGTTCGCCATGGACGCGCTGCCCCGCACCGCGTCGGGGAAGCCTGCGCGGGCGGAGCTGCTGCGCAGCGTCCTCACGGGTGAAGTGAGCGGACTGTGAGCGGCGATCCCATCGTGGTGGCGGCACGCCGCACCCCGATCGCCACACGTGGCCGGGGGCTGGCGGAGGTGACGGTGGACCGGCTCGCCGCGCCCGTGCTGCGCGCGGTGCTCGAGGACTGGGCCGCCGCATCCACTCCCCCGCATCCCACCCCTACCGTCGCCGTCGCGGACGTCGTGCTCGGCAACTGCATGGGCCCGGGCGGCAACCCGGCCAGGGTCGCTGCACTGCTCGCGGGGCTCGGGGTCGAGGTGCCCGGCATGACCGTGGACCGGCAGTGCGGGAGCGGGCTGGCCGCCGTCATCGAGGCGGCAAACGCGATTCGCGGCGGCGACGAGCGGCCCAGGATCGCGGGCGGGGTGGAGAGCGCGTCGACGGCGCCCGTACGGTCGGTCGACGGCGTCCCGTACGACAGGGCGCCGTTCGCGCCGACCGGATTCCCCGACCCCGGCATGACCGAGGCCGCTGAGCGGTTGGCGGCGGAAGACCGCATCCCGCGGTCGCGTCAGGATGCGTACGCTGCGCGCAGCCGTCGCCGTTCGCTCGCGGCGGTGGCCGACGGGCGGTATGCGGGCGAGCTGGTTCCGGTGGAGGGGGTGTCGGGCGACGAGCTCGGCGCATCCGGAGCGGACGAGCGTGTGTTGGCCCGGTTCGCGCCGCTGTTCGAGGGCGGCAGCGTGACCGGCG
Organism: Leifsonia sp. NCR5; assembly: GCF_002105485.1. Lineage (NCBI taxonomy): Bacteria > Bacillati > Actinomycetota > Actinomycetes > Micrococcales > Microbacteriaceae > Leifsonia > Leifsonia sp. NCR5. The sequence continues at coordinate 110,725 of NZ_NCSR01000006.1, forward strand.
GGAACTCGTGCCGGGTGAGCGACGGGGCGGCTGCCGTGCTGCTCGTGCCGGGGGCGCTGCGCGGGGTGGGTGTTCCTGGACTCGCGCTGCGGGCGGACGCGGTGGTCGGCTGCGATCCGGCGCTGCCCGGTGTGGGGGCGGCGGCGGCCATCCTCGAAGCGCTCGGGCGCGTGGGTGGCACCGGCCGCACCGTGGCCGACGTGGCGGCGTTCGAGATCGTGGAGGCGTTCGCGTCGCAGACCATCGCCGTGCTCGACCGGATCGGGGTGGCCGACGGCGACGTCCGCGTCTGCACCGACGGCGGTGCGCTGGCGCTCGGGCATCCGTGGGGTGCGAGCGGGGCGGTCGCCGTGGTGCGGCTGTTCAGCAGGCTCGTGCGCGGTGGGGCTCCCGCGGGGACGCTCGGCGTCGCGGCGGCGTCCGTCGGCGGCGGGATGGGCGTCGCGGCCGTGTTCGAGGTGGTGCGATGAGCGCCATCGCCCTCGACCACCTCACCGTGCAGCTCGGCGAGACCGTCGCGCTCGACGATGTGAGTGTCGCGCTCGACGCATCCAGGATCGCCGTGGTCGGCGCCAACGGGTCGGGCAAGTCCACGTTCGCGCGCGTGCTGGCCGGGCTCGTGGCGCCCAGCTCGGGGAGCGTCCGGGTGCACGGGCTGGACCCGGGCAGGCAGGCTTCCGCGTTGCGGCGGCTGGTGAGTGTGGTGTTCAGCAACCCGGATGCGCAGATCATCATGCCGACGGTGGCGGAGGACGCCGCGTTCTCCCTCCGCAGCGAGCGTCTGCCGGCCGCCGAGTCCGCCGCTCGGGTGGCCGACGCCCTCGACCGGTTCGGGCTGACCGGGCTCGCCGACCGGGCCGCCCACGACCTGTCCGGCGGGCAGAAGCAGCTGCTCGCGCTGTGCGGGGCGTTCATCCGGCGGCCGCAGCTGGTGATCGCCGACGAGCCGACGGCCTACCTGGATGCGCGCAACGCCCGCCGCGTGGCCGAGCACCTGTTCGAGGACGCCGGGCACCAGCTGGTGCTGCTCACCCACGACCTGCGGTTGGCGGAGCGGTGCGAGGTGGCCGTGCTGTTCGACGCAGGGCGCATCGCGGCGGTGGGTGCTCCGGCGGACGTGATCGCCGAGTACGAGGCGAGCCTGCGATGGTGACCCTCTACCGCCCCGGCACCGGCTGGATGCACCGCGCCCAGGCCGGACCGAAGGCCGCCGTGCTGCTCGCGGTCGTGCTCGCCGTCTCCTTCCTGCCGTCCACCTGGTGGGCGGCCGGGGTCGCAGCGGCGATCGCCGTGGTCGGCTACCTCGTCTGCGGGCTCGGGATGCGGGAGCTCGGCCGGCAGGTGGTCGCGGTCCGCTGGGTGGTGGTCATCACGCTGGTCGGTCAGCTGATCTTCCTCGACGCGGAGGCGGCCGTCGCGAACACGGCGCGGGTCGTCACCGCGATCCTGCTCGCCGGGATGCTCGTCCTCACCACCCGCGTCGCCGCGCTCCTCGACGCGTTCGAGCGTGGGCTGCGACCGTTCGAGCGTCTCGGGGTGGACGCACAGCGCGTCGCCCTGATGCTCGCAGTCACCATCAACACGGTGCCGGTGCTGTCCCGGCTCGCGGCCGGGGTGCGGGAGGCACAGCGCGCCCGCGGAGCCAGGCCGGGTATCGTCGGCTTCGTGATCCCGTTCCTCGTCGTCTCGCTCAAACACGCCGACGACCTCGGTGATGCCCTCACGGCGCGAGGCGTCCGATGACCGGGATGCGCGTGCTCGGTCCGACCGTCGACGACCAGACCCGGTGCATCCACTACCGGACGGAACTCGACGTGATCGCCATCCGGTTCGCGTGCTGCGGCGAGTACTACCCGTGCCATCTGTGCCACGCGGAGGCTGCGGACCATCCGGCGGAGCAGTGGCCGCTCGACCGGCGCGACGAACGCGCGGTGCTGTGCGGGGTGTGCGAGCACGAGCTGACCGTCGCCGAGTACCTCGGGGTGGATGCCTGCCCGGCGTGCGGCGCGGCGTTCAATCCGGGGTGCAAACTGCACACCGAGCTGTACTTCGAGGTCTGACGCGACGGGCGGTCGGGGTCAACCCCTCACGGAACCACGACCACCTTCCCGCACACCGCGCCGGACGCGACCAGGTCGATGGCCTCGCCGGCGCGGTCGAGCGGGAGCACCACATCCACCATCGGCGTGAAGGCCCCGGCGTCGACGAGGTCGGCCAGGTCGGCGAGGTCGGACGCGTTCTCTTTCGAGACCAGGCCGATCAACCGCTGGCGGACGAACCGGTTGGCGACGGCGGCGGCGAGCACTCGCTCCATGCCGCCGAGGACCGGACCGCCCATCCCTCCGACGATGACCAGGCTGCCCGACGGCGCCAGGATGCTGCGCAGGCGGGACAGTCGGCGGTCGCCCGCCGTGTCGATGATCGCGTCCCAGCGGCGGCCGGTCGCCGTGACGTCGGTGGCGCGGTAGTCGATGACCTCTGCCGCGCCGAGACCGCGCACGAACTCGGCCTTGGCCGTGCTGCACACCCCGGTGACCGTCGCGCCCGCGGCGACGGCGAGCTGCACGGCGTAGTGACCGACGCCGCCCGATGCTCCGAGCACCAGCACGCTCCCGCCCGCGGGGACGGCCGCGGCGCGCAGCGCCTGCAACGCGGTCACCGCCGAGACGGGGACCGCGGCCGCCTGCTCGTAGCCGATGGATGCGGGCAGCCGCACGAGCGCGGACCGCTGCGCGCGCACGAACTCGGCGAACGCACCGTCGGCCGAGCCGAACACGTCGTCGCCGGGCCGCAGATCGGTCACCTCGGCGCCGACCGCCGAGACGCGGCCGGCGAACGCGAGGCCGCGCACCCGCGCCTTGGGGCCGCGGACACCGAAGCCGATCAGCCGCATCAGGTACGGGCGGCCGGTCATCAGGTGCCAGGTGCCCGCATCCACTCCGGCGGCGCGCACGGCGACGACGACATCGGTGGGGCCTGCAACGGGGACGGGGACGGTCTCGACGCGGAGGGCGTCGCTGGTTCCGTATGCGTGCTGCACGACGGCGGACATTGTCGTCGCTGTTGCGGTGTCGCTCATGGGTCCTCGATCCGGTGGAGGGGCGCGGACGCGCTCAGCCTTCGGGGTACTGGAACACGTCGTCGAGCGGCACCCCGAAGACGCGCGCGATCTGGAACGCCATCTCGAGCGACGGCGAGTACCGGCCCTGCTCGATGGCGATGACGGTTTGCCTGGTCACTCCCACCCGCTCGGCCAGCTCGGCCTGCGTCATCTCGTCCGCCGTGAACCGCAACGACCGGATGCTGTTGGTCACCCTGGTGGGCTTCACCATGCCGGCAGCCCCTTGCGGTAGGCGACCAGCGTGGCGATGGAGCCGACGACCGCGGAGAGCACGAACATCAGGTAGACGACGTTGGCGATCCAGAACCAGTCGGCGCGGACCAGGGCGAGCAGGAGGGCGGCGACGGCGCCGATGATGACGAACGCCTGACCGACCCTGTCGCCGAACGCCTTGACCTCGCGGTCGCGCTGGTCGCGCTTGTCAGCGCCCTTCGGCTCTGCCAGGCCGATCACGATGCCGGCGACGATGCCGGCCACGATCGCGCCGCCCACCGTCCAGAGCAGGATGGGCGCGTAGTCCACGTCGGTGAGCGGAGCGCCGGCCGCGGTGCCGAACAGCACAGCCAGGTAGGTGGTGTACCCGGCGATCGCGATCACCAGGAACGCCCACGCGTTCTTCTCGTCGTACGTCATCTCAGCTCCCATGTCAAACAAACCTGACATGATCAAAGTAAAGCAAACTCCACTCCATGTCAATGATTCTTGACACGTGATGGAAAGCGAGTGGCCCCGGACGTCCGCCGTGCGCGGAGGTCCGGGGCCACTCGGTTGGCTACGCCTGCGAGCCGCGCCTGCGCGCGACGATCAGCAGCACGACGAATCCGCCGAGGATGCCGAGCAGTGCAGCACCGAACGCCGGCGCCAGGTCGGCGCCCGTGTTCGCGAGACCGGACTGGATGACGTCGTTACCGCCACCCGAGCCCGCCGCGCCGTTGCCGTTGCCGGTGCCGGTGCCGGGGTCGCCCGGCGTGCCGGGGTCGCCCGGCGTGCCGGGGTCGCCCGGCGTGCCGGGGTCGCCGGGGCCGGTCGCCGCCGCCACCGTGATGGCGGTCCAGCCGATCACGTCGCCATTGGCGTCCTGCACCGCGATCCGGTGCTCACCGGCGGGCAGGTCGGCGGGCAGGGTCACCGTGAGCTGACCGCTGGCCGGGACCTGCATCCACCCGCCGCCGAGCTTCTGCGGGGTGGAGTGCACCCACGCGGAGACCCAGCTGCCGGAGAAGGCCGAGCCGACGTTGATCGTCACCGTGCCGCCGGGGTGGAACACCCCGTGGTCGCTGCCGAGCGCATGGATCAGATCCTTGAGCGCCTGGATCAGCTTCTCGATGGCGGCCGCGATGGGGTTCGTCGGCGGCTTCGGGTGCGTGCCGGGTCCGGTCGCGTCCGCGACCAGCAACGGCACACGCACCGTCGTTCCGGAGTCGGGGGCGCGCAGCACGAGCACGCTCGCTCCCGCCGCATCCGCCGGGACCGTGAAGCTCACGGTCGCCGCTCCGTCCGCATCCACCGGGATGGACGGGAGGGTGGATGCGCTGCCCTGCCAGGTGAGGTCCAGCGAGGTGTTCGCCGGGCTGCCCAGGGAGGTCAGGTTGAGCTTCGACACCTGGAAGGTGACCTGCTGGCCACGGTCGAGGGTGCCGGTCGGCACGCCGGAGACGGCGACGCCGCGGCGCTCGAAGCTGGGCGAGAGCGGGCTGTTCGCGGTGATGTACGCGATCCAGGCGTCGCGGTCGATCAGGCCGGAGTCCTTCGTGTTCGCACCCTGCGCGAAGGCACGGAAGTTGTCTCCGCCCTGCAGCAGGAAGCTGAACGATCCGATCCGGTAGGACTTCGCCGGGTCGATCGGGGCTCCGTTGACCAGGATGCTCGTGATGCGGTCACCGGCGGCGCGGGCTGCGTCGTAGGTGTAGCTCACGTTCTTCGACAGGCCGAGGTTGAGGAACGGACGGCTCGGGACGGACCCGTCCGCGTTCGTCTGCCACTGCTGTTCGAGCGCCTGCTTGAACTGCGCGCCGGTGAGGCTCGTGGTCCACAGGTTGTTCACGAACGGGAGCACCGCGTTGGCCTGTGCGTACGTGACGGAGCCGTCGGTGCCCTTCAGCAGTTCGGCCCGCAGTCCGCCCGGGTTGACCACGCCGATCTCCGCGCCGCCGAGGTCGGGGGCGGAGAGCGTCGACACCAGCGAGTCTGCGACGAGGTTGCCGAGCGTCGACTCGGACATCCGGTCGTCGCGGGCCGCGCCGATGTACGCCGTGGTGATGTCGGCGGTCACGGAACCGATCTTCTGGTTGCCGATCACCGCCGCGTCGGCGAGCGCCTTGTCGACGATGGTCTTCACCGCAGCGACCCGGGGGTACGCGGCGACGAGGTCGCTGTCGGCGTCGGTCGTGCGCGCCACGTTGGCCGCGGTGTATCCGGTGACCTTTTTGGTGTCGCCGTCGACCGAGAGGGTGATCTGGCCGATGTTCTCTCCGTAGCTCCCGGTCTGGACGATCGGCCTGGTGGCACCCGAGACGCCGGGGATCGGCGCATCCCACGCGTACTGCTTGTGCGTGTGACCGGTGAAGATCGCGGACACCTTCGCCGAGGTCTTGGTCACGATGTCGGCGAACGCTCCGCCGGCCGCGACCTCCTTGTCGAGCGTCGCACCGTCCGGCGTGCCGAAGCCTGCGCCCTCGTGGTATTCGGCGACGATCACGTCGGCCTCGCCGTTGGACGTGTTGCCGTCCGTCAGCTTCGCGGCGACGCGGTTGACGGCGGCGACGGGGTCGCCGAAGTCCAGCGATGCGACGCCGCCCGGCGACACGAGCGTCGGGGTCTCCTGCGTCACGGCTCCGACCACGGCCACCTTCAGCCCGTCCACGGTGAAGGTCGCGTACTCCGGCAGCGCCGGCGTGGTCGTGCCCTTCGTGTAGACGTTCGCACCGAGGTAGCTGAAGTCGGCGGCGGAGGTGACCCGGCCGGTGAGGTCGGAGAAGCCCTTGTCGAACTCGTGGTTGCCCACGGCGCTCGCCTTCAGGCCGAGCGTGTTGAGCACCTCGATCGTCGGGAGGTCACCGGCGGACGCCGAGGCGAACAGCGACGCCCCGATGTTGTCGCCGGCGGAGAGGAAGAGTGTGTTCTGCTCCCCCGCTGCCGCACGCAGCTTCTCGATGGTTCCGGCGAACTTGACCGTGTTGCTGTCGATCCGACCGTGGAAGTCGTTGATGTTCAGCAGGTTGACGGTCTTCGCGCCGGCGCCGAGCCCCATCCCGATGACGATCGGGTCGTGGTCGCTCGACCGGTACTGGTCTGCGACGTAGAAGTTGGTCGCGTTGTAGTTGTACCGGCTGTACTCGAGCGCGATGGACTCACCGGAGTTGATGTTCCAGACGTCCGCGCCGGTGATGACCGCATTGGCGGCAGGAGAGGCGAGGACGTGGTCGAGCGAGCCGACCGTGCCACCGAACGAGTACGTCGCCTTGGTGGTGCGGGTGTGCACCTGGTCGATGTACCCGGCGTCGGTGATGACCTTGATCGGGTCTTCGTTGAGGTAGGCGTTGAAGTCGCCGATCAGCAGCACCTTGTCGGAGCCGAGCGTGGACTTCAGCGTGTTCGCGAACCCGACGAGCGCCGTCGCCTGGGCGACTCTGGAGGCGTTCGACGCACCCTGCCCGTCACCCTGGTCGGCGTCGGCTCCCGTTCCCGACCCCTTCGACTTGAAGTGGTTCACGACCGCGATGAACGCCGAGGAGTCCGGCGTGCCGACCTTCTTGAACGCCTGGGCCAGCGGCTGGCGCGCATTGGCGAACGCCGCATCCATCAGGATGCGCGACTCGCCCACCGGCACAGCGTGCGCCTTCTTGTAGATGAACGCGGTGCGGATGACGTCCTCGCTGGACGGCACGGCTGCCGGAGACGGCACGAACGCCCAGACCTGGCTGCCCGCCGCGGTGTTGAGCGCGGTGACCAGCTTCGAGAGGGCGTCGTCGCGGTTCTTGCCGAAGCGCGCGGAGTTCTCGATCTCTTCGAGGGAGACGACGTCGGCGGAGAGCCCGTTGATGGCCGCGACGATCTTGTCCTGCTGGCGCTTGAGGTTGGCGGCGTCCGCTGCTCCTCGCGCGTCGCATCCACTGTTCACCGTGATGTTGTTGCCGTCGCGGTCGGTGTAGAACGTGCAGCCGGTGAGCTGGTCGCCGGTGGTGGTGAAGTAGTTCAGCACGTTGAAGGTGCCCAGCTTCAGGTCGCCGCCCACGGCGGCCGGGGCGGCGGCGCGGGTGTTGCCGAAGGTGACCGGCTGCACCGTGGATGCGGTGGCCGGCGTCAGCTCGGAGGTGGGCTGGAACTTCCACACGTTGTTGCGGAAGTCGAGGACGACCGGCTTCGTGAAGGTGACCGGCGCGCCGACGCGCACGGGCGCGGTGACCGACAGGTACGGCAGCGGCTTGGCCTTGTTGGCCGCGCTGAGGAAGTTGGTGGACGCTCCGTCGTCGAGCGTGACGGCGCGGGCGGCGTTGTCCGCCACCGCCGCCGCGTACTCCGGCGTGCCGGGGCGTGCGGTCTCCGTTGGCTGGACCAGCGGCGTCTCTCCGGCCGCGAGGCCGATCTCGCCGTACTGGTTCGTGGAGTACACGTCGGTGACGGTGAACGCGCCCTGCGGTGCGAGCAGCATGCCCTCGAGGGACTCGCGCTGCGCTGCGGTCGCCGGGAGGCCGACAGTCGCGGGAGCAGGGGCGGTGAGTCCTGCGGGGTCGAGCGCGACGACACCGGCAGCAGATGCCGGGGTGATCTCGGTGAGGCCGGCGAACTCGCTGACGGCGCCGGTGACCTGCACGTACTGGCCGACGGTGACCGCTGCGGTGGCCGCGGAGCCGTAGACGTAGACCGCGTCGGAGGCCTGGTGCATCGCGAGGTCGATCGCGCCGCCCGTGCCAGGGGTCTGGATGTAGAAGCCGTTGAAACCGCCGGTCGCGTACGCGGCCGTCACGAATCCGCTGGTGGTGACCGTCGTGCCCGCCTTCGGGCTGACATCGGTGGTGCCCTGCACCTCGGCGATCGGGATGCTGTCACCGGCCGGTGGGCTGGGGTCGCCTCCCGTGCCGGGGTCGGTGCCTCCGGGTGCCGGCTCCGTGGCCGGGCCGCCCGCGGGCGTCGCGGCGTTCTGCGGCGTGATGGTGGCGGTCAGGGTGAGGTCTGCGCTGTTGTCGTCGCTGTCCCAGAACCCGGTGCGGGTGAGCGACTTCACGTCGGTGTTGCCTGCCGGCGCCGCGGCTGCCTTCGTCTCGAATGTGTTCGACGTGCCGTAGCCGACGAGGTCGACGATCCCGGATGCGTTCCTCGCGTCGCCGACGGGCGGCGTCACTGCGGTGGCGGTGTTCGAGAGGATGACGGTGCCGCCGGAGCCGGACGGGTTGAGCGTTCCCGTCGCATCCGGAGTCGGAAGAGCCGCGCCGTTCGCCCCGTTCGAGCTGCCCTGCACGAGGTAGTAGCCGTACGCGGCGATGCTGCCGGTGAGAGCGGTGAGGCCGGTGGCCGCCGCCGTGCCCGTGGCCGGGCGGTACTGCACCGACCAGCCGTCGACCGTGACGGGCTGGCTCGACGGGTTGTAGAGCTCGACGAACTTGCTGGAGTACGCGGCGCCCGCGCTTCCCCCTGACAGGTACACCTCGTTGATGACGACGCTCGTGGCGTCGACGCTGGCGGTGGCCGGCACCGCGGTGAGAGGCGCGGCAGCGAGCCCGACCCCCACAGCGGCTGCGGTGGCGATCTGCCACGCTCTGCCGAATCTTCTCAACATGCTTCTCCTCGGTCGGGACTGGTCGGACGGCTGGGTCCTGGCACACCGTATGGAGCGCAGTGAACCGGACCGTGACTCCTGAGTGAACGTACAGACAACACCCCCTGTTCGAGGGTGCTCATTCGAGCACGGGTTCCGGCTGATATACTCACATGTGACATTGAATCACGGGCCACCGACACACGAAGGGGCGATGGTCCGGCATGATGGCACCATGCGGATCGAAGAGATCGCCCAGTTCAGAGCGCTGGCGGCAGACGGACATCTCGCCGACACAGCGGACACTCTCGGCGTCTCCCAGTCCACGCTGACCAGGACCATCGCCAGGCTCGAGGCGGAGATGGGCGTCGAGCTCTTCGACCGCAAGAAGAACCACCTGGAGCTGAACCAGTACGGCGAGATCCTGCTCGCCCACGGCATCCGGGCGCAGACCGAGCTGGAGGAGGCCCGCGCGCGCATCGACGCGCTGCGCGACCCCTCGGCGGGCACGGTGTCCGTCGCGTACGTGTCGTCGTTCGGCCACTGGCTGATCCCGCGCGTGGTGAGCGAGTACCGCGCGCTGTTCCCGGACATCCGGTTCGTGCTGCGCGGAGGGACGGCGGACACGGTGCTGGATGCGCTGCGCGAGGGAGCGGCCGACCTCGCGTTCACCAGCCCGGACCCCCGCGACCGCGAGATCGAGTGGCGACCACTGACCTCCGAACGACTGGCGGTCGGGGTGCCGGATGCGCATCCACTGGCCGGACGCGCGGTGATCGACGTGGACGACCTCGAACCGTTCGAGTTCGTCGCGCTGCGCACCGGATCCGGGCTGCGGCACATCGCCGACGCATACTTCGCCCGGCGCGGGATCGTGCCGAACATCGTGCTGGAGGTCACCGAGCTGGTGACGCTGCAGGCGCTGGTGCGCGACGGGGTCGGGATCGCGCTGCTGCCGGACTCCTCGACCGAGCCGGGCGTGACGCTGGTGCCGCTGGCGGAAGAGGCGGTGCGCGTGATCGGGCTTGCCAGGAACCTGGCGCGCAGCGAATCGGCCGCCGCGTCGCAGTTCGCGCGGTTCGTGCGCGAGGAACTGGGGCTGGACGGGCGGCGGTAGGCCGGCCGGCGGTAGGGCGGGCTGCGACAACGCTGCTCGCGCCGGTGTCGGTCGCCGCCGTTACGCTTCCCGCATGACAGGCACCACCCCGTGCGCCGTCGTCACCGGTGGCGTCGCGTGCACGAACCCCGCGCATCCCGGGGCGCCGCTGCCGCTCTGCCTGCAGCACCTGCTCGTCGCGGCCGACTGGGTGGCCGACGAGTGCGGGCAGATGGATGCGCTGCCGTCGCCGTGCGCGCTCTGCGGCTCGCGGCTGGGGGTGCGCTACCCGTCCGGCTGGCTGTGCGCGGTGTGCGAATGGCGGGTGGGCGAGACCGTGTCCGGCGAGCTGCCGCCGCCGCGGGTGGACGTGGTCTACTACCTGCGATTCAGGGACAGGGTGAAGATCGGCACCACTGCCAATCCGCGCGTGCGGTTCTCGAGTCTGCCGCACGACGAGGTGCTCGCGTTCGAGCGCGGCGACCGGGCGCTCGAACAGCGCAGACACGCGCAGTTCGCCGCCCACCGCATCCCGCGCACCGAGTGGTTCGAGCGCAGCGACGAGCTGGATGCGCACCTCGCCGCCGTGCGCGCCGGCGTCACCGATCCGTGGTCGCTGCTGGCGCTGTGGCGGAGTCAGGCGATCGCGTTGCGGGGATAGGAGACGCGACGGTCGACGTCACCGTGGCGATCAGCCAGTCCCGGTAGCGCTCGTAGGTCCACCCGCTCTGCTGCACGAGCTGCTGGTGGCCCTCGGGCGACATGAGGAAGGAGAGCACGTCGGCGAGCACCTGGAGGTCGTCGTCGGACGCGGCCCGCGCATCCACTGCCCCGCGGGAGGCGAGGAGGTCGACCAGGCGGCGGTAGTCGGCGTGGCGGCGGTCGAGCAGGGAGGCGAGGACCTCTCCGACGTGGGCGTCCTCTGCCGCGGCGGCGAGGAAGGCCGCCCAGAGGCCGCTGGTCCTGGCGTTCGCCTCGGCGATCATGCCGACCATCGCCGTGAGGAATTCGCCGGTGTCTTCGATGCCCATGATCGCGGCGACCTCCGGCCGCTCGCTCAGCGACTCCTCGCCGGCGCTGCCGGCGAACGCGAGCTCGAACGCGCCGAGCAGCAGGGCGCGTTTCGGGCCGTGCACCTTCACGCTTTCGACCGAGACCCCGGCGCCCGCGGCGATGTCGGCGAGGGAGGCGCCGGTGTATCCCTTGGCCGAGAACACCTCGAACGCGGAGGCGAGGATGCGCTGCCTGGTCTGCCGCGCCTGCTCCTCGCGGAGCGTCGAGCGGTACTGCCGCGGGGCGACGTTCTCCGAATCAGCCATTGACTACCCTTCGTGTGTAGTGAATACTATCAGCGTTCATCAAACTCTAAACCCGAATGCGAGCATCCCATGACCACCCTCCTCCTCTGCAGCACACCGGTCCACGGCCACGTGACCCCGCTGCTCGCCGTCGCCAGGCACCTCGTCGACCGCGGCCACCGCGTCCTCTTCCTCACCGGCGGCCGCTACGCCGCGCGCGTCATCGCCACCGGCGCCACCTTCCTCCCGCTCCCCGCCGAAGCCGACTACGACGACACCGACATGGATGCGGCCTTCCCCGGCCGCGTCGGACTCACCGGCCCGGCGGGCATCCGGTACGACATGACCACGATCTTCCTGCGCCCGGCCAGCGCGCACCTCGCCGCCGTCGACGCGATCGTCGCCGAGCACGGGGTGGACGTCGTGCTGGCGGAGAGCCTGTTCCTCGGCGCCGCCCTGCTCTCCACGCGGCCCCGCGCATCCCGGCCCGCTGTGGTCAACCTCGGCATCGTGCCGCTCGGGCTGAAGAGCAAGGACGTGGCTCCGTTCGGGCTCGGGGTCCAGCCGAAGCCCGGGATCGGCGGGCGCCTGCGGAACGCCGCCCTCACCGCCGTCGCGGAGAAGATCATCTTCGCGCCGGTGCAGAAGGCGGCGAGCAGGATCGCGCACGAGGCGACCGGCGCATCCCTCGACGGGTTCATCCTCAACTGGCCGGCGCACGCGGACGCCGTGGTGCAGTTCACGGTTCCGGAGTTCGAGTACCCGCGCTCCGACCTGCCGTCGACGGTCCACTTCGTCGGGCCTGTCTCCCGCACCCGGCCGTCGGATACGCCGCTCCCGGCCTGGTGGGACGACCTCGCGGACGGGCGCCCGATCGTCCACGTCACCCAGGGAACCGTCGCCAACCGCGACTTCGGCGACCTGCTGCTGCCGACCATCCGGGGACTTGCGGGCGACGACGTGTGGGTGGTCGCCAGCACGGGAGGGCGGCCAGTCGCCGAACTGGATGCGGACCTGCCGCCGAACGCTCGCGTCGCCGCCTACCTGCCGTACGACGCGCTGCTCCCGCGCACCTCGGTGTACGTGACGAACGGCGGGTACGGCGGCGTGCACTACGCGATGGAGCACGGCGTCCCCGTCGTGATCGCGGGGACGACGGAGGACAAGGTGGAGGTGTCTGCGCGCGTGGCGTGGTCGGGCGTCGGCGTGAACCTCGCGACGAACCGCCCGACCGACGCGGCGGTGGCCGAGGCGGTGCGGACGGTGCTCGCCGAGCCGGGGTACGCCGAACGCAGCGCCGCCATCGGGGACGCGATCCGCGCATCCACGGGGCTGGCCGGACTGGAACGCGCCGTCCTGGGGCTGGTGGATGCGGCGCGCGGCACCCGCATTCATTCGTCGCGTCGCTGAATCGCAGAAACGCGCGCTGTTGGATTCGATGAATGGCGCTGCGTACGATCGGAGAAGGCAGACCACCGTCGCTCGGCCACCCCACCACCGCCGAACGATCTTCGAGGAGTCGCCATCACCGAGTTCCGCATCGAGCTGGTCGCTCGCGACGAGCTCGGCTCGATCGTCACCCTGTTCACGTCACACGGCGCCGTCGACGCCGCGACGGCCGCCGCCGAGATCGCGAACGGCACCGCCACATACGTGACAGGACCGGACAGCTATGTGCGCGCCGTCGTCAACCCCATCTCGTCGCCGGTCGGGCCGTACCTCTACGTGAACTGGGACGGCACCCGCCGCAACAACCTGCACGACCTGTCGACGGGCAGGCGGGTGCCGCTGCCGCGCCGGTCGGCGGCGGCGGCGCGTGCGGCGGCGCGGGATGCGGCGGCTGCAATGGCGCGGGACGCCGCGGCGCAGGGCGCGACGGCGGCGCAGGGCGCGACGGCGGCGCAGGGCGCGACGGCGGCGCAGGGCGCGACGGCGGCGCAGGGCGCGACGGCGGCGCAGGGCGCGTGGATGCGCATCCTCACCTCCCTCACGCGCCCGGCGACCCTGCCGCGCCGGCGCCCCGCCCTCTTCGCCCCGCTCTTCCTCGACCTCCTCCGCCCCCACGGCGTCACGCCGCGCCGCCGCACGAGACACCAGTAACTGCGCCACATCCCGGGCGTTTCGCGACAGTTACTGGCGTCTCGCCGCCGCGGCACCGGGAGGCGGCGCCGCTAGGCTCTGCCGCATGGATGCGACATGGCTGCGGTCCCCGGAGGAACCGACCTGGGATCGCGGAGGGCAGACGGTGTACCGCGTGCGCCTCTGGGCTCGACCGCCGGAGCCGTACACCGGCTGGAACCTCGACGACTGGGAGGTCACCGGCGCCACCGCCGTGACAGAGGTCATCGCCTGGGGGGAGCAGGAGGCCGCGCGCCTCAGGGGCGGGCGGTGCGAGGTCTTCGTGCAGGCGACAGACCACGGCACCCTCCGCGACGGCACGCTCGCCGAGCAGGTGCACCACATCCGGGTGTACGGCGAGCCGGCGGACACCGCCGCGACGGAGACTGTGCTGACGTTCCGGACGGAGTGACCGCGCGCCTCAGTCCGGCGCGACGGAACGCGACGCCAGCACGGCCCAGTCGTGCTCGAACAGCTGGGTGAAGTATGCGGCGATCTCCGCGTTTTCGAGGATCACGCCCGCATCCCGGTTGGTCAGCGTCCCGGCCGGCGACCAGTTCTGGCTGCTGACGAGCGCGGCCCGGCCGTCGACGACGATGCCCTTGTTGTGCACGTTGTTCTGCAGCTTCACCCTGTTCACGACGTCGAGGCCTTCGGCCTGCAGTTTCTCGAGGTAGCCGGCCGTCTCGAACTGGCTCATGATGATGCGCACGTCGACTCCGGCCTGCTGCCGGTCGATCACCGCGTGGATCAGCGCGAGAAACTCGGCGGGGGCGTCCGCGACCGTCTTCGGCAGCTCGATGTACTGGAACTGCATCAGCAACGACGTCGTGGCGCTCCGGATGAGGTCCAGGATGTGCGGGGCGTAGCTGCCAGCATCCGGGGTGAGCAGCGGCGTCACCGTCAGTTGCCGCTCGGCGGTGTCTGCGGCGAAGAAGCGCTGGTACGGCGGCGTGGTCGCGAGCGGGGCGAGCAGGGCCGGGACAGGCCCGGCGGCCGGAGTGGTGGCCTGGTGCTGCGCGGCGACGGCGAGGTCGTTGAGCAGGAAGGCCTCGAACGTTCGCGCCAGCTGCTCGTTCTCGATGACGACGTGCCAGTCGCGGTCGCCGGAGCGGGCGGCCGAGGCGTCGGCCGGCGTGGTCACCGGGTCGATGTCCGGCTGGTTCGAGTTGTTCCAGTTGCCGCTGGACAGCCAGACGGCGGACGAATCCCGCACGGCGAGCTTGATGTGGTACGCGGACGGGAAGATCCAGGCGGCGGCGAGCGGGTCCATCCTGGAGAGCGCCCACGCCTGCGTGAGGTGGTCGCCGAAGGCGGTGGTGAGTGCCGCGACGGTCTGCTCGTCGGTCTGGTCGGCGGTGGGATTCTTGGCGGGATGATCGAGGACGAGCCGCACGGTTCGGCCCGCGAGGACGGTCTCGACGGTCTGCAGGATGTGCCGCGAGGTGAAGTCGTAGAGGCCGACGGTGAGGGTCTCGCGCACCCCGGAGAGGAACGCGCCGAGCGTCGGCCAGCCGGAGTCCGGACTCGCGCTCAGCGTCACGCGCATGGTGCCGGAGACCGGGGCGAGGGCGCCGCCGGGCGGAGGTGCGTACGGGAGCTGGGGTTTGGCGGCGGCGGCGAAGTCGACGCCGGGGACGATGGATGCGCCGGGCGCGGCGGCCGCGCCCGTCAGCTCGTACTCGTCGGCGAACTCCGGCACCGCGCCGCGATCGGGCGCTGGCCCCGCCGTGCGCGCGAAGGCGGCGGGCTCGGTCAGCATGCGCTCCTTGGCCGCCGACGCAACGCGCGCGTCCACGGGGAGGCCATCCACCTCGGCGGGCAGGGCGTCGCGCACGGTGGGGAGCGACGCATCCCGTGCGATCGTCACCACGATGGCCGGGGTGTCCGTGATCCACCCGTCGGCCAGCAGGTAGCCCGGTCGCACGCTGAGGGCACCGGGGACGGCGAACTCGGGGAGGTGCTCGCGGATGACGGAGCCGATGCGTTCGGCGTTCAGGTTCGGCATACCCCTGGCTTACCCCGCGAAATACCAGTTTCTGTCGCGAATCCCGGGCGTGTTGCGACAGTTTCTGGCATCTCGTAAACCCGCTGAATACGTGCAATTCTGTGGCATCTAAGATGAGGCGCACAGCCAGAAAGATGGAGATCGCACCATGAGCACCGACGCGCCGACCGCCGCACACCGCGCCGACAGTCACGACCTGATCCGCGTGCAAGGGGCGCGCGTCAACAACCTCAAAGACGTGAGCGTCGAGATTCCGAAACGGCGGCTGACGGTCTTCACCGGCGTCTCCGGCTCCGGCAAGAGCTCGTTGGTGTTCGGCACCATCGCGGCCGAGTCGCAGCGGATGATCAACGAGACGTACAGCGCGTTCGTGCAGGGCTTCATGCCGACGCTCGCCCGGCCCGACGTGGATGTGCTCGACGGGCTGACCACGGCGATCATCGTCGACCAGGAGCGGATGGGGGCGAACGCCCGGTCGACGGTCGGCACGGCCACCGACGTGAACGCGATGCTGCGCATCCTGTTCAGCAGGCTCGGTCAGCCGTACATCGGGTCGCCGCAGGCGTTCTCGTTCAACGTCGCGTCGGTGTCCGGCTCCGGCGCCATCACCATCGAGCGCGGAGAGGCCACCACGAAGGAGCGGCGCAGCTTCACGGTCACCGGCGGGATGTGCCCGCGCTGCGAGGGCATGGGCAGCGTCAACGACATCGACCTCACGCAGCTGTTCGACGAGACGAAGTCGCTGGCGGAGGGTGCACTGACCATCCCGGGGTACACAGCGGACGGCTGGAGCGTGCGTATCTTCACGGGCTCCGGATTCCTCGACGCCGACAAACCGATCAAGGACTACACGAAGAAGGAGCTGCACGACTTCCTCTACCGCGACCCGGTCAAGGTGAAGATCGGCGACATCAACCTCACCTACGAGGGTCTGGTGCCCAAGCTGCAGAAGTCGATGCTGTCGAAGGACCGCGAGGCCATGCAGCCGCACATCCGCGCGTTCGTCGACCGCGCCGTCACGTTCACCACCTGCCCGGATTGCGGAGGCACCCGGCTGAGCGAGGCCGCCCGCTCGTCGAAGATCGGCGGCATCAGCATCGCCGACGCGTGCGCCATGCAGATCAGCGACCTCGCCGAGTGGGTGAACGGGCTCGACGAGCCGTCCGTCGCTCCCCTGCTGAGCGCACTGCGGCAGACCCTCGAATCGTTCGTGGAAATCGGCCTCGGCTACCTGTCCCTCGACCGGCCGGCGGGCACGCTGTCCGGCGGAGAGGCGCAGCGCACGAAGATCATCCGGCACCTCGGCTCGTCGCTCACCGATGTGACCTACGTGTTCGACGAGCCGACGATCGGGCTGCACCCGCACGACATCCAGCGCATGAACGAGCTGCTGCTCCGCCTGCGCGACAAGGGAAACACCGTGCTCGTGGTCGAGCACAAGCCGGAGATGATCGCCATCGCCGACCACGTCGTCGACCTCGGGCCGCGCGCGGGCACCGCGGGCGGGACGATCACATACACCGGCAGCCTCGACGGCCTCCGCGCGAGCGACACCCTCACCGGCCACCACCTCGACGACCGCGCCACCCTCAAAGACACGGTGCGCACCCCCACCGGCACACTCGCCATCCGCGGCGCGAGTTCCCACAACCTGCGCGACGTGGATGTGGACATCCCGCTCGGGATGCTCGTGGTCGTCACCGGCGTCGCCGGCTCGGGCAAGAGCTCGCTCGTGCACGGGTCGATCCCGGCCAGCGAGGGCGTGATCTCCATCGACCAGGCCGCGATCCGCGGCTCCCGGCGCAGCAACCCCGCCACGTACACCGGCCTGCTCGACCCCATCCGCAAGGCCTTCGCGAAGGCCAACGGCGTGAAGCCCGCGCTGTTCAGCTCCAATTCCGAGGGCGCCTGCCCCAACTGCAACGGCGCTGGCGTGATCTACACCGATCTCGGCATCATGGCCGGGGTCTCCACGGTCTGCGAGGTGTGCGAAGGCAAGCGGTTCCAGGCGTCGGTGCTCGAATATCGCCTCGGCGGCCGCGACATCAGCGAGGTGCTGGCAATGTCCGTCACCACCGCCGACGAGTTCTTCGGCAGCGGCGAGGCGCGCACGCCCGCCGCCCACAGCATCCTGAGCAGGCTCGTGGATGTGGGACTCGGCTACCTGAGCCTGGGCCAGCCGCTCACGACCCTCTCCGGCGGGGAACGTCAGCGCCTCAAACTGGCGACCCACCTCTCCGAGCAGGGCGGCGTGTACGTGCTCGACGAACCGACTACTGGCCTCCACCTGGCCGATGTGGAGCAGCTGCTCGGACTCCTCGACCGCCTGGTCGACTCCGGCAAGTCGGTGATCGTGGTGGAGCACCACCAGGCCGTGATGGCGCACGCGGACTGGATCATCGACCTCGGCCCCGGCGCCGGCCACGACGGCGGGCTGGTGGTGTTCGAGGGCACGCCGGCGGAGCTGGTAGCAGCCAAGTCGACGCTCACCGGGCAGCATCTGGCGGCATACGTGGGGGCGTAGCGGAGCGGCCACCCGCGTACGAGCGGCCGCTCCCTCCTCCACACTCCCTACTGAATACCCTCGCGCACGAACTGCCACTGCTGGTTCGCGGCGCCCGTCGCCGCGTTCTGCTGGGCGGCGACGCCGTTCGCCGTGGACGAGCCGGCGATCTCCAGGGGCTTGCCGCTGTTCGCGTTGGTCAGCGTCCAGTAGCCGCCGCTGGTCGTGAGGTTCCAGTTCTGGGTGGCGTTCCCCGTCGGACCCCACTGACCCGCCTGCACAGCGTTGCCCGTTTGCGCGCCCGGGATCTCGAGCAGCTTGCCGCTGTTGTCGTTGAACAGCTGCGTGCTTCCCGTCACCGGGTGGACGTTCCAGATCTGGGTGGGGTTCGCGGTGTCCGCCCACTGGCCGGCCAGCGCGCCGTCGGTGGTGAGCGCCGAGGCGATCTCCAGCAGCTTGCCGCTGTTGCGGTTCACGATCCGGAACTGCGAGTCGAGCTGCGTGCTCGGCTGGTAGACCTGCAGCTGGTCGAGTTCCGCGTACGACGTCCCCTTGCTGAACGCGATCGTGTTGGCGCCCGCATTCAGCGTCACCGTCTTCTGCGCCCAGCCGAAGCGGCCCCAGTCGACCGTCGCCGGATAGCTGATGCTCGACGCCGTCCCACCGTTCACCGAGACGTTGTGCGTGCTCGCCGCACCTGTGCCGTTGTCGTACCGCACGTTGAGCGTGTACGAGCCCGCGCTCGGAACGCGCACCGTGAACGTGACGGCACTCGTGCTGTTGTTGATGTTGCCGACCTTGCTTCCGTTGGCGGCGTTCACGTCGGTCACCAGCGAGGTGTCGGACGTGCGTGCCGCCTTCTCCGCCTCGTACTGCTGCGCATCCAGCGGGATCGAGCCCACGCGGATGTCGTTGTACGTGGTCGCCGCGTTCTCCACGTTCGTCGCCTGGTAGAGCGTGCGCCCGTCGACGCTGGTGTCGAAGCTCTGCGCGAACCCGGAGAAGGTGCCGCCCGCCGTGTCCGTCGAGTCGTAGGTGACCGCCATCGGCAGCCGCTCCCACGGTCCGGCACCCAGGTTGTAGTTGACGTAGAAGTCCTGGCCGCCGCTGATGTTCCCCGAGGCGTCGAGACCCCACTTGGATGCGACGACCACCATCCCCTTCGGGCCGCCGGTCGGCACCCACTTCACGTACGGGGACGAGCCGATCCCGCGCCCGTTGGCGAGGGCGATCTGCGTGCCGATGCTCGTGCTGGGCGACCAGCTGACCCCATCCGGAGAGATCTTGAAGTACACCGGCGCCGTGTTGTTGGTCTGGCTCGGCCGGTTGACGACCTCGAACGTGGCGAGGTAGCGGCCGTCCGGCAGCTTCGTCACCGTGATCATGCCCGGGCGGTCGCTCTGGTTGGTCGGCGCGGACACGTTGCCGAGCGCACCCCAGGTGAGACCGCCGTCGCTGGACTCACGGTACGAGACCGCCTGCAGCACGCCGTTTGCCTTCTGCCGCTCGTCCGAGAAGTACGCGGCGAGCTTGCCGTTTCCGTCGACGATCAGCGACGGCTCCCACACCGTCGTGGTGGTGGAGGTGGGAGACGGGTCGTACGTCGCCGGGCCGCCGGTGTCGATGGTGCTGAGGTACGACCAGGTGGCTCCGTGGTCCGCGCTCTTGTAGACGACGAGCCTGCTGCTCGACCGGTCCGTGGGCATGATCATGCCGGAGAGCAGGATCGTGCCGGCCGGGAGGCTGCCGACCTGCTGGGGCAGCTCGTAGAGGAACGGCTGCGACGTGCGCGCGAGCGTCGGGAAGTCGTTGTTCGGGACGACGTCGGTGAGGTGCGTCCACGTCGTCCCGTTGTCGGTGCTCCGGTAGATCGGGTACACCTGCTTGCCGCCGACGAGCACCAGCTGGTCGTAGGTGACGAGCTGGGTGCCGTTGGATGTTCCGCTGTTCTTCAGGACGATGTTCTTGGCGTAGGTGGTTCCCGCCGCGCGTCCGCCCTCCGGATTGAAGGACGTCCCGGCCGCGGGCGAGTACACCAGCGCGCCGTTGCCTGTCGTGACGGCCTCGGCGGGAGGGGCGATCGCGGCCTGGGCGAACACGGCCACTGCTGCCGCGGTGAGAGCTGCCGCCAGCATCCGGCGGCGGAAGGTTCGCGGCTGGGCCGCTCCCCCGGTGGATCCGATCATCGTGTGTCTCCGATCTGAGAGTTCGCGTCGCGGGAATCCGTGGCGCAGTGCCGACGCCGTTTGCGCCGTCACGCCTGAGGGGGTAAGCGTGCTGGGGGTGGGAGGTTCTACCGGTGGGGAGGTTCTACGGGTGGGAAGGGTCTAAGCGGTGACCGGGTTCTGTGCGGTGAGCAGGATCTCCGTCCAGGAGACGGCGGGCAGGTCGATCCGCAGGACGCCTCCGTCCGTGCTGACGGTGGTGTTGTCGGCGAGGACGACGCGTTCCGGGTTCTCGCGGTTGTTGGAGGCGGTGATGTCCGCGTCGCTCAGCGTGCGCGCGGTGACCGCGTATGTGCCGGGGTGCGCGCGGGACGGGAGGTCGATCTCGAGGGAGGTCCCGGCATCCACGGCCCGGTTGACGACGTAGACCGCGATGCTGCCCGTGCTCTCGTCGAGGCTCGCGACGGCGTCGACGAGCGGCACGTCTCCGAAACGCTCGGTCGGGTAGCTGTCGCTCACCGGCGTCACGTCGAGGGCGATGCCGGTGGCGTTGGCCGCCGTCGCCGCGAACGGGAGGAAGGTGGTCTGGCGCCAGGATGCGCCACCCGGCTCCGTCATGATCGGCGCGATCACGTTGACCAGCTGGGCGAGGGAGGCGCTGGTCACCCGGTCGGCGTGCTTCAGCAGGGTGATGAGCAGGCTGCCGAACACCACAGCATCCGCCACCGTGTACTCGTCTTCGAGCAGGCGAGGGGCAACGGGCCAGTTGTCGACGCCGGTGATCTTGTCGACGTTCTCGTAGCGGCTGTTGTACCAGATGTTCCACTCGTCGAACGAGATGTTGATGGTCTTATCGCTGCCGCGCACCGCTTTGACGTGGTCGGCGGTGGCGGTGACGCTGCGGATGAAGTGGTCCATGTCGATCCCGGATGCGAGGAAGCTCGCCAGGTCGCCGGTGTTCTCGTAGTACGCGTGGCAGGAGATGTAGTCGACCGCGTCGTACGCGTGGGTGAGCACGACGCGCTCCCACTCGGCGAACGTCGGCATCGACGAACTCGACGAGCCGCAGATCACCAGCTCCAGGTCGGGGTCGAACGCCTTCATCGCGCGTGCCGTCTGGGCGGCGACCTTGCCGTAGTCGTCGGCAGAGCGATGTCCGAGCTGCCACGGGCCGTCCATCTCGTTGCCGAGGCACCAGATGCGCACGTCGAACGGCTCCGTGCGTCCGTTCGCCGCCCGCCGGTCCGCGCGCGCCGTGCCCTGCGCGAGGTTGGCGTACTCGAGCAGCTCCAGCGCCTCCGGCGTTCCGCGGGTGCCGAGGTTCACGGCGAGCATGAGCTCGCTGCCCACGGCGTCCAGCCAGCGCTGGAACTCGTGCAGGCCCACCTCGTTCGTCTCGGTGGTGTGCCAGGCCAGGTCGAGCCTGGTCGGCCGTTCCTCCCGCGGCCCGACGCTGTCCTCCCAGTTGAAGCCGGAGACGAAGTTGCCTCCCGGATACCGGATCGCGGTGACGCCGAGCTCCTTGACCAGCTCGATGACGTCGGTGCGGAAGCCGTCGCCGTCGGCCAGCGGGTGGCCCGGCTCGTAGATGCCGTCGTAGACCGAGCGGCCGAGGTGCTCGACGAACGAGCCGAACAGCCGAGGGTTGATGGCGCCGATCCTGGCCGACGTGTTGATGGTGAGGTGTGCGATGTGCATGGATGTGTTCCGTTACGGGTTCGGCGTGAGGCGGCTGGCGGACGGGGCGGGAAGGGCGGACAGGTCGGACGTGGCGTGGTGCCGATAGCGGTCGGCGACCGGGTTCCGGGAGCGGAGGAGACCGTCGCCGGTCTCGACGAGGTCGTAGAGGCCCATCGTGAGCAGGTGGTCGGCGCGCGGGTTCTCGCTGTGCCGCCAGGTCCACTCGTACATGTCGAAGAGAGGCCACCAGGTGTAGCCGACGATGTCTGTCCCCTCCGCGCGCATCCGGTGCACGAGCGCGACGGAGTCGTCGAGCCAGGCGATGCGTTCCTCGACGCTTCCGGTGACGCAGGTCTCGGTGACCATGACGGGCGCTCCGTACCGGTCGGCGTACGACTGCAGCGCATCCCGGAGCCCGGCGGCGCCCCTGTCGACCGATGGCCGGGGGTCGGCGAAGCCGCCCGCGTGGTGCACGCCCGCCTCGAACAGCTCGGTGGAGTGGCGCGGGTAGTAGTTGACGCCCATCACATCCGGCCGCACGATGTGCTCGGCGAACCAGGCGAGGTCGTCGTCGCTCAGCCCGTTGGCGCGGAGGCCGACGGCGAGCGGATGGCCGTCGTCCACCCGGCCCGTGACGAGGTCCTCCACCAGGTGCACCTGCTCGGAGAGCCGCTCCGCCTCCTCCGCGTGTTCGGGGGCCGTGTCCGCGCCGACGAACGTCATCGCCGCATCCACGTGGACGAAGGATGCGCCGGGCAGCACCTCTGCGATGCCGAGCTGCGTGTGCACGAAGCCGCGCGCGAGGTTGGCCGCGATGGTGGTGAAGCCGCGCGCACCGGAGAGGTACGGAGGCCAGTACGCGTACTCGCCGGCGAACAGCGCGTGGATCACCGGCTCGTTCACCGGCGTGTAGTCCTGTGCGACGTCGGCGTAGCGCTCGGCGAACCGGACGGCGTACTCGGCGACCTGCTGCGGATAGTCCGGATGCGCGAACTGGTCGTCCAGCCAGGTGGGCGTTCCGTAGTGCAGCAGGTCGACGATCGGCCGCAGCCCGGCGTCCGCCATGCTCGCCAGCGCGCGGTCGGTCCACGACCAGTCCCAGCGTCCTGGCTCCGGTGCGACGCGGTACCAGGGCACGCCCCAGCGCAGCAGCTCAGCACCGACCCCGGCCGCGAGCCGGAAGTCGTCGTCGAACCGTTCGTAGTGCTCTGTCAGCTCGTATTCGTCGATGGCGCGCTCGCCCGGCCGCGTCTGCGGCACGAAGGTGTCCTCGATGCCGAGCGCGAAACGCAGGCGGCCGTCCTCGAACCAGCGAGGGGTCTGTCGGGTCATGCCGGTCACTTCAATCCGGTTGTCGCGACCGATTCGATGAACCGGCGCTGGACGATCAGGAACAGGATGGCGAGGGGCAGCACTGCGATCAGCGAGCCGGCCATCATCGTGCCGTACGGGATGATCCCGCTCGGCCCGGTCAGCAGCGTGAGCCCCGACGTGACGGTTCCCATCTCCGGCGTCGTCGTGAAGACCAGCGGCCAGAGCAGGTCGTTCCAGTTGTTCACGAAGGTGAAGATGCCGAGCGTGAGCAGGGCGGGAAGCGCGTTCGGCAGCACGACGCTGCGGAACACCCGGAACTCGCTCGCGCCGTCGATGCGCGCCGCGTTGTCGAGGTCGCGCGGGAGGGCGATGAAGAACTGGCGGAGGAAGAAGATCCCGAACGCGTCCGCGGCGCGCGGCAGGATGAGCCCGGCGAACGTGTTCACCAGCCCGAGGTTGCCGACCAGCTGGTAGATCGGGATGAGCGTCGCCTGGAACGGGATCATCAGGCTCGCGACGATCACGATCAGGAGCACCCTGTTCCCGCGGAAGTCCAGCCGCGCCAGGGCGTACGCCGCCAGCGAGTCGAAGACGAGGGCGAACAGCGTCACCCCTCCCGCGAACACGAAGCTGTTCAGGAACAGCCTCGCGAACGGCAGGTCGGCGAAGATGCGCGTGAAGTTGTCGAGCGTCCAGGCGCCCGGCGCGAGCGTCGGAGGGTACGCGTTGATCTCGGAGGACGGCTTGAACGCCGTGAAGACGATGACGATCACGGGCAGCAGCACGATCAGCGTCAGCGCGAGCACTGCCGCGAACAGCAGCCATTTGGATGCGCGCTTGCCGACGCGCAGGCCTGGCCGCGTGAGCGTTCCCCGTCGGTTCTGGATGGTCGAAGTGGTCATCAGCTGAGGTCCTTTTCACGACGGCCGAAGAAGCGGAACTGCACCAGGCTGAGGATCAGCGTCGCCAGCAGCAGCACGTACGACAGGGCGGACGCGAGGCCGAGGTCGAGCTTCTTGAAGCCCTCCTGGTAGATCTCCATGACGACGGTCTGGGTGCTGCGGTACGGGCCGCCTCCCGTCATCACGTAGATCTGGTCGAACGCCTGCAGCGCGGCGATCATGGCGAAGATCACGACGAAGGCGAGCGTGTTGCTCAGCTGCGGCAGCGTGATGTTGGTGAACCGCTTCCAGGCGCCCGCACCGTCGATGCGGGCCGCCTCGTACAGGCTCACCGGGATCTCCTGCAGTCCGGCGATGAAGATCACCATGTAGAAGCCGAAGCTCTTCCACACGGCCACCAGCACGACCGTCGGCATGGCGAGCACGGGGTCCTGCAGGACGTTGCCGAGCTGGATCCCGACCGACCGCAACCAGAAGTTGAGGAGCCCGACCTGCGGGTCGAGCAGGTACGACCACGCGAAGGCGGCGACCGCGAGCGAGACGATGAACGGCACGAACAACGCCGTGCGGAAGAACCCGCGCCCGGCCAGCCGGGGGTTGTTGAGCAGCAGCGCGAGGGCGAGCGCCCCGATCAGCGCGGTCGGCGTGAACAGCACGGCGTAGAGGGCGGTGGTCGACAGCGTGCCCAGGATGCTCGGATTCGTGAAGATCTCGACGTAGTTGCCGAAGCCCACCCACTGCTCCGGCCCGAACCCGCTGCTGTCGGTGAACGACGTGCGGAGCGCCGAGAGCATCGGCCAGGCGACGAAGGCGGTGAGGATGATCAGCGCCGGCAGCAGGAAGATCAGCGCGATGCGGGCCGATCCCTTGCGCGTCCTGATCGGTCCGCGACCCCCGAGGGGCGCCGGAGGCCGGTAGGCCCGTTTGGGTGGTCTGACGGTCGTTGTCATGGTGTCTCCACAGCGGTAGCCGCCGCGCCGGACGGGCGGCGGCTACCGGGTTGTCGGAACTGCTCTGTTACGTGCTCAGCGCTTGCTCAGCGCCTATTTGCTCAGCGCTTGGGCGACCTTGGTGGACGCCGCGCTCAACAGATCGCTGGGGTCTCCCCCCGCGAGCGACTTCTGCGTCGCCTCGTCGACCGCCGAGAGCACATCCACACTGTTGGCCACGCCGGGCAGCAGCGGACGGGCGGTTCCCGAGATGGCCGTCAGCGCCGCGACCACCGGGTTCGACGACACGTCGGAGGCGGGGATGTCGGTGCGCAGGGGCGGCCAGCCGGAGCCGAGGGACCACTTCGTCGCGACCTCTTTGGTGAAGAAGTAGTCGAAGAACTTCTTGGCCGCAGCCTGCTTGGTCGAGTCGGCCTGCGCGGTCACGGCCGCGCTGATGCCGATGGCCGACGCCGCCTGCTCCTTCGGGCCGGCGGGGATGCCCGCGATGCCCCAGTCGATCTTCGCGTCTGCCGCGACCCCTGCCATCCACGGGCCGCCGATCTCCATCGCGGCCTTGCCGGAGCTGAACAGCTTGTCGGACGCGACGCCGTCGAGTCCGGTGGGCGAGATGTGCCCGGTGGTGACCGCGTTCGACCAGAACTTCAGGGTCTCCACGTTGGCGGCGGAGTCGACGACGGACTTGCCGCTCTTCACGATGTCTCCGCCGTTGCCGTAGAACAGGCTGGCCCAGACGCCGTTGCCGACGGTGGCGTGGTCGGGCAGCGCGAGGCCGTACTGCTCCGGCGTGCCGTCGCCGTTCTCGTCGACGGTCAACTTCTTGGCGTCGGCGACCCACTCGTCCCAGGTGACCGGGAAGGTGGTGATGCCGGCTTTCTCGAACAGGCCCTTGTTGTAGATGACGGAGAGCGGGACGAAGCCGGTCGGCACGCCGAAGTACGAGCCGTCGACCTTCTCCATCTCGACGGCGCGCGGGTTGAGGTTGGCGCTCTTGATGCTGTCGGACGCGTAGAAGTCGTCGAGCTTCGCGAACGCGCCCTTGCTGGCGTAGACGGGGAGGTTCTCTGCGGGGAGGGCGACGATGTCCGGGCCCTTCTTCGCGCTGAGCGCCGGGAGGAGGGTGTCGCCGATGACGGCCCAGGTCTTGGTGGTGGTCTTGATCGTGATGTTCTTCTGCGACTTGTTGAAGTCGTCGACGATCTGATCGAGGACCTTGCCGTCTGCCTCGGTGTATCCGTGCCAGAAGGTCAGATCGACGTGGGAGGAGGACGATGAGCCGGTGCCGGAGCCTGAGCAGCCCGCCAGCGCGACGGCCGCCCCCGCCGCGAGCGCGACGGCCGCGATGAGTTTCTTCATTGAATGCCTCTCAGAGTGACCGACGACGGCGTCGATCCACGGGTTTTTACAACGTTGAATTTTCAACGTTGTATCGGATTATAGAAAGAACCATTTCCGGATGTCAACGTTCGGTATCGTTAGCGTCTCACGCCCTCGATGGCGCGACCGACGAATGGAGTCGCCGAATGCTCGTCAGACACCGCGATGCCGAACCCTCGATCGACCCCGCCGCCTTCGTGGCGTCGACGGCCGTCATCGTGGGGAACGTCCGGATCGCGGCGGGCGCCCGCATCCTGCACGGCGCTGTGATCAGCGCAGAAGACGGCGAAGTCGTCATCGGCGAGGACACCGTCGTCATGGAGCACGCCGTCATCCGGGGCAGGGCCGAGCATCCCGCCCTGGTCGGCGCCGCCGTGATGATCGGTCCGCACGCGCACATCAACGGGAGCACGGTGGGCGACGAGGCGTTCATCGCGACCGGCGCAGCGCTCTTCCCCGGAAGCACCGTCGCTGCGGGAGCCGAGGTCCGCATCCACGGCGTCGTGCAGGTCAACACGACGCTGCAGCCCGGCGCCGTCGTCCCGATCGGCTGGGTCGCCGTCGGAGACCCGGCGGTCATCCTCCCGCCGGACCGTCACGACGAGATCTGGGCGATCCAGCGCGGACTGGACTTCACCGGCACCGTCTACGGTGTCGGGCCGGATGCGGGGATGCGGACGATCATGCGGAAGCAATCCGATTTCTACGGTGCGCATTCCGCCGACCAGGCCGTCGACCCGCACTGACCCCGTCCGTCAGCTGCTGTGCGCCGACGTGACCGCCGACATCGACAGGGTGGACTCCCTGGCGACCGTGGTGAACGGCACCTCGATCATCCTGGGCGCTCCGATGTGCCCGTCACGGTCGCCGATGCGCTCGATGAGCGCTGCGACGGCGCGCTCGGCGATGTCGGCGCGGCCGGGGTCGATGGTGCTCAAGCTCGGCATCGCGAACTGACCTTCGATGAGGTTGTCGAACCCGATCACCGCGACGTCGTCCGGCACCCGCACGTTGTCCTGGTGCAGCACGCGCAGGGCGCCGAGGGCGAGTTCGTCGTTGAGTGCGAAGATCGCGTCGAACGGTGTGCCGGAATCCAGCAGCTCGCGCGTCGCTGCCGCGCCGTCCGTGCGGTGCCAGCCCTCCCGGAACACGACCAGCTCGTCCCCGGTGTCGATGCCGGCATCCGCGAGCGCCCGACGGTACCCCTCCAGCCGCAGGGACGCGGAGCCGACCCGCTCGGCGACGTGCGCGCCGAGCACGGCGATGCGCCGCCGGCCGGAGTCGATGAGATGCGCGGTGGCCGCATACCCGCCGTTGACGTTCTGCATGACGACGTGGTCGGTCGGGCCGCCGAAGATGCGCTCGCCGAGCAGCACCAGCGGGTAGTCGACGTTCAGGGAGTCCGCGTCGTCGGTCGACATGCCGAGCGGGGAGAACAGCAGGCCGTCGAGCATGGACAGCCGCGACCCGCGCAGCAGCTCGAGTTCCGCATCCCGGTCGCCGCCCGTCTGCTCGATCAGGGTGACGAAGCCGAGCTTGCGTGACGCCTCGAGCACGGCGTCCGCCAGCTCGGCGAAGTAGCTGAAGCTGAGGGACGGGACGGCGAGACCGATCACCCCGGTGCGGCCCGCCCGCAGATTCCGTGCGGCCAGATTCGGCTGATAGCCGAGCTCCTCGATGGCGGAGAGGACGCGCTCCCTCGTCGACGCTTTGACGAACTCGTACCCGTTGACGACGTTGGACACGGTCTTCACGGAGACACCGGCCGCCCCGGCGACATCCTTCAGCGTCGCGACCACCTGGCGCCTCCCTCGACGGATTTACAACGTTGCTAGCTTCGCACACGTTGCCGTCACGACGTCAAGGATCGCTCGATTCGGCCTCTCAGCGCGCCGCCCGGGGCCCCGGTCAGACACCGGGTGTATTCACCCAGTGTCTGACCGCTCCCCCCAACACGGCGCGACGCGCATGCGCCACCCGAGACGTAGCGCCATCGGTGCCAGAGTGGCGAAGCCGAATAAGCCACTCCCCCTTAACGTACGAACTCTCCACGGCGAGCGAAATGCCACTTTGGTCGCATATCCGGCGGCGCGGTCGGCAAAGATGTGACTTTGGTCGTACGCTCCGGCATCGTGCTGCGGGCCGCGGCATACGCATGATGAGCGGGTGACCCGAACCATCGGGGTCCGCGCAGAGGCGAGCGGGCCCCTCTCCGTCCTGCGTACCCTCTGCTGGTCGTACACCGAAGCACGGCCCATCGTGCTGTGGGTGTTCAACCTGCGGTTCCTGGTGGGCGGGATGCTGGCGTTCGGCGGGGAGATCCCGGTCCTCAAAGCAGTGGGCGGGGGCGCGTCGTGGTTCCTGGCCGTGTGGGTGGTCTACCTCGTGAACGGCATCAGCGACATCGCGGGAGACCGGGCGAACGGATCGCATCGGCCACTCGCGTCCGGGGCGCTCACGACGAACGCGGCCGGCTCGTGGTGCGTGGTGCTCGCCGTCGCGTCGCTGGCGATCGCCGTGCACGTCACGCTGGTGTTCGTGCTGCTCGTCGTCCTGATGCTGACCCTCGGCCTCGCGTACTCGCTCGGTGCTCACGCCGCGAAGAAGTGGGCGGTGCCCGCCCTGGCGGTGGCCGCATCCGGTGGCCTGCTCACCTACCTGGCCGGAGCGGAGGCGTTCCACGGCACCATCCCGTCGGCCGTGCCGGTGTTCGCGGTGGTGATGGCGCTGTGGATCGCGGTGGTCGGGCACGCGAAAGACTTCGGCGACGCCGTCGGAGACAGGATCGCCGGGCGGCGGACGCTGCCGATCGTGCTGGGCGAGCGGGCCGCGCGGCTGGCCGTCGCCACCGGGTCAGCGGCGATCGGCGGGCTGGGCGTGCTGGCCGCCGCGCTCAATCCCGCTCTGCTGTCGCTGGCCGCACTCGGCCCGTGCGCCGTCGCCGTCAGCGGCCTGTCGATCGCCGGACGCGGACAGGACCGGCGCGCGCAGCGGCGGCCGTATCGCGCATTCATGGTGTCTCAGTACACGGTCAACCTGCTCGCCGTGGGCCTGGCGGCCACGCCGTGATAGAAAGCACAGGATGACTACGAGACCGATCGACGCCGACCTCGCCGGGGCGCGCGCCGCCGTCGTGGAGCGCGTGACCAGCGCTCTGCGTTCGGCGGACAGCGTGCTCGTCTCCGACTCGTACATCGAGGCCGAGTTCGTGGCGCAGGTGCAGCGCATCCTCGCGCAGACCTTCTCGCGGCTCGGGCTGCTACTGCCCTCCGAGCCGCGGCAGGCGTCGCGCGGCGCGGAGGTGGGCGAGCAGCGGGCCCGCCAGAACGTGCATCCGGTGGACAGCCTCAAGGCGGCGACGCTGCTGTTCGACGAGGCGCTCAGCGTGCTGGTGGATGCGGTGGGCCACCTGGTGGGGAACGACGAGATCGCCAGGGCGCTCAACGCATCCATCATGGGCAACGTCATCCCCGCCTCCGTCGCATACGTGAACGTGCTGCTGGAACGGCTCGCCGTCGCGCACAGCGAGGAGCGGCTCGGCATCTCCCGCGAGCTGCACGACAGGGTCGCACACAGCATCGCGGCCGGGATGCAGCGCGTCGACCTCAGCGGCCTCTCCGACCCGGAGGGCAGCGCCGCCCAGGCCAGGCTGGCGGAGGGCATGGCCCTGTTCGACGGCGCGCTCGACGAGACGAGGGCCATCGCCAGGGATCTGCGGCACTTCGTGGGAGACAAGCGGCTCGACGAAGCGCTCGACGACTACGTCGCCGACCTCGACGAGGCTGGACCTCCGGTGATCGTCGAGCTGGACGGGCAGCCGTTCCGGCTGGGCACCGGAACGCAGGAGGAGGCGTTCATCATCGTGCGCGAGGCCATCCACAACGCCCGCCGCCACTCCGACGCCGACAGCATCGTCGTGCGCTCCACCTGGCGGCCGGAGAGCGTGCTGCTGTCGGTGCGCGACGACGGTCACGGGTTCGAGCACGACAGGATCCGCTCCGGCGCTCTCGGGCTGGTCGCCGCGCAGGAGCGCGCGGAACTCATCGGAGCCGACCTCACCATCGACCCCGGCCCCGGCGTCGGTACGAGGGTCGAGCTCACCATCCCCGTTCAGGAGGCCGGCCTATGACGGCGGAACGTCGCAGCATCGTGATCATCGACGACCACAGCCTGTTCCGGCAGGGCATCCGGGCGCTGCTGGAGAGCGCGTTCGACATCGTCGGAGAGGGCGGAACGAGCTACGACGCTCTCCGGCTCGTCGCGGACAGCGCGCCCGACGTGCTCCTGCTCGACGTCGAGCTGCCCGGCATCCCCGCCGAGCAGACCATCACGCGCATCCGGAGGGACCACCCCCAGGTGGCGGTGGTCGTGCTCACCATGCACAACGACGTCGCCCTGGAACGGCAGCTGCTGCGCGCGGGGGCGAGCCACTACGTCACCAAGAAGATCAGCGGGGAGGACCTCTCGATGATCGTCTCCGGCGCGCGACCAGCACCGGCCACCCCGCATCCGGCGGGAGACGACGTGGATGCGGGCGGCAACGCCATCCTGACCAGCCGCGAGCTCGAGGTGCTCCGGATGATCGCGCAGGCGTACACGAACCGCGACATCAGCCTGCAGCTGCACATCGCGGAGGGCACCGTGAAGCGCCACACCACGAACATGTACCTCAAGCTCGGCGCCACCTCCCGCATCGACGCCGTGCGCAAGGCGGCCCGACTCGGCCTGCTCGACGGCCCCGCCCCTTACGCGCCCTGAGGTCGGCCAGCAGCGTCCCTGATGTCCCTCTGTCGCCCGCGTCCGTCATCCGCTTCCGTCGCCGGATGCGCCGCGACCCGGTGACAGGACCGGCCGCGTCCCGTAGCCTCGACAGCATGACGGAGCCGTTAGCAGCCGCGTCAGTCACGTCCGCCTCCCCACCGGCGGGCGGCACCCGCACGTTCATGCAGGTGCTCGTCAACACGATGATCGCCAACGTCACGACGAGTTTCCTCTGGTTCGCACTCACGTTCTGGGTGTACCTGGAGACGCGCTCCGTGCTCGCGACCGGCATCGTCGGCGGTGCGTACATGCTGCTGGTCGCCGTGTTCTCCATCCTGTTCGGCTCGATCGTCGACCGCTACCGCAAGCACGCCGTGATGGTGGTGGCGAGCGCCGTCACGCTGGTGTCGTTCTGCATCGCCGGGGTCTTCTACCTGCTCTACCCGGAGTCGACGCTGCTCGACCTCGGCGGGCCGATGTTCTGGGTGTTCGCCGGCATCATCCTGTTCGGGTCGGTGATCGAGAACATGCGCAACATCGCGCTGTCGACCACGGTGACCCTGCTCATCCCGGTGGAGCGCCACGCCAACGCCAACGGACTGGTCGGCACGGTGCAGGGGCTCGCCTTCATCGTCACCAGCGTGTTCAGCGGTCTGGCCATCGGGATGCTCGGGATGGGCTGGACGCTCGTCATCGCCATCGCGGTCACCGGGCTGGCGCTGCTGCACCTGCTGTTCCTGCGCATCCCGGAGGACGCACCGCACGCGGACGGGGAGAAGCCGCCCGGCATCGACCTCCGCGGCAGCATCGCGGCGATCCGCAGTGCGCCCGGCCTGTTCGCGCTGATCGTGTTCTCCACGTTCAACAACCTGATCGGCGGCGTCTATCTGGCGCTGATGGACCCGTACGGGCTCGAACTGTTCCGGGTGGAGGCGTGGGGCATCGTCCTCGCCGTCACGGCGACAGGGTTCATCATCGGCGGGCTGCTGGTCGCGAAGTTCGGGCTGGGCGCGAACCCGATCCGCACGATGCTGCTCGTGGTGATCGCGATGGGGGTCCTGGGCGCGCTGTTCACCATCCGGGAGTGGTGGTGGCTGTACGCGCTCGGCATCTGGCTGTACATGACGCTGATCCCCGTGGTCGAGGCGGCGGAGCAGACGGTGATCCAGAAGGTGGTGACGTTCCGGCGCCAGGGGCGCGTGTTCGGGTTCGCTCAGGCGATGGAGTCCGCCGCCGCACCGATCACGGCGTTCCTGATCGCGCCGATCGCGCAGTTCGTCATCATCCCGTACATGGCCGGCGACGACGGGCAGGCGACGTGGGGCTGGCTGCTCGGGGAGGGCGACACCCGGGGCATCGCGTTCGTCTTCCTGGTCTCCGGTCTCGTGATGGTGCTGCTCGGGGCAGGGGCGTTCCTCACCCGCTCGTACCGGATGCTCTCCCGGGAATACGAGACGGCCTAGCGAGATACCGGTAACTGCGGCGCATCCCGGGCGTTTCGCGACAGTTAGTGGTGTCTCGCGGTGGAGTCGCGCGGGATGAGGGTGGTCGAGAGTTCGATGCGGGGTGGACGGGAGGGCTCGTCGTCCGGGTGGGTCTGGCGGGTTTGGAAGAGGAGGCCGACGGCGCCCGCTCCCATCTCGGCGACCGGCTGGTGCACCGTGGTGATCGCGGGCGTCGCCCACTCGGCCTCCGGGCCGTCGTCGAAGCCGACGACGCTGAGGTCGCCCGGGATGCTCAGGCCGAGCGAGCGCGCTGCGTCGTACACGCCGAGCGCCATCAGGTCGGAGCAGGCGAAGACGGCAGTGGGCCGGTCGTCGGCCGACAGCAGCTCGACGGCGCGCTCGGCGGCCAGTGGCCTGCTCCAGTCGGCGAACGCGACGGCCGGCTCTGCCACTCCCGCTTCGCGGAGGGCGGAGCGGAAGCCGTCGATCCTGGCCGTGTTGTAGAGGTGGTCTCGGCCGCCGCCGATGACGCCGAAGCTGGTGTGGCCGAGCTCCAGCAGGTGCTCGGCCGCGGTGCGGCCTCCCTCCCAGTTGGTGACGCCGACGCTTGGCACCGGCGCGGCCGGCCTGCTCATCGGCGTGACGAGGACGACGGGGACGCCGCCGGCCGACAGGGCGGCGAGCTGCGCATCCGTCGGATCGACGAGCACGATGACGGCGCCCTGCGACGGCCGCCGGAGCAGGCGGGAAACCCAGTCGCCGTCCCCGCGGGCGATGGTGATGACCACGTCGACGTTGGCGGCGGCGGCCGCCCGTTCCACGCCGACCAGCACCCGGTTGGCCCAGCTGCCGTCGACGTGATTGACGACCAGGTCGATGAGCGGTGGAGCCTCGGAGGAGACCGGCCTGGCCCGTGGGCGCGGGGCGCCTTTCGCGTATCCGACCTCCCGGATCGCGGACATCACCCTGTCCCGCGTGGCCGGAGAGATGTCCGTTCCGCCCCGCAGGACTTTCGAGACCGTCGGCACGCTCGTGCCGGCAACGGTGGCGACGTCCGACAGGGTCGGCTGCCGCTCCCGTTTCTTCTCTGGGGACATGATCAGAGCATATACATACAATCAACTTGCGCAAGTTTTCGCGATCTGAATCGGTTGCATCCGTTGTATTGACTGTGCGAGGATCGCACCGTCGCTTCGCTCTGAATGCTTCTTTTGCGCAATTTCTTGCACTCCAGAGGCCGGCGGGCCGGCACTCCATCACTCAACGATGACCACCGGCAAAGCTGCCGGGAATGGAGAAGACGATGCCCGGGTTCGACAACCCCCTGACGGTCTCCCGCCGCGGACTGCTCGCCGGCGCCGGAGGAGTCGCCGTTCTCGCCGCGCTCGCGGCGTGCGCACCGGCCGGTGGAGGCGGAGGTGGTTCGGGAGCGATCAAGTTCTGGAACATGCCGTGGGGGAACACCCAGTTCACCCCGCTCGACAAGAAGATCACCCTCGGATACAAGCCGAAGAGCGGACTCCCCTCCGCCAGCTACCAGGCCGTGCAGTGGGCGAACTTCACTACCACGTTCGCCTCGGCGGTCGCATCCAACACGGGCCCGGCGGTCAGCAGCGGAAGCGGAACGCAGGCGTTCCAGTTCTCGCAGCAGAACCGGATCGCGTACGCGGACCACCTGCTCGAGTCGTGGAAGTCGAACGGCATGTACGACGACTTCCTCCCCGGCCTCCTCGACACGATGAAGACGTCGCGCGGGTACGTCGCCCTCCCGTACAACCTCGACATGCGCGCCCTCTGGTACCGCAAGTCGCTGCTCGAGAAGGCCGGCGTCGAGCCGCCCACCGACTGGCAGTCGTACCTGGACGTCTGCGAGGCGCTCAAGAAGATCGGCATCTTCGGCTACGGGATCGCGGCCGGCGCACAGGGCAACGGCGCGCAGGGCATCGTCGGACTGATGATCAACAACGGCGGAGGGCTCTTCGACCACGACCAGAAGCCGAACTGCGTGACGCCGCAGAACATCCAGGCGCTCGAGTTCATCGTCGAGATGGTGAAGAAGGGCTACATGGACCCCGGCAGCGTGAGCTACTCCAGCAGCAACGCGCAGGCGCAGTGGAAGAACGACAAGTTCGCGATGGGGTTCGAGGCGCCGTCCCTCGCCCAGATCCTCGGCGGGACGGTCCAGGACGACATGAGAGTCGGCGACCCGCTGGTCAGCGCGAACGGCACCAAGGGCGCGCTCTACTTCCCGAACAACATCATGATGTACAAGAACACCCCCAGCCAGAAGGGCTCCGAGGCGTTCCTGACCTACTACTACCAGAGCATGAAGCAGCTCTGGACGACGAGCACCGGAGCCGGCCTCCCCGTGCTGCGCTCGATCGCCGAGACCCCGGAGTTCCGCGCGGATGCGAACGCGGCCAAGATGGTCGACGTCTGGCAGCCCGTCTGCAAGACGTGGGCCGCCCCGGGGAACGACGCGCTCTTCCCCAACGTCGCCCTCGTGGACAGCACCCCGGCCATGTCGACGTTCGCGCAGAGCATCCTCTCGCTCAAGGTCACTCCGAAGGATGCGCTCAGCACCCTGCAGAAGGCCATCACCGCCGGGATGAAGTGAGTGGCGATGTCCACCGAAACTCTGCGGCGATCCGTCGACAGGGCGCGCAGCGGGGTCGGCTCGTCCGGCCGCGGCCGCCCGGCAGGCGCCGGACGCCCCCGCCGCCGCTTCAGCGTCTCGTGGACGCTGCTGCTGTTCGCGCTCCCCTCGCTCATCCTGCTCGTCCTGCTGAACGCCTATCCCGTGGTCTACGCCGCCCTGCAGTCTCTGCGGAACGGCGACCTCATCGACGCGGGCGAGTTCGTCGGCCTGGCCAACTACGTCACGGTGCTGCAGTCGCCCGAGTTCTGGCGGGCGGCGCAGTTCACGGTGGTCTTCACGATCGTCGGCGTCTTCGGCAGCTGGGCGATCGGACTCGCGCTCGCCCTGCTGCTCCGGCCACGCACCCCGGGCGGCGGCATCTTCAAGGTGCTGCTCCTGCTCCCCTGGGTCGTGCCGATCGTCGTCTCCGCGATGTCCTGGAACTGGCTCGTCGCGACGCCGCAGAGCCCCCTGCCGATGCTGACCAAAGCGCTCGGTCTCGGCGACACCCTGTTCCTCGCGGACCCAACGCTCGCGCAGATCACCGTGTGCATCTTCAAGGTGTGGATCAGCTTCCCGTTCATGATGATGATGATGAGCTCGGCGCTCGCGTCGGTGGACGCCAACGTCTATGAGGCGTCCCGGGTGGATGGCGCAGGACCCTGGCAGACGTTCCGCCACATCACGCTGCCGATGATCTCGCGCTCCACCTTCATCAGCTGGATCCTGATGACCATCTTCTGCGTCAACGACTTCCCCACGGTCTTCCTCCTCACCGGGGGCGGCCCGCTGCAGTCGACGCAGACGCTCGTCGTGCTCGCGTATTCGACGGTCTTCCAGAACTTCCAGACCGGGCCCGGGGTGGCGATCGCCTTCCTGATGACGCTCGTGCTCGTCGTGATCTCCGTGTTCCTCTACCGACGGATTCGAAAGGTCGACATCTCGTGACCACCACCACCGCCGAGACGACAGGAGGGCGCATCCAGTGGCTGCGGTTCTCCGCCCTGCTCCTGATCGCCGCTCTCGTGCTCGTTCCGCTCGCCGCCGTGATCTTCCTCTCCCTGCAGCCGGCCTTCGGCAGCAGCACGCAGGGACTCACCCTCGACAACTACGCGACGGTGTTCTCGGAGACCGGGGTCGCCGCCTGGCTGGGCAACAGCGTCCTGGTCGCTCTCATCACCGTCGTCGTCGCGATCGTGGTCGCCGCCCCTGCCGGATACGTCCTGTCTCGCGGACGCGGGCGCCTGGTCTCCGGATACTCGCTCGGCCTGTTCGTGATCCAGTCGCTGCCGGTGATCACCTCGATCATCCCGCTGTTCATCCTGTTCGCGAACCTGGGGCTGGTGGACAGCCTCGGCGGCATCATCATCCTGTACGTGGGCGGCACCCTGGCGGTGGCGACCTGGATGATGGCGGCGTACTTCGACTCCATCCCGATGGCGCTCGAGGAGGCGGCCTGGATGGACGGCTGTTCGGTTTTCACCGGGTTCCTCCGGATCGTGCTCCGCAACTCGCTCCCCGGCATCCTGTCGACGGCGATCTTCTCGTTCCTGCTCTCCTGGAACGACTACCTCGTCGCGGTGATCTTCCTC
Source organism: Leifsonia sp. NCR5 (assembly GCF_002105485.1). Classification (NCBI taxonomy): domain Bacteria; kingdom Bacillati; phylum Actinomycetota; class Actinomycetes; order Micrococcales; family Microbacteriaceae; genus Leifsonia; species Leifsonia sp. NCR5. The sequence continues at coordinate 147,448 of NZ_NCSR01000006.1, forward strand.
CGCTCCGAACAGAACTACACACTGCCGATCGGCCTGCAGACCTTCTTCCAGCAGAACGCCACGGACTGGGGACCGGTGATGACGGTGGCGGTCGTGATGATGGTGCCGCCCATCCTGATCTTCGCCTTCCTGAACCGCTACTTCAGCGTCGGAGGCATCGGCGGGTCGCTGGCGGGTCGCTGAGCCCGTCGCTCAGCGGACACCCGCGGCGGCATAGACGGCATCGATGGCCGCCATGTTCCCGACGTAGTCCGCCCCCTCGGTGGCGAGGGGGCGGCCGGTCCTGAGCCCGTCGAGCACCGCGGCCAGCTGGTGATCGTACGTGTCGAGACCGGCGACGGTCTGGATGCGCGTGACGCCGTTCTGTTCGACAACGATGGAGTGGCCGGCCGCCGGGAAGACGAGATTGTCGATGTGCAGCGTTCCGCGCTCGGCGACCACGGTGAGCGTGGACGCGAGCGTCACCTCCGGCTTCATGCTGGCAACCACCGTGGCGCGCACCTCTCCCGCGAACGACAGGGCCGCCTCGATGCTGAGATCGGCTCCGAGCGGGTTCAGCTCTGCCGACGCCGCCACCACCCGGGGTTCGCCGAACAGGCTGCGCAACCAGTGGATGGGGTAGCAGCCGAGATCCATCAGCGCCCCTCCTCCGAGTTCCGGCGCGTGCCGGAGCGACCGGGGGTCGAACGGGTTCGCGCCGGTGAACGTCGCCGTCGCCTCGACGGGAGCCCCGAGAGCTCCGGAGCCGACGAACGTGCGCAACCAGTCCTGCAGCGGGTGGTAGTGATCGTGGAACGCCTCGATCGCCCGGCGTCCCGTGCGCTCGGCCGTCGCCAGCACGGCGCGCGCCTCGGCGGCGTCCATCGTCATCGGCTTCTCGCAGAGCACGTCCTTGCCCGCTTCGAGCGCCGCGATCGTCCAGCGCGCGTGCTCCGACGGCGGCAAAGCGATGTAGACGAGGTCGATCGTCTGGTCTGCGATCACATCGTCGTAGCTGTCGTACGCGGCCGCGATCCCGTGACGGGCCGCGTATCCGGATGCATCGTGCCGGGAGGCGACGGCGACCAGGTCGACGTCGTGCCTCCGCCGCACGGGGGCGATGATCGAGCGGGGCGCGATCCCCGCCGCCCCGAGCAGGCCGATGCGGAGCGCGTTCACGTTGGTCCCTCCACTCAGCCGAGCCAGTATTCCGGCGAAGGGACCAGCGCATCGAGCTCCGCCCAGAGCGCATCCGGGATCGGCAGGCCGGCGTACTCGATGGTCTGGGCGACCCGCTCCGGGGACGAGACCCCCACCACGGTCGCATCGACGAACGACGCGCGCAGCGAGAATTGCAGGGCGGCGGCCGCGAGCGGGACGCCGTGACTCGCGCACACGTCTGCCATCGCCCTGGCCGCCTCCGCGACGTGGTCGTCGCGCTCACCGTAGCCGTACTTCGCCTGCACGTCCGGACCCTTCGCGAGCATCCCTCCCCCGTACGGCGCCGCGTTGACGACGCCGATGCCGCGCTCCCGCGCAGCGACGAACATGGCCTCCGCCGAGCGGTCGAGCAGGGTGTACCTGTTGTGGCTCAGCACCACCTCGAAGGCGCCGGTGGCGAGATACCGCTCCAGCAGACCGACGGGGCCGCCCGCGACGCCGATGTGGTCGACGCGGCCCTCCTCCCTCAGCCGCACCAGGGCTTCGACGGGACCGCCAGGCGCGACGCCGTCCTCGAACGGGATGCGCTCCGGATCGTGCAGGTAGAGCAGCGGCACCCTGTCGAGGCCGAGCCGCTGCAGGCTCTCCTCGTATGAGGCGAGCACCCGGTCACCGGAGAAATCTCCGGTGACCGGGTCGGGGTCGACCTTCGTGGCGAGGACAAAGTCTCCAGGAAGGCCGACGTGTGCGGCGAGCGCGAGGCCGATGCGCTTCTCGGCCTCTCCGTGCTCGCCATAGCCGTTGGATGTGTCGATGAACCGGATGTCGCTGTCGAGCACGGCGTCGATGGTGGCGACGGCCCGCTCGTCGCTCACGTCGTAGCCGTACAGCTGCGGCATGCTCGCGAGCGGGCTCGTCCCCATGCACAGCGCGGTGACCTCGAGCCCTGTCGAGCCGAGTGGATGCACGGGCAGACTCACCGGGCGGCCTCCGCGAGCGCTGGTGCACGGTCGGCGAACGCACCCCTGGCCGCGTGGTACGCATCCACCACCCTGTCGAGCACGGCCTCCGTCTCCGCATCCCCGCCCGTCGACGCCGGATGCGCTGCGCGCCAGTCGAGCATCCGGCGCACGGCCCGCTCGAACGTCAGGTGCGGAGCGAAGCCGGGGACGAAGCGACGGATCTTGGTGGTGTCGAACACGGCGGAGTGCCCGAGGTCGCCGACGAACTCGCCGGACCAGAACCACTCGGGAGCAACGACGGGGAACAGCTCGCTCGCCACGTGCACCAGGCGGGGCTCGACGCCGAGCGCTGTCGCGAAGAGCGTGTAGATCTGGTCCCAGGTGAGCACGTCGTCCCCGGTGATGTGGAACGTCTCGCCGATCGCCCTGTCGCTGCCGAGCAGCCCGACGAGTCCCTGCGCGAAGTCCTCCGCGTGCGTGAGCGTCCACAGCGATGTGCCGTCGCCGTGCACCGGGATCTCCGCCCCGCGCGCGATGCGGTCGATCACGGTCCAGCCGCCCGGCAGCGGCGGGTTGGCGTCGTCGTACGTGTGGGACGGGCGGATCACCGTGACGGGGAAGCCGTGCTCGCGGTGCGCAGCGGCGAGCGCCAGTTCCGCCCGCCACTTGGCGGTCGCGTACGGCAGCGGCGGGTTCGGTCCGGTGGGCGTCGACTCGGTGATGGGCGTCACGAGCACCGGCTTGGCGTAGATCGATGCCGAGCTGATGTGCACGTACTGCCGCGTGCGCCCGGAGAACAGAGCGACCATCCTGGCCACGTCGTCCTCGGTGAAGGAGAGGAAGTTGACGACGGCGTCGAAGCTGCGGTCGCCGATGGCCGCGTGGACGGAGGCGTCGTCCGCGATGTCTCCTGTCAGCCGCTCCACACCGTCCGGCAGCGTCCGCCCCGCCGCGTTCGCCCCGCGAGTGAGCACGGTGACGGCCATGCCGCTCTCCGCCGCCAGCCGCACGCTGGATGCGCTGATCGTTCCCGTGCCGCCGATGAACAGCACCGTGATGGGCGCGCTGTCGTAGCGCAACGCCTGCGCGCTCATTTGCCCGCGAACCAGTCTTCGAAGCCGTTCTCGACGAGCGAGATGAGCACGTCCTCCTGGCGGATGCCGAGCGGGGCGAGCTTGGCGACGACGGCCTCGAAGAACCGGCGCTTCACCGCAACGGGGTACATGTGCACGGCGGTCACCTGGATCAGCAGGAGGCTCTGCCTGTCCACGCCGTTGTAGCCGGCGTCGAACTTCAGCTCGCCGTCGCCGTGCGGCCGGAAGACCTGGAAGCGGTCGTCGGCCGGGATGCCGAGCGCCTCGATCTGCGCCTCGTGGATCGCGTCGCCGATGGCGGCGTGCGCCGTGTCGAAGATGGTGCGGTCGAGGTCGACCTGGATCAGTGGCATTTCACTCCTAGGGTTTGGTTCACTTGATGGCACCGGCCGAGAGGCCGCGCTCGAACATGCCTTGCAGGCACAGGTAGGCCACGATCTCCGGGATGGCCGTGAGCACGGCGGAGGCCAGGATCTTGGTCTGGTCGTTGCTGAACTCGCCGACGAAGAACTGCGGCACGAGGGTGATGGTCTGCATCTCCTGCGACTGCAGGAAGACCAGCGGCATCAGGTAGTCGTTCCATGCTCCGATCAGCGTGAAGATCAGCACGGCCGCCGCGATAGGCCTGGTCAGCGGGATGATCAGGTGCAGGAATCCGCGCATCGATGTCGCACCGTCCACCCTGGCCGCCTCGAACATCTCGTCCGGGAGCCCGTTGATGAAGTTGCGTGTCAGCAGCACGGCGAACGGCACCTGCAGCGCTGCGAGGGGCAGGATCACCGCCCAGTAGGTGTTCGACAGCCCGATGGCCTGGGTCGTCGTGAACAGCGGGGTGAGGAGCACGACCTCCGGCAGGGTGAGGCAGGCGAGTAGCATCCAGAAGTAGACCTCGCGGAACCGGATGTGCAGCTTGGCGAACCCGTACGCGGCGAGCATCGTCACGGCGTAGACGAGCACGATGACGCCGGCCGAGATGATCGCGCTGTTCAGGAAGAACCGGAAGAATCCAGGCACCTGCAGCACATCGCGGTAGTTGCCCCACCCGTCTCCGGCGAAGGAGCCCTGCACCATCGCGATGAGCGGGAAGAGGTACGGCAGGACGAGGGCGGTCGCCAGCAGTTGCAGCAGGCCCTTGCTCCACCAGCGGCGAACCTCGAACATCAGCGTCCTCCGGTCTTCTCGCGCCCCGCGACCTGCAGGACGATCGCCATGACGAGGGCGATCACCAGCAGGACGATCGAGAGCGCTGCTCCGTAGCCGACGTGCGCCAGCTGGATGGTCATCTGGTAGATGTACGTGCCGAGGAACTGGGTCGAGTTGTTCGGCCCGGCGACGGTGACCAGCCAGGGCACGTCGAAGGTCTTCAGCGCTCCGATGGCGCTGAGGATGCCGAGCGCCAGCGTCGTTCCGCGCAGGCTGGGCCAGATGATCGCCGTCAGGGTGCGGATGTTGCCTGCACCGTCGATGCGCGCGGCCTCGAGCAGCGACGGGTCGATCTGGCTCATCGCCGCGTAGTAGAGCACGAAGGTCAGCCCGGTCCACTGCCAGATGGTGATCGCCATGATCACCGGGAGCGCCGTCGAGTCCTGGCCGATCCAGGGCTGCGCGAGGAAACCGAGCCCGATGTGGCTGAGCACCCAGTTGAGCTGTCCGTCCGCGGCGAAGATCTGCCGGAAGACCGGCGCCATGATGGCCGGCGCCAGCACGACCGGCACGAAGATGATCACCTTGTAGACCACCGCCAGCCGGATGCGCGAGTGCATGATGACGGCGAAGAGCACGCCGATCGCCGTCTGCACCACGAAGGTGACGACGAAGAACGAGACGGTGTGCCAGATGGCTTTCCAGAACACCGGGTCGTTGACGAGGTTCGTGTAGTTCTTCAGCCCGATGGACTGCGGGTCGGGGCTCGCGCCGTCCCAGTTGAGGGTGGAGAGGAACCCGGTGTATCCGATGCAGTAGTAGATGAGCCCGGCGCTCAGCACCAAGGCCGGGAGGATCCACGGCAGTCCCGGCGCCTGGATGCGCCCGCGGTGGCGGCGCGGCCGGCTCGGTGAGCCGACCGCGCTGTCCACCCGTTGGGTGGTGACCGTCATCCGTTCGCTGCCTTCGCGGCGTCCGCTGCCTGTTGCAGGGTCTTCGCAGCAGCCTGCGGGGTGGCGCTTCCGCTGCCGACCGATTGCGCCGCCGCGAGGAAGGCGTTCTCGATGTCGGCGTTCAGCAGGGCGAACCGCGGCTCGTTGATCGACGCCATGCTCTTGAGGTAGTCGTTGACCGGCCCGGACTGGGTGGCGTCGTTCACGAACTTGATGGTGGTGAAGTCCGGTGCGATACCGTTCAGCACGGGCGTGGTGTCGAGACGGTCGGCGACGACCTGCTGGCCCTCCTTGCTCGTCGCCATCCACTGCACGAACGTCTCCGCGGCCGCGCTGTGCTTCGACTTCGCCGCGACGGCCAGGCCGTAGTCCGCGTCACCGAACATCTCGCTCGTGTTCCCCTTGCCCGCCACATCCGGGAACTGCAGCGGCAGGATGGCGAACGGCTTCGCACCGGCGACACCCGCCGCCGAGATTGCCTGGGTCATCGCATCCTGAGTCGCGTACTGGGTGTACCAGCTGCCCATCATCACCATCGCGTACTTGCCGGTGAGGAAGGCGTTGTTGATGTCGGGGTACTGCTGAGCGCCCAGCGCGCCCTTCTGCATGATGCCGCTGTCGAACAGGTCCTTCCAGATCTTCAGCGTCTGCACGATCTGGGGGGAGTCCCACTTGGCGTCGCCCTTGGATGCCTTGGTCCAGTACCCGGGCTCGACCGAGTTCGAGATGGCCTGCAGGGTGTCCTGGTCGAAGCCCTCCTGGGATGCGCCCTGGGCGAAGCAGCCCTGGCCGGCGGCCTCGAGCGTCTGGCAGACCTTCTTCCACTCGTCGAGGGTCTTCGGCGGCTGCAGGTTGTTCGCGGCGAACACCTCGGCGTTGTACCAGAGCGACCCGGCGTACGACGAGCCGATCGGCAGAGCGGTGAGCTTGCCCTTGGCGGTGAGGCCGTCGACCGCGATCTTGGCGATCTTGGACTTCCAATCGCTGCCGAGCGCCTTCTCGGCGACGGGGGTGAGGTCTTTGGCGTATGTGCCGAACTGCTGCACGTATGCTCCCGGCTGCAGGTCGAAGACATCCGGCCCGCTGTTGGAGGAGAGCGCAGGCCGCATCGCGGCCTGGTAGTCGGAAATGCCGATCAGCTTGAAGTTGACCTTGATGTCCGGGTACTTCTTGTTGAACGCGGCGATGAAGTCCTTCGCCTCGTCGGTGTTCGTCGGGGTCCAGCCCCACCAGTTGATCGTCCCGCTGGTCGCGGAGCCTGCTTCGCCTTGGCTCGACCCCGAGCAGGCGGCGAGTCCGAGGCTCGCCAGCCCTGCAACGGTCAGGGCGGCGATCGACCGAAGCGCTGTCTTCGATGTGAATCTGAATCGCATGTCAGTCCTCTTGCGTCGCGGACACAGCAGCGTGTCCGGGTGAGCGCCGGGCCAGGGGACCCGGCGGGGATCGAAGGTCGCCGAGGTCGGGGAGACCTCGTCGTCTTTCGCGAGACGCGTCCTGCGGGGCGCGCCCTACCACTGGGGATGAATGTAATGACGAGGGTAAACGGAAGTCAAGTTTTACGTCGATCTTGGAAACGTTTCGCGATCAGGGCGCGCGAAAGCGCGCCTCACCCGGGGTGGGTCAGACGCGCGGGGGCGCAGTGCTCTCGCGCACGACCAGGGAGGTCGCCAGCTCGATCCTGCTGAACGCGAGCTCCGGCTCGTCACGCAGCCTGGTCACCAGGTGCGTCGCCTGCTCGGCCATCTCGGCGAGCGGGACGCGCACCGTGGTGAGCGGCGGGCCGGCCCACTGCGCGATGGAGAGGTCGTCGTAACCGACGACGGAGAGGTCGTCCGGCACCCGGAGACCGAGAGTGCGCGCCGCCTCGTAGACGCCGAGCGCCTGCAGGTCGCTCGACGCGAAGATCGCGGTGGGCGGCTCGGAGGACGACAGCAGATCGCGCGCTTCCGTGAGGCCGTCGTCCCGGTGGAACTTGCCGGGCCGGATGTACTCCCGCCTGACCGGGATGCCGGCCGCATCCAGTGCTGCACGATAGCCGGAGAGCCGGGCGGTCGACGCCATCATGCTGTCGGGACCCGTGACGATGGCGATGCGCTCGTGCCCCAGCCCGATCAGGTGCTGGGTGGCGAGGAACGCACCGTTCCAGTCGGCGGAGCCGATCGAGGGTGCGTCCGTCGCCGGGGCGCCGTACGGATCGATCATGACGATCGGGATGGCGCGACTGCGCAGCCGCGCCTTGTCCTTCTCCGGCAAGAGCGCCGCGACCAGGATGATGCCGAGCGGCTGCCTGCGCAGCACGCCGTCGACCCAGTCCGGCCCGGGGAGGTGCGACTCCTCCGAGCCGGTGACGACCATCCCGATGCCGTGCTCGCGGGCGACACGCTCGATGCCGACGATGGCGGCGCCACCGAACGGGCTGTCGATCTCGAAGCAGAGGACCTCGATCAGGGGCGCCGTGCTCTGGGCGCTCAGCCGTCGGTTGTAGTTGCGCTCGTCGAGCAGCGCCTCGATGCGGCCCCTGGTGTCGTCCGAGACGCCGGTCCGGCCGTTGAGCACCTTCGAGACGGTGGCCACGGACACCTTCGCGAGCGCCGCGACCTCCGAGAGGGTTGCCCGCGTCGGCGGCGCTTCACCGGTGGCGTCGTTTCCCATGAGCCTCATCGTATCCGCGGCCGCTGCCGCGCCGCGTCCGCCGCCCTGAGCGGTTGACGACGTGCGCGCGACCTCCTAGTGTGGCGGTTCAGATAGTTTTCTCTCTGATCTGGAAACATTACATCGCAAAGGGCATCAATGACGATCACCGACGCTCGGTTCGCCCGCTACCCGTCCCTGGCGGGCCGCACCGCGTTCGTCAGCGGAGGAGCGACGGGACTCGGCGCCGAATTCGTCTCCCAGCTCGCCGCACAGGGCGCCAGGGTCGCGTTCATCGACATCGACGAGGCTGCGGCGGCGGAGCTCGCCGCGACCATCGCAGAGCGCGGAGACCCGGAGCCGTACTTTCAGCGCGTCGATGTGCGGGACGTGCCGGCTCTGCAGCGGGCGGTCGACGCCGCATCCACTCGGGTGGGGCCGCCGACCGTGCTCGTCAACAACGCCGCCAACGACACCAGGCGCGCGGTCGCCGACATCGACCTCGACGGGTGGGACGACGGGATCGCCGTGAACGTGCGCCACCACTTCTTCGCCGCGCAGGCCGTCTGGCCGCTGATGAAGGCCGCGGGCGGCGGCTCGATCATCAACCTCGGCTCGATCAGCGCGCACATCGACCTGGTCGACCTTCCCGTCTACATCACGGCGAAGGCGGGCATCGAGGGGCTGACCCGCACGCTGGCCAGGGAGCTGGGGCCGGACGGCATCCGGGTGAACTGCATCATCCCCGGCTGGATCATGACACCCAGACAACTGGAGAGCTGGGTCGGCGAGGCCGAGCACGAGAAGATCCTCGCCGCTCAGTGCGTGCCGGAGCTCCTGTATCCCGCCGATATCGCCAGACTGATGCTGTGGCTGGCGGCCGACGACTCCCGGCTGGCCACCGGGCAGACGTGGGTCATGGACGGAGGCTGGCAGTGAGGGCTGAACAGGTCACGGCGCCGGTCACCTGGCACGGAGAGGGGCCGTCGTGGGACCGGGTGGGTCAGCGACTGCTCGTGGTCGACATGCTCGCCGGCGCTGTCGTCGACCTCGCGTCGTTCGAGCGCCCGCGGCGCTACGACGTCGGCAGCCCTGTCGCCGCGGTGATCCGGCGCAGGGCCTCCGGCGGTTTCATCGTGGCGACAGAGCACGGCTTCTCGCTGTTCGATGAGGAGTTCTCCCTCGACCGGCGCCTGCCCGACGTGCTGACCGACCCCGGCATCCGGCTCAACGAGGGAGGCTGCGATCCGTTCGGCCGGTTCTTCTGCGGCTCGATGGCCTACGACGCCACGCCCGGCGCCGCCGCGATCTACCGGCTCGAACCGGACACCACCACCTCCGTTGCCCTGACCGGCGCCACCATCTCGAACGGCCTGCAGTGGAGCGCCGACGGGTCGGTCGCCTACTACGTCGACACGGACACCAGGCGGGTGGATGTGTTCGACTACGACGGCACCGACGGCTCGTTCCACGATCGCCGCCCGCTCGTGACGATCGGCGACGACGTCGCCGGATCGCCGGACGGCATGACCATCGACGCGGACGGCGGACTCTGGGTGGCCTTCTGGGGAGGAGGCGCCGTGCGACGCTACGACCAGACGGGAGCTCTGACGGCAGTGCTCGACGTGCCAGGCGTCACGAACACCAGCGCCGCCGCCTTCGGTGGGCACGACCTGGACACCCTCTACATCACGTCGTCCAGGCAGCACCTTCCGGACGACGCCGAGCCGCAGGCGGGGGCCGTGTTCGCCGCGCAGCCGGGGGTGCGCGGCGTCGCACTCCCCGACTACGCCGGCTGAATCAGGGCAGCTGGATCGTGCCGTCCACCAGGCGCGGGATGCCCAGCGGGTTCGCCTCCTTCAGGGCGGGCGGCAGCGCAGCATCCGGAGTGTCCTGGTAGGCGACCGGCCGCAGGAACCGCCCGATGGATGCGGTGCCCACCGAGGTGAAGTGCGGCGCCGTCGTCGCCGGGTACGGCCCGCCGTGCTGCTGCGCGTACGTCACGGACACGCCGGTCGGCCAGCCGTTCCAGAGCACGCGGCCCGCCTTCGCGGCGAGCAGCTCGATCAGGTCGCCGACGCTGTCGTCGTCCTCGCCGTGCACCGTCGCGGTGAGCTGGCCGTTCAGGCTGCGAGCCGCGGCGAGCAGCTCGTCGTCCGAGCCGTAGCGGACGAGCAGGGCGGCAGGCCCGAAGTGCTCCTCCAGCAGCTCCTCCGGATGCGCGAGGAAGGTCGCGACGTCTGTGCCGTACACCGTCGGCGTCGGCTGGTCTCCGCGCTCGGCCGACCCGGCGAGGAGGTCGACGCCGTCGCGACCGGCGAGCGGGTCGAGGCTGCCGTAGAAGCCGTCGCGGATCGTGTCGGAGAGCATCGGGCCTCCGTTGCTCGCGCGCACCGCATCCACCACCAGTTGCTGGAGCGCAGACGACTCCGGCACGAACAGGACGCCCGGCTTCGTGCAGAACTGGCCGACGCCGAGCGTCATCGACGCCGCGAAGCCGTCGGCGATCCGCTCCGCCCGGGCCGCAGCGGCCGCCCGCGTCACGAAGACGGGGTTGACGCTGCCGAGCTCGCCGTAGAACGGGATCGGCTCCGGCCGGGATGCTGCCAGGTCGAACAGCGCGCGCCCGCCGGACAGCGACCCGGTGAAGGTCGCGACCGCGAGCCGCGGGTCGAGGACGAGTGTGCGCCCCTCCTCTCTGCCCTCGACGATCGCGAACGTGCCGCCGGGTGCCCCCGCCTCGTCCAGTGCAGCCAGAATGTGCCCCGCGACCGCCCGGCTGAGCTCCGGATGCGCGGGGTGCGCCTTCAGGACCACCGGCGCTCCCGCCGCGATGGCCGCCGCGGTGTCTCCACCGGCAACGGAGAAGGCGAATGGGAAGTTGCTCGCCGCGTAGACGGCAGCCGGCCCGATCGGGCGGAGCACCCTGCGCAGGTCGGGGCGGGCGCCCATCGGCCAGTCCGGATCGGCGTGGTCGATGGTCGCGTCGAGGTAGCGGCCGTCCTCGACCGTCTGCGCGAACAGGCGCAGCTGGAAGGTGGTGCGCACCAGTTCGCCGGTGAGGCGCTGCGTGGTCAGGTGGCTCTCGCGCGCGGCGAGGTCGACCAGGGCGTCCGCGTCGGCATCCAGCCGGTCGGCGATGGCGCGCAGCCAGGCGGCGCGCGCGGCGGGGGTCGAGAGGGCCAGCTGCGGGGCGGCGGCTGCCGCGTCCGTCATGGCGGTCTCGACGTCCACGGTGATCGTGTCCGATGCTGTCATCGCGTTCCCTCCTTCTGGGTGCCGACGAGCGATACCCCGTTGACCAGGCGCCCGACCCCGGCGATGTCGACGGCGACCTCGTCGCCGGGCAGCAGCGTGAAGTCCGCATCCGGCACCACGCCGGTGCCGGTCAGCAGGATCACGCCGTCGGGGAAGTCCAGCCCCCGGAACAACCAGTCGGCGAGGTCGTCGAGCGTGCGCGCCATCTGATCGGTCGACGCAGAGCCGCTGAAGACCGTCTCGCCACCCCGGCTGATCTCGAGACCGATCGCGAACGGCGCCGCCACCTCCCAGGCCGGGACGATCTCCGGACCCAGCCCGCAGGCGGCGGTGTACACCTTGGCCTGCGGAAGGTAGAGCAGGTTCTCCCCCTCGATCGACCGGCTCGACGCGTCGTCACCCGGCACGTAGCCGAACAGCCCGCCGTGGGCGTCGAGCACGAGGCCGAGCTCCGGCTCCGGCACGTTCCAGGGCGAATCCGCGCGGACGCCGACGTTCCCTCCTGGCCCGATCACCCGCGCGCCCGTCGCCTTGAAGAACAGTTCGGGGCGCTCGGCGGCGTAGACCTTGTCGTACGGTGTCCCGTCGCTCGCCTCCTCGATGCGGCCGTCCCTGCTGCGCAGGTAGGTCACACCGGCGGCCCAGACCTCCTGCTGCGGATCGACAGGCGCGAGCACCCTGGCGGGCACGATGCCGCCGCCGGATGCGCGCTCGACGGCGCTGCGCGCATCCGGAGCAGGCAGCCGGAGCAGCTCGGTCAGGGTGAGGCCGAGCGGCGAGTACTCCTCACCGCGGCGGACCGCCCAGACGATCTCGCCGCCGGCCTCCACCCTGGCGATGGCCGTGTGCGGCCGGGCTGTGGCGGTGTTCTCGGTGCTCAATGGGACTCCCTCGTGACCACCGAGCCGCTCGACCCGACGAGGAAGTCGAGGTCGGCGCCGGTGTCTGCTCCTTGGACGTGTTCGATGTACAGCTTCTGCCAGCCGCGGTCTGCCGTCGCGAAGCCGTCGACCTCGCGCTGGGCAGCGGTCCTGCCCGCCAGCTCCGCCCCGTCGACCAGGAGTTCCAGTCGCCGGTTCGGCACGTCGAGCGAGATCAGGTCGCCGTCCTGCACGAGCGAGAGCGGTCCGCCGGCGGCCGCCTCGGGGGCGACGTGCAGCACGACGGTGCCGTATGCCGTTCCGGACATACGTCCGTCGCTGATCCTCACCATGTCGCGAACGCCCTGCTTCAGCAGCTTCTGCGGGATGGGCATGTTGCCCACCTCCGGCATTCCGGGGTATCCCTTCGGCCCGCAGCCGCGGAGGACGAGCACGGAGTCCGCGTCGACGTCGAGGTCCGGGTCGTCCAGGCGCGCGTGGGCGTCTTCGATGGAGTCGAAGACGACGGCCCGCCCGGTGTGCACCAGCAGCTCGGGGGTCGCGGCGGCCGGCTTGATGATCGCGCCGCGCGGGGCGAGATTGCCGTGCAGGACCGCGATACCCGCGTCGTCCTGCAGCGGGTCGTCGCGGAGCGTGATCACGCCGCTGTCCCACACCTGGTTGCCGCCGAGGTAGTCGGTGAGCGGACGCCCGGTGACGGTCTGCGCCGCCGGGTCGAGCAGATCGGTGAGCTGGTCGAGCACCGCGAGGAAGCCGCCTGCGCGGAACAGATCCTCCATCAGGTATGCGCCCGCCGGCTGCAGGTTGACGAGCAGCGGCACCTGGCCGCCGATCCTGTCGAAGTCCTCCAGGGTGAGGTCGATGCCCAGCCGCCCGGCGATCGCCAGCAGGTGCACGACGGCGTTGGTGGATCCGCCGATCCCGGCGAGCGCGACGATCGCGTTGTGGAAGGACTCCTTCGTGATGACCTGCGAGATGCGGCGGTCCTCCAGCGCGAGCTCGACCGCGAGCCTGCCGGACGCGTGGGCGGCTTCGAGCAGGCGGCTGTCCGCGGCAGGCGTGCCCGCGACACCGGGGATCGTCATGCCGAGGGCTTCGGCCATCAACCCCATCGTGGATGCGGTGCCCATCGTGTTGCAGTGCCCCTTGCTGCGGATCATCTTCTTGTCCGTCGCCTCGAACTCCGCCTCGCTGAGCGTGCCGGCCCTGACCTCCTCCGAGAGCTGCCAGACACCGGTGCCGCAGCCCATCCGCTCCCCGCGGAAGTAGCCGTTCAGCATCGGGCCGCCCGGCAGCACGACGGCGGGGATGTCGACGGACGCCGCTCCCATCAGCAGGGCGGGGATCGTCTTGTCGCAGCCGCCGAGCAGCACGGCGGCGTCGATCGGATTGGCGCGCAGCATCTCCTCGGTGGCCATCGCGGCCAGGTTGCGCCAGAGCATCGCCGTCGGCTTGACCAGGGTCTCCCCCAGCGACACCATCGGCACGTTAACCGGGACGCCGCCCGCCTCCCACACTCCCTGCTTGACGTATTCGGCCACCTCGTTGAGGTGCATGTTGCACGGCGTCAGGTCGCTCGCCGTGTTCGCGATGGCGATCTGCGGCCTCCCGTCGAACGCGTGATCCGGCACGCCTCTGCGCATCCACGCCCGGTGGATGTACGGGTCGCGGCCGTCGCCGCCGTACCAGCCCTGTGATCGGACCATCGAGTGAATCTCCTTCGATTGATGTGCCCTACGGCACGAGTATGCCCCGCCCGACAGCACCGGCGGTGAGCCGCCGGTACGCCTCGGCGAAGTCGGTGATGGGGAGGCGGTCGCCGATCAGCCTGTCGATCGGCAGCTTCCCCGCGAGATAGAGGGCGAAGATCCTCGGCAGGTCGAGCTGCGGGTTGCTCGACCCGTAGAGCGAGCCGACGACGCGCTTCTGCCGCTGCACGAGCTGGTTGAGCGGCACCTGGAATCCGGCGCCCGCCGCTCCCAGGCCGACGGCGACCAGGGTGCCGCCCGGCGCGACGCACTCCACGGCCTGCTCCAGGGTCTGCGCTCGGCCGACGGCCTCGATCGCCCACGGCACGCCCGCGCCTCCGGTGATCTCGAGCACGCGAGCGACCACATCCTCGTCGCGACCGTTGATGGTGTGCGTCGCGCCGAGGTCGCGGGCGAGTGCGAGTTTGGCATCGTCGACGTCGATGACGATCAGTGGATGCGCGCCGACGAGGGCAGCGCCCATCACGCTGGACAGCCCCACCCCTCCGGCGCCGAGCACGAGCAGCGGCCGCCCTGCCGCCTCCCGCACCTCGTGGAACACCGCCCCGACACCGGTGATCACCGCGCAGGCCGAGATCGCCGCTACCTCGGGCGGCACCCCATCCGGCACGGGAACGGCCGCGTTCTCGTTGACCACGACACGGTCGGCGAAGCAGGAGACCCCCATCAGGTGGTGCAGCGTTCCGCCGTCCGGCAGCGACAGCCTGCTCGTGCCGTCCGGCAGCCCGCCCGACCCGGCCTGAACGGGGCCACGCTCGCAGAGCACCGGATTTCCGGAGATGCACGCCGCGCAGGTGCCGCAGCGCGGACGCCACAGCAGGGCCACCCTGTCGCCGACGGCGAACCTGCCGGACGAGCCTGCACCGACCTCCTCGACGATGCCCGCCCCTTCGTGCCCGAGCACGAGGGGCAGCGGCGCCGTGAGGTCGCCGGTCATGTAGTGGTAGTCGCTGTGGCAGACACCGGCGGCCTCGATGCGGACCAGCAGCTCCCCGGCACGCGGCGCCGACAGCTCCACCTCTTCGAGCAGCGGATCGGCGTCCGGAGACCGGAGCACGATGGCGCGCACGGCGTCAGGCCTGACCGGCGGAGGCTGTGGGGACGGTCGGCTGGTCCTGACCGCCCACCAGCTGATCCAGCAGGCTCTCGCGCACAACGCACTGCTCGAACGAGAACGAGTCGGCGAGCGCATCCAGTTCGTCGTCGGTCAGGCCGCGGAACAGCTCGGCGTACTCGTCGGCGAGCGGCTGGGCGAAGAGGATGTTGTTGAGCACGGTCGCGACGGTGTCGAACCGGCCCCACGGGTACGGCGTCCAGGCCGGGAATTCGCGCGCGGCGAGGTCCTGCACGGCCTGGCTGACCTCGCGGACGCCGTCGCCGCCGAGTCGGTCGCTGCCCCACTGGTCGGCGGCGAGGCGGTTCTTCTTGGCGACGAAGGCGTCGAAGCGGCGGCGGTACGGCGAGTCCTCCGTCACGGCGACGAGACCTTGCCTGCCGAGATCTTTGTACATCCAGCTGGTCCAGCTGACCTCGAACTCACGGTAGAGGTCGAGCTGGTCGGCGAGGAGCTGCCTGCGCATCGCGTCCGTGCGCTCGTCGCCGGTGTAAATGGGAGCGAACTCTCCGACGAAGATCGGCGTGCCCGTCCGCCTGGCGTATTCGGAGCGCTGCAGGAACTTCTGCCTGGCGTAGTCGGCGTCGATGTACGTGCCGTCCGTGTATCCGGGGTAGTCGCCTCCGCGGCCGAGCCCCGCCGCGACGTAGTCGTGCAGCGAGTACACGGTGTTCGGCCACGGTTCCGCGTCGAACATGTCGAACTCCGTGGAGTAGGTGTTCCCGTCGAGGTAGATGGTGTGGTCGGGGTCGATGGCGCGCACGGCCTCGAACAGGCGGCGGTAGAGCGGGCCGACGACGACACGGGACTCGTCCGCCGGTTCGTTCATCAGGTTGTATCCGGCGACCCAGGTGTTGTCATTGTAGTGCTCGGCGATGGCCTTCCAGATGTTCTCAACCCGGTCCTGGAAGTGCGGGTGCTGCCACAGGTGCGGCTCGTGGGTGGAGTTGTCGGAGTGCCAGTGGTGGTTCTGGCTGCCGGGGAGGGCGTGCAGGTCGATGACCGAGTAGATGCCGTGGCGGCCGGATGCCTCGATCGCGCGGTCGAGGTGGTCGAACGCGGTGGGGAGGATCGTGAACGGGTCGGCGTCCGACTCGAAATGGCGGTAGTTGACCGGGATCCGGACGATCGTCATGCCGAGCGAGCCCAGGAACTCCGCGTCGGCCTCTCCGTAGAACGCGCTGAGCAGCCGCTCGAAGAACCGGCCGGCTCGGTCGGCCCCGATCACGCCGGCGACCTTGTCGCGCATCAGCGACTCGTTGGCCGCATAGCCGGTGATGAAGTTCTCCATGTTCAGCCATCCGCCGATGCAGACGCCCGTGAACCGGATGGGACGCCCCCATCCGTCCAGGAATCCGCTACCGTCGATGGAGACGAAACCGGGTGGACGTCCGGAGCTCTCGTTGCCTGATCCCACTGTTCTGACCTCACTGTTCTGACCACGTCGTCACGAAAAGTTTCGTTAAATTTACGACTTATTTCGTCGCGCTCTCAGGCTAGGGATGCGGCCGGAAGGTGTCAAGCGCGCCGATGCGGAGCGCGGCTATCCTGTGCCGATGAGCCTTGAACTGTGCGTCCTGCTCTGGGCGTCCGACGGCAATGACGACGCCCTCTCCCGCTACGAGGACACGGTCCTCGCACTCGTGCCCGAGCATGGAGGCCGGGTGGTCAGCCGGGTGCGCCGCATCGGAGACGGCGACGCCCCGCTCGAGGTGCAGGTCATCCATCTGCCAAACGACGCAGCACTGCAGGCGTACCTGACCGACCCGAGACGAGTGGCACTGGCCGACGTGCACCGCGAGGTCGTGGCCCGCACGGAGCTGATCCGGGTGGAAACGCTGGTCTAGCCATCGCCGCCCCCATCCGCCCGGACGGAGGATATACTGTCCTCAAGACAGCATTTCGAGAGGCGGCAGCGATGGCAGTGGATGAGGTTCCCGGCACGACCCCCGGGCTGCCCTATCGCTCCGGCCAGCTGGCCGCACTGCTCGAGGTCTTCGCGCTCTGGTCGTCCGGCGCGTTCATCCGGGGTCTCGCCGGCCGGGTCGGCGTCGAGCTGGATACCACGGCGATCGTCGCCATCACCCTGCTGGCCAGGGACGGCGAGCAGCGCGCATCCACCCTCGCCTCCCGGCTGCACGTCGGAGCGTCAGCGATCTCGAAGCTGAGCGCCAGGCTCGGCGCGCACGGGCTCGTCGAGAAGCGCGACGATCCGGAGGACTCCCGCGCGACACTGCTCCGGCTGACGGAGGACGGCACCGCTGCGGCGAACGCCCTGGTCGACGCGGGCGACGCCATGATGGCCGACCTCCTGCAGACCTGGCCGGACCGCGACCGCGACGACTTCCGCCGCCTCCTGCAGCGCTTCAGGGACGAGGCCGTCGCATACGCTGCGGGCGTCTCCGACCCCGCAGCCACCACAGCACGACCGCCTCAGACCGACACACCCGCATCACCCGAGAAAGAAGAGAAATGACCCGCACCTACCTCGTCACCGGAGCCGCGAGCGGCATCGGCAAGGCCACAGCCGAACTCCTGCGCTCCGGCGGACACCGCGTGATCGGCGCCGACCTCGCCGGCACCGACATCTCCGCCGACCTCTCCACCGCGGAGGGACGGGCGACGCTCGTCGAGAAGGCGACAGAGCTCTCCGGCGGAGTGCTCGACGGCGTGCTCGCCGTCGCCGGGCTGAGCGCCGGCATCCCCGTCACCGCAGCCGTCAACTACTACGGCGCCATCGCGACGCTCGACGGGCTGCGCCCGCTGCTCGCCGCCTCCAGCGCTCCCCGCGCCGTGGCCGTGGCGTCGATGGCCTCGCTGCAGAGCCACGACGAAACGCTGGTCGACCTGCTGCTCGACGGCACCGAGGAGGATGCGCTCGCCCGCGCCACCGTGCTCGCCGAGTCCCCGGCCACCGCGCACCAGATCTACTCGTCGAGCAAGCGCGCGCTCGCCCGCTGGCTGCGCCGGAACGCCGCGACACCGGAGTGGGCGGGCGCGAGCATCCCGCTCAACGCCATCGCCCCCGGCGTCGTCCTCACCCCGATGACCGCGGAGCTGGTCGCCACCCCGGAGGGCCGCGCCCGTCTGAACGAGCAGGTGCCGATGCCCCTCAACGGGCCGTTCGGCCCCGAGGTCGCCGCCGAGCTGCTGGTCTGGCTCGCCGGCGAGCAGAACTCGCACCTGTGCGGACAGGTGATCTTCGTCGACGGCGGCTACGAAGTCACCGTGCGCGGCGACAGCACCTGGTGAGCTGATCCGGACGGCCGCGAGCGGAGGGATGTCCGCTCGCGGCCGCTTTTGTTGCTATGGTCTGGATAGTTATTTCCACGTTGCAACTCTCGATGATGAGGATGTGATGGGTCCACGAACCGAACCCGCAGCCCCCGCAGCAACCCGCGCGACCCGTCCCGTCCTCGGCGGCAGGACCTGGCTGGCGCTCGTCGTCGTCGGTCTGGTCGGCCAGCTGGCCTGGACCGTCGAGAACATGTACCTCAACGTGTACGTGTACGACACCATCTCCCCCGACCCCAACGTCATCGCCATCCTGGTCGGGTCGAGCGCGGTCGCCGCGACCGTCGCCACACTGCTTGTCGGAGCCTGGTCCGACCGGATGGGTCGCCGCCGCGCGCTCATCGCCGTCGGCTACGTCGCCTGGGGCATCTGCACGGCCGCGTTCGGATTCGTCGGAGCCCCGTCCGGTGCTGAAGCTCCCACCGGGGCCGCCCTCATCGGCGCCATCGTCGCGATCGTGCTGCTCGACTGCGTGATGAGCGCGTTCGGCTCCGGCGCCAACGACGCCGCATTCAGCGCGTGGGTGACAGACTCCACCGCTCCGGCCAACCGGGGCAGGGTCGACGGCGTGCTCGCCGTGCTCCCGCTGATCGCCATGCTGCTGGTGTTCGGGCTGCTCGACGGCCTCACCCGCGCCGGAGACTGGAAGCTGTTCTTCGGCGTGGTCGGCATCATCACCATCGCGACGGGCGCGCTGTCGTGGTTCCTCATCCGGGATCGCGGCGTTCCGGCCAGGCGGGAGCGCATCCTGAGCGCAGTGGTGCACGGTCTGCGCCCGAGCACGGTCAGGCGACAGCCCGCCCTCTATCTCACGCTGGCGATCTGGGCCGTCATCGGCACGAGCACCCAGGTGTTCCTGCCCTTCGTGATCATCTATCTGCAGCGCTACCTCCGCATCGAGTCGTACGCGCTCGCCCTCGGAATTGTCCTGATCCTGGCGTCCGCGCTGAGCATCGTCGCCGGCCGCGTGATGGACAGGGTCGGCAAGGCCAGGTTCCTGCTCCCCGCCGTCGGCGTCTTCGCTGTCGGCCTGATCGCCATGACCTTCGCGCGCGACCTGCCGCTGGTCATCGCGGCGGCCACGGTGATGATGGCGGGCATGATGGCGTCACTGGCGACGGTCTCCGCGATGACCCGCGACCACACCCCGGCCGACCGTGCGGGTGCCGTGCAGGGCATCCGGATGATCCTCGCGGTGATGATCCCGATGATCGCCGGTCCGTTCCTCGGTGCCGCTGTCATCTCCGGTGCGGCGAACACGTACACCTCGCTCGGCGTCGTGCAGCCGGTGCCCGGTCCGGAGATCTTCGCGACGGCGGCCGTGGTGCTCGTGCTCGTTCCCGTGCTCGTCGCCGTGCGCGCGAAGTGGGGCCGCTCGTGAGCCTGAGGACGCCGTGGGCCGACTCCCTCGACCGGGATGCCGTGCTGCAGGAGTACCCGCGACCGCAGCTCGTGCGCGACAGCTACCTCAACCTCAACGGCCGGTGGGAGTACGCGATCACCGACAGCGCAGAGCATCCGGTGGACTGGGACGGAGACATCCTCGTGCCGTTCTCCCCGGAGGCGGAGCTCTCCGGCGTCGGGCGGCAGCTGCTTCCTGGACGGCACCTCTGGTACCGGCGCACGGTGCGCATCCCGAGCGGGTTCGCGGAGGACAGGGTGCTGCTGCACTTCGGGGCCGTCGACCAGGACTGCGTCGTGTACCTCGACGGCGTTCGGGTGGGCGGGCACTCCGGCGGGTTCCTGCCGTTCTGCATCGACCTCGGTTCCGCTCTGTCCGACGAGGCCGAGCACGTACTGACCGTCGACGTGGTCGACGTCAGCGACACGAGCCACCGTTCCCGCGGCAAGCAGGCGTTGCGCCGCGGGGGCATCTGGTACACCGCGCAGTCCGGGATCTGGCAGACGGTCTGGCTGGAGTCCGTGCCGGCGGTGCACGTGCAGCGGCTCGACATCCGGCCGCTGCTCGCGGACGCCACGGTCGAGGTGACCGTGATCGGCAGCGCCGCCTCGACGACCACCGAGGCCACGGTCGTCCTGACCGCCGACGGCGCGGTGGTGTCGAGCGGCAGCGGCAGGCCGGGCGAGCCGATCACCCTCCCCGTCGACGACGTGCGTGCGTGGAGCCCGGAGGATCCGTACCTCTACGACCTCGAGGTGCGACTCGGCACCGACAGCGTCACCAGCTACGTCGGGATGCGCTCCGTCGGCGTCGAGCGCGACGGGAACGGCATGCCCCGGCTGCTCCTCAACGGCCGCCCGTACTTCCACGCCGGCGTCCTCGACCAGGGCTACTGGCCGGACGGCCTGCTCACCGCACCCTCCGACGACGCGCTCATCCACGACATCCAGAGCATGAAGGAGCTCGGCTTCACGATGCTGCGCAAGCACATCAAAGTCGAGTCGCTGCGCTGGTACCACCACTGCGACAGGCTCGGGATGCTCGTGTGGCAGGACATGGTGAACGGCGGCCGCCGGTACAACCCGGCGGTCATCACCGCACCGGTTCTGCTGCCCGTGCGCATCGACGACCGGCGGCATCTTGTCTTCGGCAGGCAGGATGCCGCGGGGCGCGAGGAGTTCCAGCGCGAGCTCGCCGAGACCGTCACGCTGCTGACGAGCGTGCCGAGCGTGGTGGCCTGGGTGCCGTTCAACGAGGGCTGGGGGCAGTTCGACGCCCTCGACGCCGTGGAGCGCATCCGGTCGCTCGACCAGGACAGGGTCATCGACCACGCGAGCGGCTGGCACGACCAGGGCGGCGGCGACCTGCGCAGCCTGCACGTCTACTTCCGCCGCATCCGGCCGTCCAGGAGCTGGGGCCGCGACGGGCGCGCCGTCGTCGTGTCCGAGTACGGCGGGTACAGCCTCCGCCTCGCGGGGCACGCGTTCAGCGACCGCGAGTTCGGCTATCGCAGACTCCCGTCCGTCTCCGCGTTCACGGATGCGTTCGCCGCACTGCACAGGAACGAGGTGCTTCCCGCCATCGCGGAGGGGCTGTCCGGGATCGTGTACACGCAGCTCGCCGACGTGGAGGACGAGCTGAACGGCCTCCTCACCGCCGACCGGACCGTGCTGAAGGCCGACGCGGACACCGTCCGCACGATCACCCGGGAGCTGGCCGCGCGGTTCGCGCTCGTCGCCCCACCGAACCTGCCGGCACACGAAGGAGTCCAGGATGGGTCACAGAATCGTCGAGCGTGAACTGACGGAGCCCGTGTCGCTCTGCCTCGCGGATGGGCGGCTCGACCGCCGCTCGGTCGGCTGGTCGCGCACACCGCTGCACGACACGTCCGGCATCGACGGCCGCACCGTCTGGGGCCGCAACAAGCGCTGGGAGTACTGGGCCGTCACGACGCCGACGCACATCGTGTCTCTCACCGTCTCGTCGCTCGACTACGCGGCGGTGCACGGGATCATGGCCCACGACATCCGGTCGGGCGCGACCGTCGAACGCGGAGCCGTCTCCCCCCTCGCTGGGAGCGCGACCCTCCCTGCCCGGCTGGGCGCGTCGTCCGCCAGGGCGCGCACCCGCTCGCTGTCCATCGACATCGACGAGCTGCCGGGCGGCACGCGCCTGCGGGGAACAGCACCCGGCGTCGCCTTCGACATCACCGCCGAGCGTCCGGACGGACACGAGGTGCTCGCCGTCGTCGTCCCCTGGTCGCACAAGCGCTTCCAGTACACGGTCAAGGACGTCGCGCGCCCCGCCACCGGCTGGCTGGACATCGACGGCACGCGCGTGGAGCTGCCGTCCGGCGAGAGCTGGGCCGTGCTCGACCACGGCAGAGGGCGCTGGCCGTACCGGATGCGGTGGAACTGGGGCGCGGCATCCGGTGTGGTCGACGGGAGGACGATCGGCCTGCAGCTCGGCGGGAGGTGGACGGACGGGACGGGCTCCACGGAGAACGGCGTGCTCGTCGACGGCGTGCTGCACAAGATCAGCGAAGAACTCGACTGGGAGTACGACGAACGGGACTGGCTGGCGCCGTGGCGCATCCGCGGCAGCAGTGTTGACGTGACCTTCGTGCCGTTCTGGGACCACACGAGCTCGACGGAACTGGTCGTGTTCGGCAGTCGCGGCCACCAGTGCTTCGGCCACTACTCGGGATGGGTCGACATCGCGCAGGGGCGCATCCGGATCGACGGGCTGCTCGGCTGGGCGGAAGACGTGCGCAACCGCTGGTGATGCTCAGCCGATGAGCGCGTGCGCCCTGGCCGGGAACGATGTCGGAGACTCGGCGAGCAGCGTGAAGACGCCGAGCTCGCCGATCACGCTGTGCAGCACCCAGGTCCTGCTGTGCAGGCCGCCGGACGACGCGTAGTCGACCACGATCATGTCCGGATGCGGGGCGTCGCCCTCCAGGCGCAGGATGCGGGCGGTGCCGGAACCGGCGGGCCCGCTCAGCCAGGCCGAGCATCCACCCTGGTCGTCGCCGGAGCGGGGAGAGGCGATGGCGAGTGCTGCGTCGCTGACGCGGAGCACGGCGGGAGTCTGGCGCGTGGTCTTCACTGACATGGTGCGGTCTCCGATCGGTGCGGGTGGTGGTGCTGTGAAGGTGGTGCTGTGGTGCTGTGGTGAGCGGGGCGCCGCATATCGGTACAGCGCCCCGCTCGGCTCCGGCTGCGGAAGTGGACCTACGCAGTGGCGTCCGGAGCGGTCGGTGCGGGCCCGAAGGCCCGGGTGAGGTGCGTCACCAGCGGCGTTCGACCTCCTCGACGTGGCCGAAGACATCCGCGAACTCGACGACCTCGCCGGTCTCGAGCGTGATCCGCCCGGAGTAGTGGCCGAAACAGCTGTCCGCCCTGCTCATCACGATCCAGCGGTCGAACACGTGCCGGGAGTGGTGTTCCGGGGTGAAGGTGACCTCCACGCCGGGACCGGTGAGGGTCCAGGGCCGCAGCCACGCCGTCGGGTCGTAGCGCCAGTCGAGGTGCGAGCTGATCTTGTGCAGGCGGCCGTCGACGCGGATCCAGTTCTCGGTCGACGGGGTTCCGTCCGTCCACTTGCCGCCGAACTGCAGCCCGAGCTCCCGCCCGTCCGCGCTCAGGCCGTTGCCTGCTCCCCAGTTCCAGAAGGTGAAGTAGGGCCAGCGGCCACGACCGCGGTCGTGCACGGCGTACGACTCGTCCGGCTCGATGTGGTGGGTGACGCCGTCCACGACGATCACGCCCTGCGCGCGCAGGCAGTTGTCCTTCTTCGTGTATTGGAAGACGCGGTCGCTCCACGGGACGACGACGCCCATCGACTCGTGATCCGGTTCGCCGATGATGCGCAGGTCGACCGAGATGCGCGCAGACTCGGCGTGCAGCACGGTGTTCACCCCGCGCGGCGTCATCCTGACCAGCACGTCGTTGCGGCTGCCCTCCATCGGCTCGCGATTGGTCTCGTCGCGCATCCCGCCCGCTCCGGGGAACCAGGTGTTCCCACCCTGCCGGATCTCGGTGTACGTGGCGCGGTCGAGGTGGGTGACGGAGACGTTCGCGCGGTAGTCGTGGTGCGAGATGTTCATCGTGACGATCGACGTCGGCGTGACGATGGCCCAGTACTCGAAGCGCTTGTTGCGCCCCCAGCCCGGCAACCCCGTCCTGTGCAGCGCCCTGCGCGTCCAGCCGACCGCCGCCGGGTTCAGCTTGCCCGATGGGAGGCACAGCTCCGTCGTCTCGGTGATCTCGCGCTCGATGACGCTCTCGCCACCGGGCTCCACCTGTTTGAGAGGTAGCCTCACTCGTTCCGGCCTTTCTGTCTGTCGTCGTTCATGGGATCAGCCCTTCGTGGCGCCGTCGGCGAGGCCGCGGATCAGCCACTTCTGGACGAGGAGGGCGAGGATCACGACGGGCACGACCGTGAGCATGCCGGCTGCGGACAGCGCTCCCCAGTTGGCGCCGTGCTCCGTGTCGCCCGCCATCCCGGCGATGGCGACGGGGAGCGTCGTGGCCTTGCGATTGGTCAGCACCAGGGCGAAGAGGAGCTCCTCCCAGGCCAGGATGATGCTGAAGATGAAGGTGGAGATGAGTCCGGGCGCGGAGATCGGCACGATGATCCGGAAGAAGGCGCCCATCCGGGAGCAGCCGTCGATCATCGCCGACTCCTCCAGCTCCTTGGGCAGCGCGAGGAAGAACCCGCGCATCAGCCACATCACGTACGGGATGACGAACGAGCAGTACGCGAGGATCAGCGTGATGTGCGTGTCCGTGATCCCGAGCGTGCGGGCCACGAGGAACATCGGCACGGCCAGGGCGATCGGCGGAACACCGCGTGACGCAAGGATCAGCACGCCGATCGTGGCCGCGCCCTTGATCTTCAGGCGGGAGAGCGCGTAGCCGGCCATCGCTCCGGCGACCAGCGACAGGATGCCCGCCCCGCCCGCCACGATGATCGTGTTGATCATCTTCGGGCCGAGGCCGCCCTGCACGAACGCCTGCACGTACTGGTTGAGCGTCGGATCGAAGAAGATCGTCGGCGGGGTGGTGAAGATGTCCCTCTGCTGCTTGAACGAGGTGAGGAGCATCCAGAGCAGCGGAAGCAGGAAGAGCGCGCAGATGATGACGCCCGACCAGATGCGGGCTCGCTCGCTGCGGCGTCGCCGGACGATGGCGGAGGTCTTGGGCTGCTTCGTCTGCTCCCTGAGACTCTCCCTGTCCCTGGTGATCGTGGTCACAGTCTGTCCTCCAGTTTCTTGCTGCCCAGCAGGAACACGAACGTGAGGATCATCGTGATGACGAGCACGATCACCGCCATCGCCGACGACTCGCTGAACTTGAGCAATCGGAACGCCTGTTGATAGATGAAGAGGTTGACGACGTTCGTCGCCTCCCCCGGGCCGCCGTTCGTGGTCGCGAGGATGATGTCGAACATCTTCACCGCCCCCAGCCAGCGCACCACGAAGGTCGCGGCGATGATCGGGCCCAGCATGGGGAGGCTGACCGATTTGAGCGTCTGCCACCAGTTGGCCCCGTCCACCTTGGCCGCCTCGAACACGTCCTTCGGCAGCGCGAGCAGCGCGGCGGCGGCGATCAGGGCGACGAACGGCACGGAGCGCCAGGTGTCGATGAGAACCACGCTGATCATCGACATGGTCGCGTTGCCGAACCAGTCGATCGGCGGGATCCCGAACAGGCCGAGGAACCACCCGACCACACCCCAGAGCGGGTCGAGGATCATCTTCCAGATCCCGCCGGAGACGACGGGGGCCACGACCATCGGGATGAGGAAGAGGGCGCGGACGATGCCACGCCCTCTCCACTCGGCGTTCATCAGATAGGCGATCCCGAAACCGAGCACGATCTGCAGCGGAAGAGCGAGCACCAGGTAGATGCCGGTGACGACCAGGGAGTTCTGGAACGTCTCGTTCTGCAGTGCAGCCGTGTAGTTCTCGAGACCGACCCATTCGGTCGGTGAGAACGTTGCGAGGTCGAACTTCGAGAAGCTGATCTGCAGCGTGTAGAGCAATGGATATGCGAGGACAGCGGCGAGGAGCACCGTTGCCGGCAGCATGAACGTCCATCTGCTGAAGATGTCCCGCATCCGCGAGACGCGACGAGCGCGGTCCACACGCTGTCTCGTGAGTTCGACCGTCATGTTCCTACTTCTTCAGGAGTTTGTTGATCTGATCCGTGGCCTTCTTCAGCGCGTCCTCCGACGACGCCTGGCCTTGGACGGCTGCACTCGTCTGGTCGGCGAGGACCTCCTGGATCGCGTTCGACTCCGGGCTGCGGGGCCGCCACATCTGGCCCTTCTCCGCCACGTCGTACGCGCTCTGGATGGTCGTGAAGACCGGGGAGAGCCACGCCTGCTCGGGGGTGGTCGCGAGCGTCGACTTGCGGGCGGGGAACGATCCGAGGGTGTTGGTCGTCCAGACCTCGCCCTTCTTCGACGTCATCCACTGCAGGAACGTCCAGGCCGCCTCCGGGTGCGTGGAGTTCTTGAAGACCGAACCGCTCCAGATGCCGCGGTGCGTGCTCGGCCCGTCCGAACCGGCCGGCATCGTCTGGATGCCCACCTGGTCCGGCGTCAGCTTCGTGACGGCCGGGTCGACGGCGGCGCTCTTGTACGCGCTGCCCCAGGTGAAGATGGAGGCGACCTTGCCCTGGCGGAACGCATCCAGGGGCTCGGTGTAGTTGTAGTTCGTCGCTCCGGGAGGCGCGTACTTGAGCAGGTCGACCTGCGTCTGCAACGCGGCAGCGCCTTCCTTGGTGTCGAACGTCGGCTTCATGTTCTTGTCGAACAGAGCGCCTCCGTTGGAGTTGAGGACGGCCTGCCAGACCGGCGGGGAGAGCACTCCACGCATCCAGGTGAGCCCGACCGCCCACGAGTCGACCTTGCCGTCTCCGTCGGTGTCCTGCACCAGCGACGGAGCCTCCTTCAGGTACTGGTCCCAGGTGAGCTCGGGGGTGGGCTCTGCGAGACCGGCCTTCGCGTACAGCGCCTTGTTGTAGAACATCAGCAGCATGTTGGAGCGCAGCGGGACGCCGTACTGCTTGCCGTCCCACTCACTGGATGCGAGGGGCGCCGCGTTGAAGTCGGCCCAGTCGTACGCCTTGTCCGTCCACTGCTTCGCGTCGTTCTTGAGGTCGAGCAGCACCCCGGCGTTCGCCAGCTGCGGCGTCCACGGGTCGTCGAGCGTGATGAGGTCGTACTGGGGCTCGGGGTCCGTGCCGTTGAGCAGGCCCTTCGCGAGCAGTTCGGTGTACGGCACGGCGTCGATGGTGACGTCGATGTACGGGAACTCTTTGTTGAACTCGGGGACCAGCTGGTCCTGCCACTGCTGTGCGAACGCGTCGTTCGACATCATCGTGATCTTGACGTGCTTCTTGGCCGTTCCGATGCCTCCGCCGTCCGCGGCGGGCGCTTCGCTGGTCCCGGTGCACGCGGTGAGTGCGATCAGGCTGAGTGCCGCAGCTCCTGCGACTGCCAGCAGCCGTTTCGGCCGCCGTTGGGTGCCTGCTGTCATACAGATCATCTCCTCGTCGTTGAATGGATGTTCGTGGTCGGTGGCCGCTGGGCGCTTCGAGGAGGGGGTGCCTCGATGTGGTGTGCGAAACGGTGCTCCGGCCGGAATGTGAATGCCGGAGAGCTGGCGCCGGGGGTGTGGCGAGCTGCTCTGCAGAGACACTCAAGCAGACATTCCAAAATATTGCAACGTGGAAACATGCAAATGTGTCAACGTTGCAACAATCTGCTCCCCTACGATGTGACCGTGACCAGTATGGACGAGCAGACACCGGGCCGACGATCGGGAGCACCCACGATCAAAGACGTGGCCGCGCTCGCCGGCGTCTCGTACCGCACGGTCTCGAACGTCGTCAACGGGCACAAGTACATCAGCGAGGCGACCCGCACGAAGGTCGAAGCGGCGATCGCCGAGATCGGCTACCGCCCGCAGCTGGCGGCCAGGCAACTGCGCAGCGGACGGAGCAACCTGCTCACCCTGTCCGTGCCGTTCGTCTCCCACCCGTACTTCGCCCAGCTCGCCCACGCCGTCGTCACCGAGGCGGAACGGTTCGGCTACGACGTGGTGATCGACGAGACCAGGGGCCTGCTCGAGCGGGAGCTGCGCGTGGCGGCCGGATTCCGCACGATCCTCACCGACGGGATCCTGTTCAGCCCCCTCTCGATCGACCTCGAACGCTTCGAGGCGGAGCGCGGCTCGACCCCGCTGGTCCTCCTCGGCGAGCGCTTCCGCAGCGAGCGGATCGACAGCGTCGTCGTCGACAACGTCCGCTCCAGCTACGACGCGACGATGTGCCTCATCGAAAGCGGCAGGCGCACCCTCGGCTTCCTCGGAAACGTGAAAGTCGGAACGATCGGCGCGGCCCCGGCCGACCTCCGCATCCGGGGCTTCCAGAAAGCCCTCGACGAAGCAGGACTCACTGCGGACCCGGCGCACATCGTCACGGTGTCGCGCTGGGACCAGTCGAGCCCGGACGGCGACTACTCGCGCGAGGAAGGCTACGAGCGCACGAAGGAGTTGATCGAGCGGCTGGGTGCTGGTGGCGCGGGCGGCGCATCCGGCGCATCCAACCCCCTCGGCGGCCTGGACGGGCTGGTGTGCGCCAACGACCTTCTCGCCATCGGCGCGTTGCGGGCGTTCCGCGAGGCGGGCATCTCCGTGCCGGGCGACATCGCGGTGGTCGGCTGGGACAACACCGCGGAGGCCGCGTTCTCCGCCCCGTCGCTGACCACCATCTCCCCCGACCTGCACGAGATCGCCCGGCTGGCGATCGTCGCCATGTTGCGGCGCCTCGACGAGCCGGAGGCCGAGCCGCGCACCGACCACGCGCCGTACAGCCTCGTGCGCAGGGAGTCCACCGCGGTCGGCTGAGTGTCCCATAAATATTTCCACGTTGCAATAAGACAAGGATGTCTGATTGGATGCACGCATGACGCACCACGAGCCGCCGATGCCACTCGCCGGGGTGCCACTCCCCGGGGCACCGCTCGCGGGCATCCGGGTCGCCGACTTCACGCGCATCCTGGCCGGCCCGTACGCGACCATGATGCTGGCCGACTTCGGCGCGGACGTCGTCAAGATCGAGAGCCCGCTCGGCGACGACACCCGCCGCTGGCTTCCGCCCACCGACGAGCACGGCGACTCCACGTACTTCTCCGGCGTGAACCGCTCCAAGCGCTCCGCCGTCTGCGACCTGCGCACCC
The DNA here is from genome assembly GCF_002105485.1 of Leifsonia sp. NCR5. Classification (NCBI taxonomy): domain Bacteria; kingdom Bacillati; phylum Actinomycetota; class Actinomycetes; order Micrococcales; family Microbacteriaceae; genus Leifsonia; species Leifsonia sp. NCR5. Next base: position 176,341 of record NZ_NCSR01000006.1, read on the forward strand.
CGCAGGGCCTCGCCACCGCCCGCCGCCTCGCGCACACCGCCGATGTGGTGATCGAGAACTTCCTCCCGGGGACGATGGAGCGGTTCGGCCTCGGCGACGCCGCCGTCCGCGCGGCTAACCCCGGTGTCGTCTACTGCTCGATCACCGGGTTCGGACCGGGAAGCGACCTCCCCGGCTACGACCTGCTCGTGCAGGCGGTCGGCGGTCTGATGAGCGTGACCGGCGCGGCAGACGGACCTCCGACCAAAGCGGGCGTGGCCCTCGTCGACGTGCTCACCGGGCTCAACGCCTTCTCGGGCATCCTGCTCGCCCTCCGCACCCGCGAGACGACCGGACTCGGCGACCATCTCGACGTCGACCTCCTCAGCACCCTGCTCGCCGCCCTCACCAACCAGGCGTCGGGCGCGCTCGCCACCGGCATCGACCCAGGGCGTCTCGGCAACGCGCACCCGAGCATCGCCCCGTACGAGCTGTTCGCCTGCCAGGACCGCGAGCTCGTCATCGCGGTCGGCAACGACCGCCAGTTTGCCGCCCTCGCCGACGAGCTGGGCCGCCCCGACCTCGCCGCCGACGAGCGTTTCCGCAGCAACGCGCAGCGCGTCGGCCACCGGGATGCACTCCGCCGCGAACTCGAGTCCGTCCTCCGCACCGCTCCGGCCGCGCACTGGAAACAGCGCCTCGACGCCAGGGACGTGCCGGCCGGGCTGGTCAACACGATCACCGAGGCCGTGGCGCTCGCGGAGAGCCTCGGCGCGCATCCGGTGCAGCAGCTGGTCGACGACCGGGGCGAGGTCGGCGGCCGCCAGCCGGCCAACCCCATCCACCTGGCCGGTTCGCCTCCTCGGCCCGGCCGCACCGCGCCCGGCCTCGGCCAGCACGCCGACGCCGACTGGCTCCCCGC